>JBEBHV010000008.1:0-25751 GCA_040080715.1 Rickettsiales bacterium | reverse complement strand
CTCATGACTGCACCTGCTGCGATATTTTATGAAAATGAGATTGCAAAAAACGATGCAGCTTATCTAAGGTCATAATTTCTTGGCTTCCAGTTCCAAGATTTTTCATTGTAACAGTGCCGTCTTTCACTTCACTTTCTCCAAGTAATAAAGCCATGGCAGCACCAATTTTATCTGCCTTCTTCATCTTTTTTCCCATATTGCCATTGGTTATTAATTCCACATAATAACTTCTTTGTCGTAAATCCTGTGCTAATTTCAAGGCTGCTATTTCCTGCTCATTGTCAATTGGAATAACTGCTATAGGTCTACGAATATGAACATTTCCATTAACTCCGACAGCTTCCTGTAGTGCCAACAACCGCTCAATACCAGCAGCAAATCCAATTCCAGTAATATCTGAACCGCCCATCTGTTTGACCAGACCATCATACCGCCCGCCAGCAAGCACTGTACTCTGAGCCCCTAATAGCTCCGTAGTAAATTCAAATACGGTATGTGAATAATAGTCTAAACCACGTACCAGCCTTGTATTAATATTATAATCAATCTGCAACTCTTTTAATGCAGTAATTATATAAGCGAAGAAATCCTTGGACTTTGCATTGAAATAATCATGCGCCAGCGGCGCGTCCTTAATAATTTTTCTATCGCCAACATCCTTAGAATCCAAGATACGCAAAGGATTCTTTTCCAAGCGAACCATGCTGTCTTCAGATAAAGATTGACGATGATCATTAAAATAATTGACCAAAGCCTCTCGATAGATTTTTCGGCTTTCTGTATCACCCAATGAATTCAGTTCTAACTTTACATCCTTATCAACCTGCAAATAGCGCAACATTTGACAAGTCATAGCAATAACTTCCACATCAGCAAGCGGTTCATTCGCTCCTAAAAACTCTGCTCCAAACTGGTGAAACTGACGTAACCGACCTTTCTGCGGCCGCTCATAACGAAATGCTGGACCATGATAAAATACCTTGAATGGCAGTTGCTCCTGCAATCCGTTGGAAATAAAAGCACGCACCACAGAAGCAGTAAATTCAGGGCGCAAAGTAAGAGACTCTCCACCACGATCTGTAAATGTATAGGTTTCTTTATTTACCACATCGGAAGTATCACCGAGCGTACGGTGAAACACTTCAGAGAACTCAAATATGGGTGTGGAAATCTGACCATAACCGTAATTGGACGCAGCCATCTCCATCATCTGTATGATGGAACGGTATTTTATATTATCATCCGGCAAAATATCATGCGTACCGCGCACCGGTTGCAGTTTATTACTCATACCCCATCCTTCTTAATCCGCTTATATAACGAATAACGCTCCGGCTTCATTGGCTTTTCGCCCTCCTCCAGATTATCATTATCCGGCTTGTTACCTTCTATCTCGCCAATTTTTTCATAATTCTGCCACAAAACAAAAAACCGAACATCGCGGGATAATACCTTAATTATATCCCGGTTTTCCGGTTCAATATCATAATCAGCAATTTTTTCCAGATTAACATTCTCATCAACCCATACCAGTTCCGGCGGATGACTGGAGAAATCATGCACCAGATTATCATAAAAAAACTTCCTGGCACTAACAATATCCTCAGTCTTTTTACCTTCTTGTTCGCGGATAATAAGACCGGACATTGGCCATAGCTGGTAAAAACTACCATGAAAAACCCCTTTTGACAGGGCAATCACCGGAAATGCCGACTGCATATTAAACGCCAGCGAATATACGTATTTCCCGTCAGCATGCTTATCAATTTCCGCCAGTAACCTAGTATGTATCACTGATGGATGTTTATAAATAAAATACCAGAATTTACCGTCCACATAAATTCCGGCAAGCAAGGTAGCTATGCCCACACAAAGTGCCAGAAAGCGCGTTCTGCCGATGAGCAACCCAATCTCCTGCCATATTGCAACCAGATATAGCAGAACCATCACGATAACCAAACCAGCCATGAATACCATCGGATATAGATGGTTCAGCCAATCTTTGCGCTGCACAACCATCAACATGGCACAGGCAAACATCCATACCACCATCCGTCCGATAATTTTCCTGAAATCAGAATGTGGGCTTGCCATCCATGCCAACAACAACGCAAGACCGCAAATAATAGCTATAATTTTAAGTATGCTGTACCATAAAGTTTCATAAGCGAAATAGGTGCTAATAATTGCTGGAATTATCGTGTTTATATATTCCGGTGCAAGGTAATATATCGCTGCGAAATATAATAGCTGCACACAGCCAATAAGCCAATTTCTGAGCGCGAAAATAGACAGAAAATTGCGTTCCTGAATTGCTTTATGTAGCTCGTTCAAACCCCATAACAACAGGAAGAATGGTTTAAGCGCGAAACCGATTGCCGCCATTAAAATGATAATTAGATCAACGGAAGTTGATTTTTCTTCGCGTTCTGCAAATAACGATTTGATAAGATATGGCAGCACCAGAGTAATGAACAATAATTCGCGCTGACCATAAACCGCCGGCGATAGTAGAAAAAAACCAAAGGCAATGTAAAGCAGCACCGCCCCAAATACCGGTTTTGCGCCGAGCAGATTATTTCCGCGCATCACTTTTGCCACAAGCCACATACTGGCAAGGTTCAGCAATGTAACCAGCAGCGGGAAAACCGTAAAAGGCGACAATCCCAGAATTTTGCCGAGCAAAACCGGAAGCAGGCTTATCCATAGAATCAAGGGGGGGTTGGTTTCCATAAAATCAACATATGGCTTCTGCCCATCCGCCATGCGCCCTGCAGCATAAATAAGCCAACTGCTGTCGGGATTGGGTATCATGTCCGGTATCGGGAAAAATGCGATCTCACGCAGCAAGGCAAGGATAACCATAGTGCTGATAGCAAACGGCAACCACAATTTTTTACATAAGGAATTTTGCGTGATGGACATTTGTCTATTTATTGCTTTTTTTTCTCTTTATCTCAGCAACAGGTATATTTCTACGACAAATCCAAACCACCTCCCCCTGCTCAACCAAATTAAGCAAATAAGAAAGTTTAGCCTTAGCCTCACTGACATTAACAGATATAACCATACCGAGATGGTAAGGCAACTAGTTAGTCATGTAAAGTATATTTTCCACTCACATAATCTTCTACAATAGCCTGAAATTCCTCAGCAATTTTATCGCCACGCAAGGTTACAGTTTTCTTTCCATCCACAAATACTGGCGCGGCTGGCTGTTCACCAGTACCCGGCAGGCTGATGCCGATGTTGGCATGCTTACTTTCACCAGGACCATTTACTATACAGCCCATAACCGCCACATTCATATTCTCTACGCCTTTATACTGATTTTTCCATACTGGCATCTGGTTACGCAGGTAGGTTTGAATCTTATCAGCCAGTTCCTGAAATACTGTACTGGTAGTGCGCCCACAACCCGGACAGGCTATAACCTGCGGAGTAAATGCACGCAGTCCCATGCTCTGCAGAATTTCCTGCGCCACCTGCACTTCTTGAGTTCTATCACCATTTGGCTCTGGCGTAAGTGAAACACGGATGGTATCACCAATGCCTTCCTGCAGCAGCACCGCAAGTGCTGCCGTGGAAGATACAATACCTTTGCTGCCCATGCCCGCTTCGGTAAGCCCCAGATGCAGCGGATATTCACAGCGTGTCGCAAGATCACGATATACCAGAATCAAATCCTGCACCCGACTGACTTTGCAGGAAAGTATAATATGATTTGACGGTAAGCCAATTTTTTCTGCCGTCTTTGCGCTTTCCACCGCCGAGCGCACCAACGCTTCACGGGCAACTGCTGCTGAATCTTTAGGGGTTGCGCTTTTTGCATTTTCATCCATCACGGCAGAAAGCATCTGCGCGTCAAGACTGCCCCAATTAACACCAATCCGCACTGGTTTATCATACTTAATAGCAAATTCGATCATCTGGGAAAACTGCAGATCATGTTTATCCGCAAAGCCAACATTGCCGGGATTGATACGATATTTGGCTAGTGCCTTCGCCATATCAGGAAAATTTTTAAGCAATGTATGCCCGTTATAGTGGAAATCACCAACCAGAGGCACATGGCAACCAAGCGCATCCAGTTTCTCACGGATAAACGGCACTGCTTTAGCAGAGGCTTCATTATTCACCGTAATCCTCACCACTTCCGAACCGGCGCGCGCCAAAGCTTCAACTTGCGCGACGGTCGCAACCACATCGGCAGTGTCGGTATTGGTCATTGACTGCACCATAACAGGTGCGATTTTGGGCGCAGCACCACCAACCGGCACACTACCTATAAAAACCTGATGGGATTTTCTGCGAACTGGAAGCACAATATCCTTAAATATAATTGCCGTTAAAAGCTTTAGAGCATTTTCGCTTTAGCCACGACTATCCGAATACATAACGGATACAGCCTTACGACGCTTTGGCAATGGAGCATTCACTCCCGCCTTGCCAACATTTGCCCAATAACAGGGAGGATATACTCCAGGCTGATTCTTAGCGCAAGTATGATTAAACAGGCTAATGGAAAGTGAAGTCTGCAAATATGAGCTGGCAATACGCGAGGGTACTGGGGTTACATATGATGGGGCAACACCAGGCCTGAGGGCAAAAAACCATAGGAAATAAATTATAAAAACCAACAAAACTCCGGCCAAAACAACTGAATTTGAAGGATTTTTATTTTTCCCAAAGACTTTAGGAAAGAAAAGGTCCTTTTCTGGAAAATCATTATTTACTATTTCAAAGCGGCGTAGAATTTCATCCTTATCCAGATACAAAAAAATCGCATAGGATTGCAGATAGCCCTTGGTGTAGGCTGAACCTGGCAAATCATCCAGTTTTCCACTCTCCAGTGCCTGAAGATAATGGGCGCGGATATGCAAAGCAGACGAAGCCTCCGGCAAGGTCAAGCGTAAGTCTTCCCTTGCATTTTGCAACACTTGCCCAATTTCTTTATAATATAGCGAACTCATAGACTTCAATTACATCTAAACAGGTGTAAATGGAACATAAAACAACTTGTAAAAACCAGAATAGAACAAAAGAGAGAATTATAGTTATTATTTTGAAGTTACTCTTGCTTCGCAGCGAAAAGTAAAATCTTTGGCGGTCTTTCGGACTCGATTTTCATAGTAATTCCGCATAATGATTATACAGAATTACTACAACGTTTTTTGTTGAATTTATGGGTATAGGAGCATTATACTATACCCAGTATATCCCTATCTTTCAGGAAGCAATATGGAAACAGTAACTTATAACTTCCCAGATGAGCACAAGACTCGTGAGGCTGCAAAAAATTTATATCGAACTATAACCGACGGCTTTGGCGGAAAATATAATGCGGTTGTGATGGCAAATAATAATTTACAACAAAGATACGGTGTATCAGACGCCGGCGATGACGAAGAAGTTCTTTATTTTATGGTAAACGCCAGAAACAGCAACCCTTACATAACTTTCAATTTTAAAACAGCCACACACAAGGCAGTATTTGAAGAGATTTTCGCACGTACCGCCGAAGAACAAGGCGGGATAGCGCAAAAGCATAGAATGAAGACTGATTAGGTTTACGCTTTTTTTCGCATTCCAAGGCAGGACTCTGACTGCGCTATAAGCTCGTTCACTATGTTTTGCATCGGCTCTATCTTGCTTACCATGCCGACACTCTGTCCGGCCATCAGCGACCCGTTTTCCACATCGCCATCAATAACTGCTTTTCTGAGCGCGCCTGCCCAGAAATGCTCGATTTTTAGCTGCGCGTCTTTTTTATCAACGCCACCTGCTCGGAACTCTCTTATAACTTCATGCTGACAACGGGTGAAAGCATCGGTTGCCTTATTCAGCAACGCACGCACCGGAATCACTGGAAAATCAGGATCAACCTGTACTGACGGCATGGCATCCCTCGCCTGCGCCCGAATAAAAGCCTCTTTGAATTTGGGATGAGCAATAGATTCTTCTGCACATACAAAGCGTGTACCGAGCTGCACACCAGACGCACCCATTTCCAGATAGCTGATGATAGCTTCACCACGCCCGATACCGCCAGCCACAAAAATTGGAACTTCTTTTATATTCGGCAAAATCTCCTGCGCCAGCACCGATGTCGAAACCGGACCGATATGCCCACCCGCTTCCGCCCCTTCAATCACCAGAGCATCAACCCCGCTACGCACCAATTTGCGACCAATTATCGCTGACGGCGCAAAGGCAATAACCTTGCCGCCAGATTCCTTGATGGATTTTATGGTATCACCACTGGGAATTCCGCCCGCCAGCACCACATGCGTAACATTTTGCCGTTTGCAGACTTCCACCAATTCCGCAAGCTGCGGGTGCATGATAATAAGATTTACGCCAAAAGGTTTGCTAGTTAGTTTTTTGGTTTCAATGATTTCTTTTTCCAGTAATTCAGGTGGCATAGAACCACAGGCGATTACCCCAAACGCACCCGTATTTGAAAGTGCTGCAACCAGATTTCGTTCAGAAACCCACGACATCGCCCCGCCCATAATGGCATATTGCGTGCCGAGAAATTCTGTGCCTCTTGCCCATAAATGGGTGAGTGTGGAGTGCTGAGTGTGGAGTGTTGATGTCATTATTTTCTCTTATATATTTATTGATAGATTTCATTATGTTTACGCTTTGGGATCAAGCGATTTATTTCTTTGCCAATTTCAAGCTCAGCAAGACGAAGCTCATAAGATTTCTGTAAATTTATCCATAACTCGGCACCAGTTCCAAACCACCTGCCAAGACGCAGCGCGGTATCCGCAGTGAGCGCGCGCTTACCATTTATAATCTGGGTAATGCGGTTAGTAGGAACATGCAAAATCCTCGCCAGTTCCGCTGCACTTATATTAAGTTCATGCAGCTCATCTGCCAAAATTTCTCCCGGATGGATTGGTGTCCTTGCCATAAAAACCTCCTCAATGATAATCAACTATTTCAACATTTGAAGCACCAGAGTCACCATCAGCCCATTCAAAACAAATCCGCCACTTACGATTGATACGAATACTATAATAACCTTTACGATCACCGCCCAAAGCCTCGAAATTATTACTTGGTAAATATCGTAATGACTCTTTGTTTATTGCTGCATCCAATATTTCCAAACGTTTTTCAGCTTGCTTTGAGAATGCTTCAAAAGCCTTTATACGTTTGCCATTTGCAAATTCTTCCGTCCGCTTATCTTTATAACTTAGAATCATAGTAATGCCAATTACTCGTTACGTCAAGCGTAATTTTCATGCTTTCTCCAATTCAAATGCCGCGTGCAACGCCCGCACAGCCAGCTCGGTATATTCTTCGGCGATCAGTACGCTGATTTTTATTTCGGAAGTGGAAATAACCGAGATATTTATATTTTTTTCGGCAAGAGCTTCAAACATGGTTTGGGCAATACCGGTATGGCTGCGCATTCCCACGCCGACCACCGAAATTTTTGCTACGTTTTTATCAGCGTGCATGGATTTATACTTAAGCTTGTCACGCAGCTTTTCCACCACCGCAACCGCGTTATCGAGATCCGCCTTAGGCACGGTGAAGGTAATATCAGTTGCCTTACCACCTTCGGTTACGTTTTGTACGATCATATCCACATTGATTCCAGCCTCGGCAAGAGGCGCAAATAACGAAGCCGACATTCCCGGGATATTGGCAATTTCGGTGAGGGAAATCCGCGCATCATCCCGCGAATAAGCAATCCCTGTAATACGTTTCTGTTCCACAATATCCTCCTCTTTTACCAGTAATGTTCCGGCTTCATCATTAAAACTATTCAGCACCTGCACAATCACATTGTGATTCATCGCCATTTCCACCGAGCGCGTCTGCAAAACCTTCGCACCGAGTGATGCCATTTCCAGCATTTCCTCATAGGCAATTTTATCCAGCTTGCGGGCGTTGCTCACTATGCGTGGGTCAGTGGTGTATACTCCGTTCACATCGGTATAAATATCGCACCTGTCAGCTTTAAGAGCTGCAGCAAGTGCCACCGCTGAAGTATCCGAACCGCCACGCCCCAGCGTCGATACGCGCTTATTTTTATCTACTCCCTGAAATCCGGCAATTACCACCACCTTGCCGCTATTAATTTCGGCAAGCATGGAAGAAGCGTCAATGCTTTCTATCCGCGCTTTGCCATGTGCCAGATTGGTATTAAGTGGAATTTGCCAACCTGAATATGAGCGCGCCGGAATTCCCATCTCATTTAAACATAATGCCAGCAAACCGCTGGTCACCTGTTCGCCGGAGGAAACCACCTGATCATATTCCGCCCAGGCTTCCGGGCTGGAAAGCGGTGAAAGCTCCTGCACATAAGCGACCAGTTGATTGGTAACGCCCGACATGGCAGAAACCACCACCGCCACCTGATTGCCAATATCGAGTTCTTTTTTTACCTTGGTAGCAACATTGCGGATACGCTCAATATTACCCACCGAAGTGCCACCGAATTTTTGTACTATTAATGCCATAATTAGGGATTAGTGGTTAGGGATTAGTGGATAAGTGATTTAGACTATTTTTTTTGCCATGACAAGCTCGCTTTACTATTATCATGCCAGCTTCGGCTGGCATCCAGAAAAGACTAATTTTTCCTTTTTTTACAAATATATACACAAATACTTATTTATTAACAATTTTAACTTTAAATTAATATTTGATTGATGTATTCTAGGCAGACAAAAATAATTTAAAAATATAATAATGGGAGATACTACATGGGAGAGCATGATTCTAAGTTACAACAAGTTAACTGGCACGAAGGAAGTTATTTAGAACCGATAGCAGCATATTCTGGCGTTACAACTGAAAAAAATGCTATTGATTTGACAAGAATTATAAATAAAGAAAACCCTATGACAGCTTTTGCCCTTAAGGCGGATGGTGGATACAGAGTTGAAATACCTAGAGATGATGGCCTTGAACTCTTCAGGAAAAAATTCCCTTCTGTAAAGGTCGGAGAACAACGCGAAAATTTAAGTCGTTTCAGAAAGCGTATAACTAATGATGAAGTCCGCTCAAGATAACTTCTTCATCATCACCAGTGCGTCAGTAAGAGAACCGTCAAGCTGCTGGTAATATAGTTTCCTGCGGTTTATATGCTGGAAGCCGTAAGTTTCATAGAGTTTTATAGCTGGATTATTGCCGACTTCCACCTCAAGGAATAGTTTTTCTACCCCTAGATTTTTGCATTTTTCCAGCATATCTTCCACGAGTTTTCCGGCAACTCCCTGTTTCCTGTAAGCTGGTAAAACCGCAATCGTCAGGATTTCCGCCTGATCAAAAGCCGTGCGATAAACCAACATAGCAACAGCTTCCTTCCCCTCCTCCACCAGAAAAGCAAAAGTGTCCTTAACTGCGAAAAAATCGGTAAAAACCTCGCGGTTCCAATAACGCGGGAAACATATCGCATGAATGTTGGTTAGTTTATCAGCTTCAGTCTCAGCAACCTGCCTGATAGTAAGATTTTTAGGCAACACTACTCGCCACTTTCAACATATCTTTGGCTTCCTGCCAATCTGGCTTAATCTGCAAGGCTTTTATCAAGGCGATTTTGGCATTTAGTTTTTTATCAACTGCCATATAGCTGGCTGCCAGCCAATACCAACCATCAGCATGCTTCGGTTCCATCCATGTCAGGAATTTAAAACGAAAAACCGCGTCATCAAAATTACCGAGATCGTAATGTTTCCGACCAAGTTCATAATTATTTTTTACAATATCACGAGCTTTTTTAAGGTTTCTTATAAAATCTATGATTTCGTGTTTCCATCTCTGGAGTTTTTCCCCAAGCGGGTCTTTTTTGAACTCGTCTTTAAGGGAGTTGCCAATATCTTTTACGAAGTCTTTCTTTTTTGCAGATTCTTCTTCCAGCATATATTATACTCCCCGCTAATTATATAAATTGAAGCTAGTTTACCAATTTACAGACACAAATGAAAACAAAAAATACAAAATCCGTTAATCAAGGCAGTTCGGTTGATGCTGAGGAGATTGAGCGTTTTTCGCGAATTGCTGAGGAGTGGTGGGACACTGGTGGCAAATTCGCGCCTCTGCACAGTATGAATCCTGTTCGGATTGAATATATTAAAGACATGATTATCAAGCATTTTGTGGCTATGGATTCGCTTTCGCTGCTGGATATTGGCTGTGGCGGTGGATTGATTGCCGAACCAATGGCGCGGCTGGGTGCGAAAGTTACCGCCATTGACGCATCCGAAAAAAACATCAAAGTTGCCGGGCTGCACGCTGAAAAGATGGGGCTTGCTATTGATTATCGCTGCACCACAGCCGAAGATCTGGCGACAAGCGGAGCGAGTTTTGATGTGGTTCTTTCGCTGGAAATTGTGGAGCATGTGGCGGATATTGATCTATTCATAAAATCCGCTTGCAAACTTTTAAAACCGGATGGTATTATAATTCTCTCAACTCTTAACCGTACTGTAAAATCCTACGCACTTGCTATAGTAGGCGCGGAATATATCATGCGGATGCTGCCAGTTGGAACACATACGTGGAATAAATTCCTACGTCCAAGCGAACTATGCCGATTGCTGGAACAAAACCAAATTGAAATAGACGAGCTGATGGGAATGGTGATGAATCCAATTTCGTGGAAATGGCGGCTGGACTCCAAGGATTTAGCGGTTAATTATCTGGTGGTTGGGAAGAAAAAACTAAAAAGAAGTCTTAAAAAATAACTGACACGCGGTCACAGACGCTACGGTATCATATGTTGTGTTGGTAGGGTAATTCGCCCAATCAAATATATTGGTACTTATAAGGCATCCAGGATATGGCGAATTACTGGATATATTCTGAGATCCGCCATACAAATCCATAAGTGACTGTACTGTGCCAGTAAAGGGTTTTCCATCGTCTATTTTAATGTCCAAATTATATGCGGAAATGGCAGGAAATGAATATAGCCCAGCAGCGCATGTATTTGTCGACACGCCGGTTCCATTGTTTGCTTTTTGATTTCCAATCGCTATAAAATTATTATTTATATCATATGGCAATTTTTGAACAGCATCACCTGCATCATAGCGAGAAGAATTGATGCTAAAACATCCAGCATCAAATCGCGACACCGGAGCATTTACTCCAGGCAATATGCCATTAGTCCAATCCATTTATTACCATTAACCAAGCCTGCGAGGGATAGATGCTGCCAAAACAACATTGTTTCGTCAAATTGCCAATAATTAGATGTTGGTGGTTGCGGATCGCCAGGGTTCATTAAGGTAATAAAACCATCATTATCACCGTTACAAGTAGTAAGAGCCGTATGCGTGCCAGTACCACCCGCACAGTCTTGATTTTGACTGAAGAAACTCGTCGCAATTGAACAATCACCAGGGATGCAGTTATATTTGGTTCGAAAAGTATTTGCAGCGGAATTAAATTTTTCTATATCGGTCAGAACTGACCTTAACTGTGCTGATTTAATCAGATCTCTACCAACCAAAACTCCACCAACAATTAACCCAATAATTACCAGCACGATTGAAAGCTCAACAAGCGTGAAGCCATTTGTACTTGTTACCCTGCACTTGTTGCTGGATCTGGGGCTACAACCCAGAATTGATGGGGGGGTAAACATTTGATTCCATTGTTATTATGTAAATTACTCCAAAATGCAACTAACGTTGATTCTATAATAAACTATTTAACAAAGAATTAAGGCTTTAAACTAAACTCCCTGTCATGCTGCAGGCTTGGCAATTTACCGCGCATTTTTGCTACTTCGCTTAAATCTATATCAGCGGTTATGATACCTTCTTCCGTGCCACCATCAGCGAGGATTTTCCCCCACGGATCTATTATGAGGCTGTGACCATAGGTTTTGCGGTTACCCGCATGGGTTCCGGTTTGCGCCGGAGCAATGATAAAACATCCAGTTTCGATGGCACGGGCACGCAGCAGGACATGCCAGTGCGCTTCGCCGGTTACCTGTGTGAAAGCCGCTGGTACAGAAATAATACTCGCTCCAGATTTTGCCAAGGCGCGATAAAGCTGCGGGAAGCGAACATCATAACAAATAGTCATGCCCAGTTTTGCCCAAGGTGTTTCGGCGATAACCGCCTTGTCACCAGCAATAATTTTAGAAGATTCCCGATAAACCTGCCCATCACCAACCTCAACATCAAACAGGTGAATTTTATCATAATGGGACATAATTTCGCCCTCAGGGTTAAAAAGCAGCGAACGATTATAGGTGAGTGCTGAGTTTTGAGTGCTGAGTTGAGAGTTAGAAGTTTTGAAATTGGATTTAGTATCATTTCCTTTATTATTTTCTTTCTCAGCACTCAGCACTCTATACTCATCACTTAGTACAGCGATACTGCCTATTAGCAGCCAAATATTGTTTTTACGCGCCATTTCCGCTGAGGCTTTAACTGCCGGATGCTCATGCTGCTTATAAAAAACCCGGTCTTTTCCACTTTCTTCTATTAAAAATGTGTTTTCGGGAGTAGCGACCAGCCCTGCCCCCATGGCGGTCGCACGCTCTACCATCCCCTCAACTTTAGCAATATTTTCCAGCAAATCCGCGCTACTGGTAAGTTGCAAACAAGCTATCTTTAACATATTATTTACCAATAATTTATTCGATAAAATGCAGATAATAATAACTAATGATTAATTCTATTGCTATAATATATCTATTATAAAACAGGTATTCTTAATCATTCCACCATTATAAAAATACAAAACTATATGAACAGTATAACTACTATCAAAGGCTGGTTAAAGTATTTACTTATACCGGCTTGCTTATTGGCATTCTCCAGCACACTGGTTCTTTCCGAAAATTTGCCTACGGAGCCAGAAACCACCTGCGAGACTGACTGCAAAGCGGCTAATCGCCACACGGAAATCCTGGAAACCGCAATACATAATTATCAGGATATTTATGCTAAGGGTGGCTGGGAGCATTTCCCGCTGGGAAAATCGATAAAGATACACGGCAAGGATTCGAGAGTCCCTATTCTGCGCCGGATACTTTCGGTAATGGGCGATTATAAGGTGGAAACAGAAGATTCGGCAGAAGTAGACATAGAAATTTTAGATGAAAATCTTTCGGAAGCAGTAAAAAAATTTCAGGAGCGGCATGGACTGGAAATCGATGGTGCGATTGGCAAAAAAACGCAAGTAGCACTTGCTGTTCCGGTTGAATTCCGTATTGCACAGATGAAAGCAACACTGGAACGCATGCAGGACATGCCGGAGCTTAACAAACGTCATGTACTGGTGAATATCGCGGGATTTTATCTGGAAGCGGTTGATAATAACAAAACCATAATCAATTCACGGATTATTGTCGGCAAACCAAGACACGCCACCCCACTTTTCCACCGCGACATCATAGAAGTAAGCTTTAATCCGCAGTGGCACGTTCCAGCAAGCATAGCCCGTAACGAAATGATGGGTAAATTGCGCGATGAACCGGAATATTTTACCAAAGGCAATTATGTTATACGCGATAGTGATGGTGAAGTCATTAATGCCGAGGAGATTGACTGGGAAAACCAATCAGATGAAACCTATAAATTTGTGCAGCGCGCAGGCAGTGGCAATGCCCTTGGCAAAATAAAATTCAACCTGCCTGACACTAACAATATCTATCTGCATTCAACAGGAAGCCCAAAACTGTTTGCCAAAGCTGAACGCGCCTTAAGCCACGGTTGCATCAGAGTTGAGAAAGCCCGCGAACTGGCGTATTTTGTGATGGATGGCATGGAAGGCTGGAATGTTGAAAGAATTGATAAGCTTTATGACGGCAGCCAGTCAAAAATATTATCAGTCGATCCGGTGGAAGTGTATCTGGTATATTGGACAAGCTGGGTTGATGAAGCTACAAAGAAACCATATTTCTACACTGACGTTTATGGCAGGGATAAAAAACG
Organism: Rickettsiales bacterium; assembly: GCA_040080715.1. Taxonomy (GTDB): domain Bacteria; phylum Pseudomonadota; class Alphaproteobacteria; order Rickettsiales; family SXRF01; genus SXRF01. The sequence goes on along the minus strand of JBEBHV010000008.1, from coordinate 11,829 downwards.
GGTTACAGAAATACTGGAAACAATGAAAAATCCGGAAGTAAAAAGTGAAGTTGCAGCTGATTAAGCAATTACCAATTACGCACTTTTCCAGAGTCCACATGCACAAATTTTGAATCCGGATAATAACCAACTCCCCCAACATTCATGGCAAGGGCGGCGTTGCGGATATAGACTAAATCCTTATCAGGCAGGCGGATATCAATGGCTTTCCCCTGCACATGCATACTTTTCTGGGCAACACCGCCGGAATGCTCACGCAACATGGCATTGGTCTTTGGTGAACGGTAAGCGGAAATCACCTCGAAAGGAGCGCGTGAGCCAAGCTTGTTGTGCAGTATAAATAACTGGTCAAGAAGTGCCTTATCGATACGCGCAACCTCGTTAGTACGGTGATCACGCAGCACGCGGTTTATTTCTGCAAGCGCGCCCTTAACATAACGCCCCTTTTCCCAATAAACCAGCTTGGTTTTTTCGCCAGTGTGCAGATTGTCAAAAGCCAGAAAACGCACATTCTTAGACTTGGAAGCAGACTTAGAAGAAGGTTTAGAACCGTTTTTTATCTTGATGGATGGTCCAATTTTTATCTTTTTAGGAGGTGCTGCCAAAAGTGGTGCGGGAATAATAGACAAACCAGCAAAGGCAGCCAGCCCACCAATTAACTGACGGCGGTTCAGTGCAAAAGAGTTATCTGTGTCTAGCTGTTCAATCATTGCGCCAACATTCTTATTTTGAGTTAGTAAAACCCTAACCCATACAGGCATGTTTTTCAACCCTAAATTTTTCGTTGTTTTTTAACAATAAAACTCTCTACAAGTTTTTTTGCTGGCTATATTTCATATATTCATCCAGCGCATTACGTATCAATATATTATAGGAAACATGTTCTTTTTTTGCCTCTTTCCTAAAGTAATCTAATGTTGCTTTAGTTAGAGTAAGTGTTGCACGCTCAGTCCTAGCCATATTTGCCAGCTCTGCGGGGCTTGGAAGTATATTAACTATCCTGCCTATATCCATTGGTTCATCGCTATATTCCGTTTTGTTTTTCATAAAATCCTCTTCCTTTGCGCCAATATCCCGCACCCAAAATCCGTATTCGTCCTCCGCGAACGGTGAATCGTACAGTCATTATTCTTTCATCAACATAGCCAAAACAATATAGTAATTTGATACAATAATTACCCACTCGTCATTGCGAGAATGCGTAGCATTCGTGGCAATCCAGAAGCCAAAACATGTTGAAAATACTGGATTGCTTCCTGCCACGCTATGCTCGCAGTCGCAATGACAAGAATTGGGGATTTTTACTCTCAAATGACTATAATATCTGGTTTCTTTATCTGTGCTATGGGCATTATCTAAAGTAGTTATTCGTTTGGTATCAAAAAAAGCTTTCTCTGCTGTTTTAAAATTCACACCATGCTTTTTAATATTTACAGCTTCTTTTGTATCATCCCATTCAAATATCATCTTACTACCTATCAACATAGCATATAATTATATGCTAATAAAGCATATATTATCCAGGATAACAATATATTGTTATTTTTCCGCTTCTTCTGCCAGAATCTGTTTTGCTTTAGGTGAAAGTTGCAGATGCAATTCGCGAAGTTGTTTATCATCAGCCACATTCGGTGCTTGCATCAATAAATCTTCAGCCTTCTGGTTCATCGGGAAGGCAATAACTTCGCGGATATTCGGTTCATCAGCAAGGAGCATCACCATCCGGTCAACACCCGGAGCAAGCCCGCCATGCGGCGGTGCGCCGAATTTAAAAGCAGAAATCATCCCGCCGAATTTTGAATCAACCACATCAGCACCATAACCAGCTATTTCAAATGCCTTATACATCAGCTCCGGTTTATGGTTACGAATCGCGCCGGAAGAAAGCTCCACACCATTGCACACTATGTCATATTGATAGGCTAATATATCGAGCGGATTTTTGGTAAGCAGTGCATCCATCCCGCCTTGTGGCATCGAAAAAGGATTATGGCTGAAAATTATTTTTTTCTCTTCTTCGTCATATTCAAAATACGGGAAATCAACAACCCAGAGGAATTTGAACACGCCTTTTTCCAGCAGGTCTAGTTCGTTGCCAAGCTGCACCCGCACCTGCCCGGCTAGTTTTGCAGCAGAAAGCTCTGCACCACTGCTGAAAAACACTGCATCACCATTTTTAACACCAGCCACCTGTTTTAGTTCAGAGATTTTTTCTGGTGTCAGGAATTTTGCTATTGGACTTTTGGCATCACCATTTTCTTCAAAAATAATATAGGCAAGCCCCTGCGCGCCCATGCTCTTGGCAAATTCAATCATATTGTCAAAAAAGCTGCGTGGCTTGCTCGCACAACCCGGCGCAGGAATGGCGCGAACAACTCCACCACCTTCAATAACCTTATTGAATATACCAAAGCCAGAACCGCGCCACACTTCGGTTACATCACTTATGATAAGCGGGTTGCGTAAATCTGGTTTATCGCTGCCATATTTGAGCATCGACTCTTTATAGGTGATGCGCGGGAATGGATAGTTAGTGACTTGTTTATCACCAAACTCAGTGAATACGCCGTGCAGAACCGGCTCAATAGCTGCAAACACATCTTCCTGAGTGACAAAGCTCATCTCAATATCAAGCTGGTAGAATTCCCCCGGTGAACGGTCAGCACGCCCATCTTCATCACGGAAGCAGGGCGCAATCTGGAAATATTTATCGAAGCCGGAAACCATGAGCAGTTGCTTGAATTGCTGTGGTGCTTGCGGCAGCGCGTAAAATTTTCCCGGATGGATGCGCGAAGGAACAAGGTAATCACGCGCACCTTCTGGCGAACTGGCTGTTAAAATCGGGGTTTGAAATTCGTTGAAACCTGAATCTGTCATTCTGCGTCGCAATGATGAAATCACCTGTGAGCGCAGCATGATGTTTTTGTGGAGTTTCTCACGACGCAAATCAAGAAAACGATAGCGCAGGCGAGTTTCCTCCGGCTGTTCACGGTCAGAATTAACCTGAATTGGCAGTGCATCGGCGGTTGATTCAAGTTTCATCGCTGAAACCACAACCTCAATTTCACCAGTCGGCAAATCCTTATTGATTGTCTCAGCAGAACGGGCAACTACTTTTCCCTCAACTGTTATAACGCTTTCCAGCTTAACATGGCTTAGCGTATCAAAATGCTCACCACCATCAGCCACCAACTGGGTGATGCCGTAATGGTCACGCAGATCTATGAACAGCAAATTGCCGTGATCGCGCTTGCGGTGAACCCAACCGGAAAGTTTTACGGTTTCACCGACTTTGTTTCTGGTAAGCTCGGAACAGGTATGAGTACGATAGGTGTGCATAATGGTGAATGGTGGTTGGTGGTTGGTGAATAGCCGAGGGCAGTTTTATATATAGATTTTGGACAAATTGACAATAAAAATCTGCTAAACCTTACCACCATCCACCATACACCGCGCACCATCCACCACTTTATCAAACATTTCCTGCGTCAGGCGGCCAGTATTCATGTTATAACGTGAGGTGTGGTAGCTGTTGAGTAGGTGGATTGTGGATTGTGGATGGTGGATGGTGTGAGCTGCACCATGCCCAAATTTGGCAAAAGAGGCTTTAAATCCAAGGGCTTTCAGCACCGCATTATGGGAAACCAAGCCAAGCGACAGGATAAGTTTAAGGTTTTTCATTGCCTCTATTTCTGCTTTAAGGAAATTATTGCACTGGTTTATTTCGGAAAGTTCTGGTTTATTTTCCGGTGGCACACAGCGCACAGCATTGGTTATTCGGCAATTCACGAGCGTAAACCCATCATCTGCACGTTCTTTATAATCACCTTTTGCAAAACCATATTTTCGTAATGAATGATATAAGATTAAACCGGCATAATCGCCAGTAAACGGTCTTCCTGTCTGGTTCGCGCCTTTAAGCCCTGGTGCCAGCCCAACAACAAGAAAATCTGCATCCATACTGCCAAATGACGGCACTGGAGCATTAAAAAAACTGGGGTACTGCTCACGGTTCTCTGCACGGAATCCACAAAGCCTTGGGCAAAGCTGGCAGTCAATATCCGGGCTGTAATTCATCGCTTATTTCTTTGGCTTCACTAGATTTCTTATAATGTTACAATCAAGTTTTGAACCAAATTGCTGCTTCATCAGAAGATATATCTGTTCTACCATTTCAATCTGTTTTTCCCAGTTTTTACCCATTGATCTGGACAAGGAATATGGTACGTCAAGCTTCCATTTTCCTTCTTCCTTCACAAAAAACAGACGCAGGAAACGCTGTTTTCCAAGATCAGTTGCACTGGCACGGATCATCACGTGACTGCCATCTTCCTTGTGCGAAACATACGCCGAATCTTTCGGCAGGCAATTCATCAAACCATATGAGGCGAAGCGGTCATATAACGAAAATGAACTGGCGGTGAATAAGTCCTTACAGCCCGCTGTATCTTCTTTTTTCACGCAATTATTTATGCTGTCGAAAGAATCCTTGGCTGATTCCGATGCATAAACATTGCCGATAACCGACATAATCAATACTGCGGATAATAAAATTAATTGCTTCATTGTAAACTCATTCTCCAGAGAACCCCGATAAATATACCCTTAGCCCGTGGCAACACTAATATCGCCAGAATAAAAGCCAGACTAGTAAACCCAACCACCAGCAACCAATCCGGAGTAGTTGAATCAGGAATTACTGCAAGCAGCAAAGGTGCAAGAACATGCCCGACAACCATAATAGTAAGCCACGCCGGTCCATCATCAGCCCGAATATTTCCAAGATTTTCAGAACATACCGCACAATTATCAACCTGCTTAAGGTAACGAGAAAATAATCTGCCCTCACCACAATGCGGGCAGCGACCGATTATGCCGCGAATTACTACCAGCCAGAAATCAAGTGGTTTTTCTTTCACTTTGGTTTTCGCTGTTTAATTATCTGCTGCGAACGCTCAAGGGCAAGATTACCGTCAGGCACATCCTGCGTAATCACACTACCTGCGCCGATTACCGCGCCCGCACCAATTGAAACTGGCGCAACCAGCGAAGTGTTTGAGCCGATAAAAGCTTTTTCACCAATAGTGGTTTTATGTTTATTCACACCATCATAATTGCAGGTAATCGTTCCCGCGCCAATATTAGCCCCTGCCCCAACTTGCGCGTCACCGACATAGCTCAAATGATTGGCTTTTGCGCCATCACCAAGCCTGGTGTTTTTAAGTTCTACAAAATTTCCTACATGGGCATTTACACCAATCACACTACCAGTACGCAGACGAGCAAATGGCCCAATTATTGCCCCTGATTTGATATATGCTCCCTCGATATGTGAGAATGAGCGAATTTCCACCCCAGATTCCACCGTAACCCCCGCACCAAATACCACACTCGGATGAATAATAACATCTGGTGCAATTTTTGTGTCCATCCGCAAAAATACGCTGGCAGGATCAATCATGGTCACGCCACTCGCCATAGCCTCCTTACGCAACCGCCACTGCATAATGTTTTCTGCTTCAGCAAGCTGCTCACGGGTATTTATACCGGAAAGCTCCGCAGCTTCCGCCTCCACCACATGTGAATGTAGCCCCATATCATCAGCAAGAGCGATGATATCTGTAAGGTAATATTCACCGGCATTATTATTTACAGTAAGTTTTTCCAACAGCGGAAATAAATATCTGCCACTTACCGCCATGACTCCGGAATTGCAGAGATTAATAGCTCTCTGTTCAGGCGTTGCATCGCGTTCTTCGATAATTTCTTCGAGTTGCCCTCTGCTATCAACTATCATACGACCATAACCATAGGGATTTTCCATGCGCATACCCAGCACCGCTATATCAGCGGACTGCGCTGTTTCTAAAAGACGTTGCAGAGTAATGGGGGTAATAAGCGGTATATCACCATACAAAATCAAAATCTTACCTGCGTATCCTTTTAATTCCGACTCCGTAACTTTTAGAGCGTGACCTGTGCCAAGCTGTTGGTTTTGAATGATAAATTTTGATGATGGACTAACTGCGCCTGCTGCCTGCTGCACTGATTCCATTCCGGGGGCAACTACTATTACGGTTTTTTCAGGAGAAAGCTGAGAAACAGTAGAAATAACATGCGAAATCAATGGTATACCAGCAACTTTATGAATAACTTTCGGCAGCGAAGATTTCATCCGCGTGCCTTTTCCGGCCGCAAGTACAACACAATTGAAAGAATATTGCATTTTGTTCTTGTTTTGATTCTCCATAAAGGTAAGAATTACCCCAAATTATGTAACTATGCAATAATGGGATTGAACATATGGATAAAATCGTTGATGTTGAGATTGGCAAACGTATAAAGCTTCGTCGTACAGTGCTGGGCTTCAGTCAGGCATACACAGCAAATGCTCTTAATTTAACTTTTCAACAAGTGCAGAAATACGAAAAAGGTATTAATTCTCTTAGCTCTAACAAATTATATAGTTTTGCAAACTTGTTAAGAGTCCCGGTGTCTTATTTTTTCGAAGGATTAGGAAGTGGTAGCACTAAGATAACAGCTAAATTTGATAAAGAAAATTCATTCGGTTCCGACCGTGAAGCACTGGAAGTTATGAAAGTCTTTAACAAAATAGAAAGTCCTTATTTGCGAAAGAAAATGATTGAACTGTTACATCTGTTAATCGATGATGATATTAAGAGTAGAGTAAACTAATAACCACAAATATTTTTAACAGCATGATTTCCAGCAACATAAAATATTCTTGCAAATACTACAGCGTAGGCTTCTTTGTTTTTATTGAATCAAACAATTCTGATTCAACGAAGCAATTTTCTATGGAACCAATCATGGAAGTGGACACTGAAGCGCAGGGAATAGAGCTAATTAACTGGTTATCAGACAATCATTTTGTAGCACGGCAAATTGCAAATATGGCAAATGATAATTACTAACGCCGATAAATTAAATTATTTTTTTATTTAACTTGATTTTATAATTTATAATTAAACATAATATAAATCTAAAGTTGTAGCAATATTAGCGTATATTATCTTGATGATAGATTTTGTTAAATTTGTAACAGAAATGAACCGGGCAGAATGTGCAGAAGATGCATTTAATTATCTGGAAAAAACTTTATCAGATTTAGGTTTTGACAGGGTTGTTTACTCACTTATAACCGACCACCCCAGTATGCAGTTAAAGCGTGGTCATGGTATTCTTAGAAACTATCCAGATGATTGGATGAAATATTATTTTGCAAAAAACTATTTTGAAGTAGACCCCGTAATCAAAGTTATTAAGCAGACCAGCGGTCCATTCCTATGGGAAAAGCTTCCGGAATTAAAAAACGGGTTACGGAAAGATGAAAACGTCCTGATGGAAGAAGCGCGAGAAGCCAAATTACTGGATGGGATAGGCATATCATTACATGGCGCACGCGGAGAAATCGTGGGAATGGGAATTGCCAGCAGCTCGGGAAGAACGGATATATTAAACCCGGATATGATCAGCATTGTATACGCGCTTTGTTCCCAATTTCATATAGTCTATAGAAAGATGAAAGAAAAATTACTGCCTATCATCCATCTTTCACAAAGGGAGCAGGAAGTCCTTACCTGGATTGCGGCAGGGAAAAGCAAAAGCGTAGTCGCCGATATATTGCAAATCAGCGATGACAGCGTAAAAACCTACGTTAACAGGATTTTCAGCAAATTAGAGGTGAATTCAATACAATTAGCCGTTGTAAAGGCTATTGCTATGGGGCTGATAACTCCAGATTTATGCCATAAAAATTCATCTTACCTGGAAACGTCACCCAACTAGGTGACAATACTTTTATTGTAAATAATGAGCAGATTCTCCACACAATTTATTTGGAGAATTTATGAACGTATATATTATTTCAATCGAAAACATGCATGAATACGGTGACATAATGCCTTCTATGCTCAGGCTGCGTCATAAGGAATTTAAAGAACGCCAGAGTTATAATATCCCTACCTTCAAAGATATGGAATATGATGCCTATGACACTCCAGCCACTGTATATGTGGTGTGGAGAGATGATAATGGAATAGTACGTGGCTGCTCGAGGATGGCTCCAACTGACCGGGCGTATATGATTCAAGATTTGTGGCCGAACATAGTAACCAATATTCACCTGCCTAATCATGATGACATCTGGGAATCTTCACGGTTTGCTATTGATAGCGATTTGCCGGCAGATATGCGTGCGCGGGTTAAATTGGAAATTCTGCAAGCTAAAATTGAATATGCTTTGGCTCTGGGGATAAAGGGAATGATAGGTGTTATGCCTCCGCTCATCTGGAGGGCTGTATTCATAAATTCCGGATGGCAGATTGATAATATTGGTCCGGTTACCACGTTAGCTAGTGGTGAAAAAATTGTAGCGGGCTGGATAAATGTTAATCCGACTATTCTTGATAATATCAGGAGCAAGACGGGTATTAGCAGCTCATTTTTGGAAAACTGCAACATTCTTCAAAGAAAAATCGAGAAAGAAACACCACTCAGAAATATTAACTTTAGCAAAAAATTAGAAGGAGTAGCGTAAAATGGCAACATTTACGGATAGTGATATGGAATCAAAGAATATTATTTGCTGTCTGGAATTTTTATCTCAGCAAGCACTTGCCAGCCATATGTTAGCGGAGCATTCCATTCTGAAAAATACCATTACTGAAATATCTAAGGTCGACTCTTTAGGTAGCGATATAAGGCATAATGTTGAATACTCAGACATCATAACCGCCTTCAAATTCTTTGCTAAATTTTGTTTAGTTGAAGACAAAGACACGAAAAAACATATCTTACATTTAATTGAAAATTTGGATGTGGATACAATGTCCAATTACGCTCAGAATAAGGTTTGTTAGCTCTATTTCGCAAGCAGGATATTGAATGCAGTGATTGCCATATTATAAAAATCTGGTTATAGATTTGCATGAGGTTTATTAGCTACTTGTGAATATGACATGGAAATTACTAATATATTACTATTGGCGGCAGCTATTGCACTGGGTTTTAGTGCAGGCTGGGCATTATTTTCACGAAAACGCATAAGCCTTGCCACAAGGCTGGAAATGGCGCAGCAGGAGCTGGACAGCCTGCGCGATGATTTGGAGTTTGCCAGAAGCGAACGCACCCAATTCCATGAAAAATACATAACTGCCGAAACCAAACGTGAACTATTGGAAAAAGAGCTGGAGCAGACGCAGGAAAAACTGCGGGCGGAATTTAAAAATACTGCCACTAATATATTCGAGGATTTCAGCAATAAATTCACCGTTCAATCTGAGAAGAAAATTGGTGATTTGCTGAATCCGCTACGCGACAGGCTTGGTGAGTTTCAGAAAATGATAGGTGATTCTTTTGCAACTCAAGGCAAAGAACAACATTCGCTGAAAGCCGAAATTGAAAAAATCGTGTTGCAGACTGATGGTCTTACCCGGGCGTTACGTGGTGATGTAAAAGCACAGGGCAACTGGGGCGAAGTTATGCTTGAGCGTATCCTTGAAGAATCAGGACTACGCGCTGGCGAAGATTATATTATTCAAGGCACGGGAATGGGGCTGAATAATGCTGATGGTGGCAGGTTGCAGCCAGATGTTATCGTGAATCTTCCTGATAAAAAACATATTATAGTTGATTCCAAAGTGTCGCTCACTGCCTATGAGCGTTACTGCAATGAATCTGATGAAAACCTGCGACAAATACAGATAAAAGAATTTGTCAGATCGATGAAAAATCATGTGAATAGTTTAGAACAAAAGCGTTATCAGGATATAGAAAAACTCGGAACTCCTGACTTTGTGATGATGTTTCTGCCAATTGAAGGGGCTTATTCGCTGGCTGTACAGGCAGACAGCGAACTTCATAGATATGCATGGGACAGGAATATTATATTAGTATGTCCATCTTTATTATTTGCAATGCTCCGCACCATCGCCTCGGTCTGGAAAATGGAACAGCAAAATAAAAATACCTTGGAAATAGCCCGTCAGGGAGGTGCATTATATGATAAATTTGCAGGATTTCTCGGCGACATGGAAGAAATACACAAGCATATCAATAATCTGCATAAAGCCTATGATAATGCCAATAACAAGCTGGTCAGCGGACGTGGCAACATATTGAATCAGGCGGAAAAACTGAAGATGCTTGGGGCAAAAACCACAAAATCATTGCCTAAGAGCCTGAAAGCTAACCTTGAAGAGGATGTTGAAGAGGGTATTGAGGAAATGTTGGAGGATTAACAATGTCATTCCAGAAGCCGGATTTTGTTAGATTTTTGCAAAAAATCGTTACAAAATCAGATATTTGGCATCCACACCAATCTTCTTCTGGATACCAGACAGCTCAGTTTTAAAGGACATTTGCAAGCAAATGTAAAAACTGGCTTCTGGTATGACAAGTTCTTTATTGGTGTGGATTTTGTAACACAGTTAGAGGGAAGCTATTACTGTACCAATATAGCATATTCAATTAAATCAATTACTTACTGTGTAACAGAACTGTAATATTTGCAAGTCATCAAACCTTCACGAAATTGTCATCCAATTTCAAAAAAAATAAGTTATGATGAGTTTATTGAAGCAAATATAAATATGATTTTTTAGGATTTAGGAGTTTTAGTATGGTAAAGGCAAATTGGGGTGAAGTTCCAATTAAGATTAAGTTAGACAGTTCTACTGCTGTAAGAGAAGCTGATGGTATATACAACCAAGAGCATTCTGCTCGTGCAAATAGGGAAGCAACGGCTAGAATAGAATTTCAGTTAGCTAAGAGCGAACCTGATAGGAACAAAGATCTTTCCGCTTCTATTCCTCCTCAAGTAGCTAGTCGCAAAAGAGATAATGGTATCTTTATCGGCTAATTTTTCCTGAACTCTAATCCTAAAGTCCGATAGCTCTCGCTATCTTCTTTCCAGTTCGGTTTTACTTTTACGAATAGTTCCAGATGGATTTTCTTGTCCAGTGTTTTCTCCAGCTCACGGCGGGCAGCTATTCCTATATCTTTTATCATTTTTCCTTTATCGCCAATCACAATTTTTTTCTGACCTTCACGCTGCACTAATACTGCCTGAGAAATCTTTACAAAATTATCGCTTTCCTCAAAAGCTTCAGTCTCCACAAAAATCGCGTAAGGCAGTTCCTGCTCCAAACGCAGGAATATTTTTTCGCGGGTTATTTCCGCAGCAAGCAGACGCAGGGAAATATCGCTCATCTGCTCAGGCGGATATAGCCAAGGATGAGCAGGAACAATTTCGGAAAGATAAGTCACTATGTCAGCAACTCCATCGCCACTCAGTGCTGAAATCATGAATATTTTTGCGAATTTGCCACGCTTGTCGCACTGCTCCACCAGTTCAAATAATTTGGCTTTTTCTATCGCATCAATTTTATTCAAAACCAGACAGACCGGTTTTCCCATATACTCGTCATTGCGACTGCGCGCCGAAGGCGTGGCAGGAAGCAATCCAGAATCATCGGTATCCTTTGGCTTCTGGATTGCTTCGTCGGCGTTGCCTCCTCGCAATGACAAGGAATTTAGCTTATCTATAATCTGCAAAGTGCTGTCGCGCAAGCCGCGCGTTACATCGAGCAACAGCATAACAACATCCGCGTCACCAATGCCCGACCACGCCGCTTGCACCATGGCTTTTTCAAAGTTTTTCTCAGCAGAAAAAATCCCCGGCGTGTCGATGAATACCAACTGCGAATCGGCATGCACGCAGACTCCACGGATATTAAAACGTGTGGTTTGCACTTTCGGAGTTACGATAGAAACCTTGCCACCAACCAGGCGGTTAATCAGCGTGGA
>JBEBHV010000314.1:0-1284 GCA_040080715.1 Rickettsiales bacterium | reverse complement strand
GATCAAAATAGCGGGGAAGTATAACTACATGCTTGCACTTGCGCTATTCTTATGGCATTTTCCCCTGCCTTATCAGCTTCTTCTATAGTCGCTGCTGTAGCTCAGTGGTAGAGCACGTCATTGGTAATGACGGGGTCGGGTGTTCGATTCACCTCAGCAGCACCATCCGCCTTCGCTTACGTTACCGGCGCGATTGGTTTGCCAAGCGTGGCTGGGTTAATCCACAGGAAAGTCATTTTTAGTAAAAATTGATTCCAGCGCAATTCCCTCTTTTTTCAGGTTTTCTTCTGCGCCCTGCAGCCGGTCTATGATGGAAAATACTTTGGTTACGCTGCAGCCTTCTGCGCGCACAGCTTTAATTGCCTCAATAACCGAGCCACCTTTAGTGGTGACATCTTCAGCGATGACTACAATATCATTTTTTTGCAGGCCGCAACCTTCTATTTGCTTCTTTGTGCCCCTGTCTTTTTGTGTTTTGCGCACGTAAAAAGTTTTGAGTGGTTTTTTTTGCATGTGGCTTACAACGCATACTGCTGAAACAATAGGGCAAGCCCCAAGCTCCAAGCCGCCAACTGCGGTTATATCAGAGGATAATCTTTCCAGGAATAATTCAGCGGCGAGGGTTGCGCCTTCTGGATCAAGCAATGTAGGCTTCAGGTCAAATATATAGTTGCTGTGCGCTCCAGAGGCTAAGATAAACGAGCCTCTTTTTAGGGATTTTTCCAATATGATTTGTTTTAATCGTTCTTTTTTTGCGGTGTTATCTGTCATGCCTTATTATTCCTACAAGTAACCTGAACCAGTCCACCGTTGCTGTTTTACAGCTATGGCAGGACATCCGCTTCTCTAACTCTCCACCGTGCCTGGCAGTCAAACGCGGCGCAGCGTAAGCGAAGGCAAAGCGTGGTGCCGCTTGTCGGATTCGAACTGATGACCTACCGCTTACAAGGCGTTGCCAGTATGATAATTGAGAGTAATTGATGATAGCTGATGATGCAAGAAGATAATTATAACAGCAGCTTAATTATTCTGTATGGTTTTTGATAATTGGCGTTTTTCAGCACTAATTGTCCAAAATTTGTCCCATGAAAATTATCCAATTAAGCAGCATTAATTTTTGAATTTACAATTACCTTGCCGATGCTTTATTTTCATGCGTCATATAATTTACACTCTAAATAAATAATATAGTCATTTGAGAGTAAAAATCCCCAATTCTTGTCATTGCGACTGCGAGCATAGCGTGGCAGGAAGCAATCCAGTATTTTCAACATGTTTTGGCTT
>JBEBHV010000118.1:0-6264 GCA_040080715.1 Rickettsiales bacterium | reverse complement strand
GACTCTGACTTTGTCGGATCTGAGCGTTGTTCATGATTATGTGCAAAGTAAAAATATCAATATAGCTGGGCAAACAATCCCATCGGCGGTTCATCTGAAAGGTACTGATAACGGTAATAAGCAGCCATTTGTAATTCTCGCGCAGCTTCACGGAAATGAACCGGCAGGTCTTGCTGGCATAGCTCTAACCATCGCGCTCTCTGAAGCAGGGCTATTAAAGCGCGATGTAATAGCTATTATCGGTAATCCTCTGGCAGCAAGGCAATATTTTGCAGCACTAACAGAAAATCCAAGCGCGCCACAGGAAACCCGCGATGCTTTCCGCTGCGGGCTTAGTGAAACAGGAGAGCTTCTGCCTGACGGTAACCGTATTCCTATAGATTTTCTGACGAGCAAAAATGTTACTCCGCACATTAAAAGATCGCAGGAATTATACCTGCTTGGACAGAATATTTCAGGAATAATTGATATTCACTCGGCGCGTGGTAACATGACCTGCATCACTGATCATAAGCATGACAGTGATTTACAATACAGCCCCATCCGCGCGGTACTTACCGAACTTGCCGAAGCCATTTCCGCCAATGCCTCGGCAACTGTGACAGTGCAGACCTTAAAGACCATTCTCTTTCCCCTGCCTAATATTACCTGCCAGACCGGAATTGAAGCAGGAAGGCATGAAAACCCAAATGCGCCTTACGTGGCGGCAGCTTTTACTCTTGCTACTTTATATAATCAGAAAATTACCGATGTAGAGCCATTTAATAAAGATGATGACGGAATTTTTGAACGCTACAGCGTCCGCCCGCGCATCACTTATAATGATTTAATACGTGATGGTGAATTGCAGCCTGATGATAAAATATATATGGCATGGGAAAATAATGGCAAAATTGAAGACCACCAATATGACGAGATGGAAGCTATTAAAGCCGGACAGATAGTTGCGGTGGCGCGACCGTCCGGCGCAATTTTCCGCGCACCATATAATTTCTCCGGAATATTTCTCAGTAAATCCGGCGCGCTCTATGATAAAGACCCAAACGTAGGGCCGTGGCCAGTTGCCGCCAGTAAAATTGATAGCGTAAAATTCTGCTATCCGTGCATTGTATCAAAAATGAAAATCAGTTTTTCCTGACATAAACACTGGCAACCTTATCGCTATAAACTTCCTGCCACTGGTCGTTATACAGTCCCTTCTCATAATCTTTCACAAAATCCCGCCCTTTTGCCAGTAAAATAACATCAATCTGATATGGTTCTAAAGTTTTCTGCCAGTCTTTTTCCAAAGTGACAAAAGCCATGAAATCGGAAAGTATTTTTTCATTATAAACGGTAACGGCGCGACCATCCATAAATACAGGGAATTTGCCTTTACTCTCGTAAATTATCCTGCCACCAAAATCATAATCATTCAGCACGCGCTTACCGGCATAATTCTCCATGACAAAACTAATCGCGGGCAATGGTGATTTTTCTGCTTTTTCCACATAATGCTCTTTGCCAAGAACTGGCAGCAGGAAATAACTGCTGATTACTATAATAGGAATCAGAGCAAGAATAACTCGTGAATAATTCAGGTTGTTAATCCAGACGAGAAGCTTTCTGGTATTCTCATCTTTTAAATCATCAGCGGGAAGATTAGCTGCCAGATACGGCGCGCCAAGTATTGATAGAAAGCCAACATACCGAACAGAAAGAAGCATTAAAACAAGCCAGACTACAGCCAGAATCTTATCGGCAACCGGCACATTACTTACGCGCATATTACCGAAAAATACGATCGCCACAAACCACAGGGAAGCACCCATAACACTCCCAAAAACGAATGGCTGCCACTCCATGATATATTTTGTTACTACACTGCTGGATGTTCTGACGAGTACATCATTGATAATGCCAAAGCCATAAGGATTCAGGGGAATCGCCGCTAAGCACGCCAGACCAACATAAAATAACCGCCAGAACCATTTTTTTTCTGAGTTGATAAAATGATTCAGATATTGTTTGCAGTGGGCAAAATTAATTGAATCGGTATGTGTCTTGATAATCGTATAAATAGCTTCCAGCCCATAAGCACCGATAATTATAAATCCAACAAAGAAACTACCGTGCAGATTAAGCCACAATACCATAAGAAGTGGTAATAGAAATAATTTCCATGTGGTCGGGTTAGAACGGCTGTGATGCAATATATGGTGAAAAGCAAGGGCAAGGAACATTCCGATAACCTGCGGTCTGCCGGTTGCAAATTCGAACATGGCATAGGCAGTTATCATAGCCACAAAAATCTGTGCATTCACACCAAAGCTACCACGGCTGTGCAGGCTGGCAACAAGCAAAGCCACGAGCATGGCGGGTAATGCCGAAGTAAATACAAACAGCCCCTGCAGACCGGTTTTTTCATGGACAAAACTAAGAATTACGTCCCAGAGCCATGACACATTATACCATATCTGCTCGCTACCGGAAAATGACCAGCTATCATGCTTGGGAAGCGCGCCACTGCTGCGGATTAAATCTCCAGCGGCAATGTGCCACCCCATATCATAATCCTGCAAAATAGGCAGGCAGAGAGAGTAGCTCACCACAAAAGCAAAGATGAATGTCATAAGCACCAGAGGAACGGGTAGGTATTTTTGCATTTTGAACCTTATATTCCTAAAATTTATTGGTTAACGGATAGCGGCGGTCTTTCCCAAATAACATTGACGTTACCTTAACACCAGGGCAGGACTGGCTGCGCTTATATTCCGACAAACGCACCAGCCGCAACACTTTCTCAACAATCTTTTGTTCATGCCCTGAAGCAATTATTTCTTCCGCAGACATCCTGCCTTCAATATGTTTGGCTAAAATATCATCAAGTATATCATAAGGCGGTAGATTATCGTCATCGCGCTGACCTGGCTTCAGTTCCGCCGATGGCGGTTTACTTATGCTGCGCGCAGGGATTGCTGGTGACTGCTGATTGCGCCAGTTTGCCAGTTCATATACCTTGGTTTTATATATATCCTTAAGCACATTATACGCACCGCAGGAATCACCATACAAAGTGGAATAGCCAACGGCAATTTCTGATTTATTACCGGTGGATAGCAGCAAGCTGCCATAACGGTTGGAAAGCCCCATAAGTATAATCCCACGCAACCGCGCCTGCAGATTGCCACCAATTTCCGGCTCTTCCATCCAGCCAGTTTTGGCAAATTCAGGAGTAAGGATTTCAGAAAAAACCTCCATAGCAGGAGTTATAGGAATAGTACGCGTTTCAATACCTAACAGCTTCGCGCTTGACTGCGCATCCTCCACGCTATCCTTTGAGCTATAAGGCGAAGGCAGCAATACCCCCAGAACGTTTTCCGCACCCAGCGCATCCACCGCACAAGCAGCCGTAACTGCCGAATCAATGCCACCAGACAGACCTAATAAAACTTTTTTAAAACCGTTTTTGTGCACATAATCAGCAAGTCCAAGCTTCATTGCGTTCCAACACTCATCCTTTGGAGAGCGTAGCGATAGCACAGGATCTCGTGCAGCAGGAGAGAGATACTGTGCTGATGCTGACGCATCCCACAGGATTACTGACTCCTCAAACCTCGGAAACTGGCAAATAATTTCACCAGCAGCATCAATTACAAAAGAACCGCCATCAAAAACTATATCATCCTGCCCACCCACTAAATTTGCGTAAATTAATGGTGCAGAAATTACATGCGCAGCTTTCCGTGCTACATACAATCTCTGCTTACCCTTGCCTATTTCAAAAGGCGAGCAATTTATCACGAATACGGCTTCTATTTCCTGCTTTTTTAGTGGTTCAAGCATTGCTTCATGCCAGACATCTTCACAAACCATGATAGCGATTTTATGCCCGCGCCAATTTACAGGAATTATGCCATTTCCTGCTTCAAACAAACGTTTTTCGTCAAAAACTCCATAATTGGGAAGCATGGTTTTAGGCTGGACATGGATTATTCTACCACCATCAAGCAGTAAGGCAGAATTTGTCATACCAGCGCAGGCTGGTATCCAATCTTCTTTATTTTTTTCTGGATGCCAACTTTCGTTGGCATTACAAGAATTTTTTTCCCATACACAGCCAATAATCAGCGCGGCTCCATTCGTGGCTTTTGCTGCAACATCTTGCACCGCCTGCATAGCTTTTTTGCGAAAGTCCGGAGACAGGATCAAATCCTGCGCTGGATAACCAGTTATGCAGAGTTCCGGAAACACAACTAACTGCGCACCTGATTTTGTTGCTTTATCCCAAGCAGCGAGAATTTTTGCACTGTTACCTGCTATATCACCAACCGTGACA
The DNA here is from genome assembly GCA_040080715.1 of Rickettsiales bacterium. Taxonomy (GTDB): domain Bacteria; phylum Pseudomonadota; class Alphaproteobacteria; order Rickettsiales; family SXRF01; genus SXRF01. The sequence continues at coordinate 1,946 of JBEBHV010000118.1, read as the reverse complement.
TTTATCTGAGCTATAGCAATAGAGGATAATGGGAACATTTTATTTTTAAAATCCTGTAATATAAACTTTACTTTAAAAACAAGAATAGCTGCTTAAGCAGCTATGACAATAAAAAAATATAGTTTATGATATAATATATTAGATTGAAATATAAAGATTATTTGGAGAGCAACTGCTCAAGTTCCGGCAAAACATCCTGCCACTGCGCCACTAAGCTATAATCGGCTATTTCAAAAATCGGGGAATTTTCATCTTTATTGATGGCAACTATCACCTTGCTGTCTTTCATCCCCGCCAGATGCTGGATCGCTCCGGAGATACCAATCGCAATATATAAATCAGGAGCAACCACCTTCCCTGTCTGCCCAACCTGATAATCGTTAGGCACAAAACCGGCATCCACTGCTGCCCGCGACGCACCAATGCCAGCTTTCAAAATATCCGCCAGCACTTCCAGCTTCTTGAAGTTCTCCGCAGACCCCATTCCCCGTCCGCCTGACACTACAATACGTGCAGAAGTGAGCTCAGGACGTTCAGATTTATTCTCCTGCAAGTCTACAAAACTGGAAAGTTCACCTATCGGCAAAGGCGCGAGGTTTTCTATGACCGCTTTACCGCCTGTAGCAGAAGCTGGCGCAAATGCTGTCTGGCGGATAGTTATAATCTTTACCGCTTCATTGCTTTCAACTGTTTCCAGCGCATTGCCCGCATAAATCGGGCGGATAAAAACATTGGCACTTATAATCTTTATAATTTCCGAAACCTGCGAAACATCAAGCAATGCAGCTGCCCGTGGCATTATGTCCTTACCGGTGCTAGTGGCAGTTGCCAGTATATGTGTATAATTATTACCTATAGAAGCAATAAGAGGCGCAATATTTTCGGCAAGGGGGTAAGTATAACAAGGCGCATCGGAATATAGAACTTTTTTTACACCCAAGACAGAAGCTGCCTGCGTGCTAACAGCAACGGCATTCGTTCCGGCTACCAGCAAATGAATATCACCGTCCAATTGAGATGCCGCAGTTACTGCATGCAATGTCGCAGGATGTAGATGTTTATTATCGTGTTCGGCAACAACCAGAATGCTCATATAACCTTCGCTTCATTCCTCGTCATCCCGCACTTGACGCGGGATCCAGGGACAAATCCAATGACAGAATTTGTAGCTCCAGATCCCCGATTAAATCGGGGATGACAAATAAAAAACTTCATATAACCTTCGCTTCATTCTTTAGCTTATCAACCAGCTCGGCGACACTTCCTACCTTAACACCACCGGCGCGTTTTTTCGGCTCTTCATATTTTAGATGTTTCAAGCGTGGCATAGCATCAACGCCAAGTTCGGAAACTGGGATTTTAACTAGAGGCTTACTGCGCGCTTTCATTATATTGGGCAAAGTCGGATAGCGTGGTTCATTAAGACGTAAATCGGTACTGATTACGGCAGGAAGAGCAAGCCTTACTGTCATTAGACCACCATCAATTTCTCTGGTCACCAAAGCCGCATTATTTTCTATCACAATTTTGGAAGCAAATGTCCCCTGCCCCCAGCCAAGTAAACCAGCAAGCATCTGTCCGGTCTGGTTGGCATCATCATCAATTGCCTGTTTGCCGATAATCACCAACTGTGGTTGCTCTTGCTCCACTAGTTTAGTAAGAATCTTTGCTGCGCCCAAAGGTTGGATTTCATCGTCACTAGCAACTAGAATTGCCCTATCCGCTCCCATAGCAAGAGCCGAGCGTAAAACTTCCTGAGCTGCGTCAACTCCCATTGAAACGGCAATAATCTCGCTGGCGATGCCCTTTTCTTTTAAACGTACCGCTTCTTCCATGGCAATTTCATCAAATGGATTCATTGACATTTTAACACCGGAGGTTTCAACACCAGAACCATCGGCACGCACGCGAATACGCACGTTATAATCCACTACTCGCTTTACGGG
>JBEBHV010000313.1:0-1317 GCA_040080715.1 Rickettsiales bacterium | reverse complement strand
ACATTAAGCAAATCGGCCGATGAAATACGCAAACTCAACCGCTCATCTTTTTTGAAATAGTTTTTAGCACCTAATCTTGCAGCTTTTATAAACTCTTTATGGTCTGGTATGGTTTCAAATTCCAATTCGCCATTTTCCATTGCTACAAACATGTCATAGCAATCACCATCCAATTCACGGGATGGTTTAATGTTTTTTTGCATTTTCTTAATTTTGGTTTTTTCCATTTGCGTTCTCCTAATACCCAAAGAAAATTTTAGTGTAATAACGGCTTGGATAAACAGTTTTTAAAAAAGCCTCGTTTTTACTATAAACAAAAGGCACAACATACGCGTATCCATTAACATTAATGATAAACATTTTCTGATGCGAATATTTACGTCCCTTATTTTGTACAGTGGCAAGAACGCCTATATTTTCGATAAGAAAAATAATTTCATCAAAACTTATCCCTCTTTCTTTTTTCAAAAAGGCATTTTTTTCTTCTGAAAAACTATAGGTTATTCTGTCCGCCATTAAATTATGTTATGACATTATGTGTACAAAAGCAAGCTTATTTATCAAGCAAACATCTTGGCGAAGTTACGTTTTGCGCGTTTTTTCCAATGTCCACGGTGATAAGCGTCAGAGGCTAGAAGTGGCAGAACACTACCCGCTTCAGCAAATACCATCTGCTCATAAGCCGTGTCCACCTTGCCCCACGAGCAAGCTTCTTTAAGTGTGCTGGAGCTGCACGCGCCATCGCGTGAATCAGCAACCGTAACCTGCACCGCATATTTATGCATTTCCGCTTCAACACCAAGAATTTCCGCGCAAACCACTGTGTCCTGCACAAAGTTTTTCGGCACACCGCCACCAATCATCAAAAGTCCAGTAGTTCCCGCTTTGATTTTAATATCGGTGAGTTCGTGGAAATCAGCGATGGAATCAATCGTCATATAAGGTTTTTTAGCTTTTTTGCGCTCTGCCTGATGCACCACCAAACCAAAACCCGCTGAAGAATCGGTAAATGCTGGGCAGAAAATCGGCACGTTATGTTCATAAGCAAGCTGCACCAGAGAATCTTTTTTCTTGGCATTTTTCACCAACCATTTGCCCATTTCTTTTATGAACTCACGTGAAGAATATGGGCGTGGCTGCAATGAATCAGCAATTTTTTTGATGGTGTGGTCGCAGTTCTGCAACTCTTCTTCATCGATATAAGTATCATAAATCCGGTCGATATAATTATCGCGCAGATGTTTATCATCAACAAACGGGCTGCCCTGATAATGTTTAAAACCGAGAGCTTCAAAAAAATCCCTATCCACAATCGAA
>JBEBHV010000312.1:0-1324 GCA_040080715.1 Rickettsiales bacterium | reverse complement strand
AAGCAAGTATAATAGCGAAGCGCGCCTGCGAAATTGAAACGCGCGAGCTTCCCTATTATACTGGCTTTACAGTCTCACACCTGTTTGAACTTTTACAAATAAAGGCTTTAATAGCTTGCACATCATTGTCAATACGCGCAAATTTTTCTGTGCGGGAGAGTAAATCAGCCAGATGTGGAGGCAGGGCAGGGTGAACGCCACTCGCGCTCTTTACCGCATCGGGGAATTTTGCCGGATGGGCAGTTGCCAGAACTACCATAGGTGTTTGCCTGTCTTTACGCGCTTTATTTCCTGCACATAAACCAACAGCCGTGTGCGGGTCGAGCAACTCACCAGTTTTTTCATAGCAATCTTTTATGGTGGCTTTGGTTTCAGTATCACTCGCTGAAGCTGCTGCAAATTCTGAGCGCAGACGTGAAAGGGCGCGGGTTGATAAAGAGAGTTTTTTGTCTTTACGGAAATCATCCATCATACCTGCAATTTCCTTGCCATTGCGCTCGTATAAATCAAACAGCAACCGCTCAAAATTGCTGGAGATTTGAATATCCATGCTTGGTGAGAGTGATGGCTCTACGCCTGCTATTTCATAAGTTCCGGTAGCAAGAGTACGCGCTAAAATATCATTGCGGTTAGTGGCAATAATTAGTTGCTCAATCGGCAGCCCCATTCTCTTTGCGATATAGCCAGCGTAAATATCGCCGAAATTGCCAGTAGGCACCGAGAAACTCACAGCTTTAGCGGGTGCGCCCAGCCTGAGTGCGGCATAAAAATAATATACTACCTGCGCCAATATCCGCGCCCAGTTTATTGAATTTACTGCGGTAAGACTATATTTTTCACGGAAATTTTTGTCAGCAAACAAGGTTTTTACAATATCCTGACAATCATCAAATGTACCGTTCAGAGCGATGTTGTGTACATTTTCATCAAGCACAGTAGTCATTTGCAGACGCTGTACGTCAGACACGCGTCCATGCGGATACATGATAAAAATATCCATGTTTTTGCGCCCGCGACAGCCAGCAATTGCTGCCGATCCGGTATCGCCAGAGGTTGCCCCTATAATAACAACTTTCTGCTTACGTTTTTCTAAAATATGGTCAAGTAACCGTCCTAAAAATTGCAGCGCGAAGTCTTTAAATGCTAAAGTTTCGCCATGGAATAATTCCAGTAAATAGGTGTTTGCATCAAGTTGTTTTAGTGGCGCAACCGCAATATGGCGGAAGGTCTTGTAGGATTCATCAATTATATTTTTAAGTGCATCGGGTGCGATGCTATCTCCAGTAAAACGCGCGATAATATTATAAGCAAGGTCGGTGTAGGA
>JBEBHV010000007.1:0-26829 GCA_040080715.1 Rickettsiales bacterium | reverse complement strand
AGAACTGGCAATCCAAGCTATAGAAGTTGAAATATCAGGTCACAAAATTGAGAAAGCAGGATTAGAGATTTTCAAAAAACTACTTTATGCGAGCGGTTCTGAGCTTGAACAAATCTTTGCTCTTTGCATAGAAAAGTTGGGGGCAAAGATACTTCCGGCAAAATATTCTGATGAAGAATTTGTTATTGAATACAAAAGTGCAGAATATCTTGTGGAATGCAAAGGGATTGGGAAAAGCATTGCTCGCGCACACGTTGTCCAATTATTGGGGTATATAGCTAAATACGAAGAAAATGAAGGAAGGGCAGGAAAAGGAATTTTATTAGGAAACGCATGGAGAGACACTCCTCCCGCTGACAGAGTTCATCCCGCATTTCCAGACAATGTAATTGCCAGCGCAATATCTAATGACATCGCTCTAGTGTCCTCCGTCGATTTTTTTCAAGCATTTTGCAGCTTCTTACAAGGAGACAAGACAGGAGAAGAAATTCTGGATACAATTGTTGGGGCAGTAGGTGTTGTGGAATTTGAAAAAGCTATTGCTGTTTCAGCATAATTTCTTAAGAACCTCTAATAAGAAATGCAACCCCAACCTCTCCAAAAACCCCGCCCGTCGCAGCCGATAAACATACGCCATATTCAACTTTGCAATCGCCTGTCTTGTCTGCTCGCAGGTTCGCATAGCGTCTACAATGTCCCGCCACACATTGAGTTACAGAGGCTCTCTCTCCTCTGATGCGGTTGCTGTAAGTGCCGCTGTGTGCCTTGTTCAGCGAGGTGGGTTGTTCACTTGCTGCTGTGCGGATGGGTTTTGTAATGGGCTGCAGAGAGGCGTTTCTCTCTGAGGCTGTTCACTCCGAAAAAATAGTGACGTTAAAAATTCCATTCAAAATCAATGGGCGCAAACAGCACTGTTTGTAACTTTATGTGGTTAGCAGATGCATGTGCAAACAATCTCTGCGGTGACCTACACAATGCCAAAATACTCGCGCTGCTCGTTCCAGTCGCTTGGCATTTTGCTGACATCAGCAAGGTTCATATGCTTGGGCTGTTTGCCATCGAGAATCAGGTCGATGATATCGGGCGCAAGCAGCGTGACTTTCATCACCCGCGAAACATACGAGCGAGGCAAGCCTGTTTTGTCGGCGATGATATCGTGGTTGAGGGTTGGGTCAGGTAAGCTCAGGAAATAGCCATGCGCCACATCACAGAAGATGGTATCGAGCTGATCCAAAATTTCGAGGGATTCTCGCCGACGGTCTATCTCGATGCGGCAGGGCTTCCCACCATTGGTTATGGGCATTTACTGCGTGCTGGTGAAGCAGAAATGTTTCGGCGCGGCATCAGCCATGAAGCTGCTGTCGCACTGCTGATTAAAGATGTGCAAACGGCTGAACGAGCTGTGCTTCGGTTGATTACCGTACCGCTCACCGATGGGCAGTTTGATGCGCTGGTGTCATTTACCTTCAATCTTGGCGGTGGTGCCTTGCAGCGTTCCACGCTCCGACGTAAAATTAACCGCGAAGATCACGTCGATTCGCCCGCCTAATTTATGAAATGGGTGTGGGCGGGTGGTCGCAAACTCAAGGGGCTTGTGAAGCGGAGGCAATTTGAAATTTTATTATATCAATCTTCTTAATATTTCTTGAGTGCGTTGCGCAATGATTTCAATAGAATTTATTGCACATTCTGACATACTTAAGAAATGGGTATTCCAGAGGGTTAACTTAATGCTTAATAAACGAGTCATAATTACAGGGTGCTCTTCCGGCTTTGGCCAGCTTATGGCCTATAGATTCGCGGAAGAAGGGTGGCAGGTTTTGGCAACAACTCGGCATCCTGAAAAGCTGAAAGCAAATGCTAAAAATATACATGTTTTAGCTGCAGATATAATGCAACCAGACGGTCGCGCCAATGTTGTTGATTATGTGAAAAAATATTGGGGTGGCGAATTAGATTGTATAATCAACAATGCAGGATTCGGTTTAGCTGGACCACTTGAAATGTTAGCGGAAGAACAAATTCGTCGTCAAATTGAAGTTAATCTATTTGCTCCGATACTTTTAACCAAGGCGTTACTACCCAACCTAAGAGCATCTAAGGGAAGAATTATAAATCTATCCTCGGTACTTGGATTCACGGGCATGCCACTACAAAGCCTTTATGCATCGAGCAAATTCGCGCTAGAGGGTTGGAGCGAAAGCCTTCATTATGAACTAGTGCCTCATGGTATGCAGGTTGCATTAGTAGAGCCGGGTGGCTTTAGAACCAGTTTTGCACAGAATATGGAATGGCCACTAGAAACCAATACAGATGCTCCTCTTTATAAGCAGCAACTTAATGGATTCCGTAATTTCTTCACGAGATTATCTCAACGTGGCAACGGTAATAATCCTGCTAGTGTGGTGGATGTAGTGGTAAAACTTGTCAGTCAACAAACAATGCCAATTCGTACCCGTGTCGGAACAGACGCGCATGTGCTTTATTATTTACGTCGCATCCTGCCTCAGCGCGTAGCAGACATGCTACTTCGCCGAATCAGCAAGCGATTGATGCGGGTTTAATGTCATGAGCAATATATCAGTACGCAATAAACTTACGGCACCACATGCGGGTAAAGAATCGCCTCTACACCCGATGATTGCTGCGAAAACACGTCACCGAATAAAGACTACACCCTCTTATGTCGCATCAGACACATTGTGGGCAGCAGAGTGGTGGGGTTTGAATCGGAGTACCGTTTTTGCAAAACTTGATATGGCTATGCAAAGGGCAGCTATTGATGCTTGTAACCGCACCTTGATGAACGAAGCTTATTTCATTGAGAAGTCAGGGCTGGCTTATACAGCGAAAATGATACTAAAGACCGAATCTACCGATACTGCACAACTTTATGCACTGATCGGCGCGGATGAAGCGATGCACCTTGCCTGGATTGAAGGAGCACGCTAAAAATATTGATGGCTCTGAAAATCTTGATGCAAAAGACTTTGAGGTGCGTTTCATGGTTTTCAGAGACGATACGGTGAATCTCATCAGCACCATTGAATCAGCACTTATCCGCAAATATAATCCGTTGTGGAATTCCATCATTGATGGCTTCGGCAATCACGATCCGGGGAAAGGCCGATATAATCAGGCAGTTTCCGAATGGGATTTCCTGCATCCGGGCAGAATTTGGGTTGCAAGATTGACTGGACAAAAACCTGAAATGGAGCAAATCATCTCCAAAATACGAAAATACATCGAGGGGCTGGATGGCTGAAGCATTATCGTCAATTGAATTGTTCTCCGGTGCTGGCGGGCTGGCTCTAGGTCTTTGCAAGGCAGGCTTTAAACATGAGCTGCTCGTAGAGCGTGATACGGATTCAGTTGATACGGTAAAGATCAACTCCAACCAAGCGACCGCTGGCTGGAACATTGTCGAATCTGATATCCGCCATCTTGAATTTAAGGATTATGAGAGCAAGATAGATCTGGTTGCTGGCGGCCCACCGTGCCAACCATTCTCACTTGGTGGCAAACATCAGGCTCACTTGGATGAGCGCGACATGTTTCCCCACGCAGCGCGTGTGGTGGCGCAAACGAAGCCGAAGGCATTTGTTTTTGAAAATGTCAAAGGCTTGCTGCGTAAGAGTTTCGCTACATATTTTGAATACATCATTCTCCGCTTAACATACCCTGAGTTGCTGCCCCGCGATGATGAAAGCTGGATGGATCACCTGTCCGCATTGGAACGTATTCATACCAAGGGCGAGTATAGCGGTCTGAAATATAATGTCGTGTTCCGCCTATTAAATGCTGCTGATTACGGTGTGCCACAAATCCGCGAGCGCGTATTTATTGTTGGGATTCGTAGCGACCTTAATTTGGCATGGTCGTTCCCTGAACCAACCCACTCCGAAACTGAATTGATGCGAAGCCAATGGTTAAGCGGTCAATATTGGAAGAATCATGGTATCGCAACACCGCCGCCTTTAAGCGAATTCCCCAAAGATGTGCAAAGCCGCGCGCGCAATGTGTCTCATAGCTATAACTTTTTAGAGCCGAAACGCTTGCCTTGGCTTACAGTGCGTGATGCTCTCAAGGGGCTGCCTGATCCCCGCGATGGTGCATCCAATTATTTAAACCATGTGTTTCGTGATGGCGCCCGTATGTATCCGGGGCATACTGGAAGTATCCTAGATTACCCATCAAAAACCCTAAAAGCCGGTGATCACGGCGTCCCTGGCGGCGAGAATATGATTCGCTTTTACGATAATAAAGTGCGGTATCTCACCGTGCGCGAAAGCGCGCGCATACAGGCATTCCCTGATGATTATGCATTCTCCGACTCATGGACAGAATCCATGCGCCAGATTGGCAATGCCGTTCCCGTTCGCCTTGCGGAAGTGGTTGGTGCAAAACTCACAGAGCTGCTGTCGGCATCAAGCACAAAAGCCGTTCCAGCGAAAAAACCTGCTTCTTTGAAAAAGCCAGAGTTGCTTCTGGCCGAAACAGCTTAAACTACTTCACTATCCGCAGATTCGCTCGTGGTTTGTCGTGCGGTGGCATGGGGCTGGTGGTTTTGGCCACGTTGGCGATGCGGTTGCTGATGACCTTCAATGCTTGGAGCAGGAGGTCGGTGGCAAGTTAGGCATAATGCTTCGTCGTCTATGACTGCGTATAGCTGAATAATAACTCCACTGGTGGAGAGAACGCATATTATAACAACTCTTTAGTTGTTTTGCGTTTCAAAAAGCCTGAAAATCCTATATTGGAGACACTTTACTTCGGGGGCGATACTCCTCCGCCATTTTCAGTTGGGTTTGTCAAAACCCTCTAGGTTCGAATCTAAGTCTCGGCTCACACAGGTTCGCAAATAGTATTTCCCGTTTTTTAGTCGCTGAGATATAAGGGAAAAATAAATTCGAATATCAGCGGGAGTTCCATTGACCATTGATCAAACACTTGAATAAATGGCGAATTCAGGCGACAATTTGCGGCAAAAGGCGGTTTGGCGATGGCGAAAACAACAACAATCGACCTCAACGACCAGTTCCAGCATGCGCTCTTGCTCATGGAGGAGACGGATCGTTGCCTGTTTATTACCGGCAAGGCGGGAACGGGTAAATCGACGCTGCTGTCGCATTTTTGCGCGAGCACGAAGAAAAAGCCGGTAGTGCTGGCGCCGACGGGCGTGGCGGCACTGAACGTCAAAGGCCAGACCATCCACAAATTTTTCCATTTCTATATCGACGTAACGCCGGATAAAATCCGTAAGAAGCAGACAAAACCGCGCAATCCCAAGCTCTATAAAAAACTCAAGACGATTATCATCGACGAAGTGTCGATGGTGCGCGCTGATCTGCTCGATTGCATCGACATGTTCCTGCGCATGTATGGACCGGACGCAGCCAAGCCGTTCGGCGGCGTGCAGATGATTTTCGTCGGCGATTTATACCAGTTGCCGCCGGTGGTATCGGGGCCGGAAAAAGAGATTTTTACCACGCATTACAAAACGCCGTATTTCTTTAGTGCCCATGCGCTGCGCGATGCCGAACCGGAAATTGTCGAGCTGGAAAAAGTCTACCGCCAGAAGGATCAGACGTTCGTGGACCTGCTCAATCGCATCCGCAATAATTCAGTGGAGGAAGCGGATATGGAGCATCTGAACCAGCGTTTCCAGCCAAATTACGCGCCGCGCGGCAAAGAATTTTACATCAGCCTAACCACTACCAATCAGAAGGCAGATGAGATTAATGAGTCGCATTTGAGCGCACTGAAGGGCAAGTTGCATGGCTTTCCCGCGCATATCAGCGGTGATTTCGGCAAGGAATATTATCCCACCGCCACCGATCTGAAATTCAAAATCGGCGCGCAGGTGATGATGGTGAGTAACGATCAGGACCGGCGTTGGGTTAACGGCAGCATCGGTGTTATCGAAGCACTGAAAACAGATGAGGAAGATACACCTTATCTCGAGATTCGTCTGCAGGACGATAAAGAACTCGTGAGCGTATATCCCTTCACCTGGGAGGTGTATAAATTTGCATTGGAGGGCGGCATGATCGTCTCCGAGCCGGTGGGGACGTTCACGCAGTTCCCATTCCGTTTGGCGTGGGCGGTCACCATCCATAAAAGTCAGGGCAAAACGTTCGACCGTGTGATTATCGATATTGATCGCGGCACCTTTGTCGCCGGGCAGATGTATGTGGCGCTGTCGCGCTGCACATCGTTCGAAGGCATTGTGCTGAAAACGCGCATTCAGAAAAACCACATCCGCACGGATTTTCGCATTTTTGAATTCCTCACCGGCTACCAGTACAAAAAATCAGAAGCCGATCTGTCGCTTGACGGAAAAATGGATTTGATCCGCAAAGCGATCAAAGAAAAAGCCAAGCTCACTATGACCTACCTCAAAGCTAACGACACCAAATCCGAGCGCGTGGTCATCCCCATCACCGTTGGCAAGGAAAAATATCAAGGCAAGGAATATCCCGGCATGAAAGCCTTTTGCACCAAACGCAAGGAGGAGCGCATGTTCCGCGTGGATCGGATTTTGAAAGTGGAGCGGGTATAACCATAACGGAGGAGCACATGCAGGCTGAAGCAACAAAGACAAAGCCCAGAAAACGCAGAGACGTGTGGGTGCAAAAAGACGACCGGCTATTTACGCTGGAGGTGTTCATCACCGACGGTTCGCTAACCCCCGCGTTCGTGAAAAAGAATCCGGAAATCTCCCGGAAAATCGAGATGCGTGGCGACGATACGCTGGACATGCTGCATTTTGCAATTTTTGATGCATTCAATCGCCATGACCCGCATATGTACGAATATCAGGTGGGCGGCAAAGGACCGATGGACCCACAAGCGCGGTGCTATGTGCTATCCGATATGATAGAGGGGCGCGATGCAGATAAGTTGGCAGACATGGGTATTGCTGGCAATGTGGAGCACGTCACCATCGGCAGCCTTGATCTCAAAGATGGCGATCCGTTCGGCTATGGTGCCGATCATTGAAAAATATCAGCCAGCATTATGGGTGTATGGCCATACACATGAATGCGACGACCAGATGGTGGGGCGCACGCGAATCATTTCGAACCAGCGCGGCTATCCAGATCGTACAGGCGGTTTTGAGTGCGCGGGTTTTGATAAGGCTGGGCTGATGGTAGAGATTTAACAGCAAGCGGAGTGCAATATATGACCACACTATTTCTGCGTACTTATTCTATCATCGCTGATGCCGTTGAAAGAGGCATAAACTCGGGGACGTATCGTGCCCACAAGCATGATCGTAAACCGTCACAAGATATTGTCAAAGATGCTATTTATTCTGCCGTGATGCATGAGCTTACAGAAGTCATTGATTTCGACAAATACGAAATCAATGATACTCTGGAAGAGACGGAGAAAAATGACTAACATCACCTTCCGAAACGCCAGTGAAATACGCCGTGTGCGCTGGATGATTTGTCCATTGTAGTTGTCATTTTTACGCCTTGAGGTATGTACTATGCAGAAGTACCGAAAGTTCTGAAAAAAAACCGTATGTGCGGATAGATAAGGAGTTAAATAAGCTATGAAACTTTCCAAAACAGATGCGGATACGTTTTACCGCCTGATGTGGGCATTGCAGCATTTCGTGAACACAAAGCTGATCATCGTTCCTGAGGCAAATAGCGTGTCGGAATATGCAAAATATAAAATGGAAGACAAACTCAAGGTCAGGAAGGAGCTTCTCGCAGATAAAAAACTGATAGAGGAGTTTGTTCGTGCAAATCCTCAAGGTTTTTCGAGTGAAGATCTGGCGATTGTTTATGGCTGGCGGCATTTCGTATCTGGCCGCTTCTACATTGAACGATTTCTGAAGAAATATGCCATTTTTATTCTGGGCGACGAGGTATACGGTGTTTCGGGTATATCTGAAAGTTTCTCGGATATTATTCACCCATCCTGCCTTCCGCTCTGTGCAAACGCCGTCTTGCTGCCGTTTAAGGAACGCATCATTTATGACGGGATATTCGAACCCTATAACGTCATGTTCGGCAGGAATATCATGAGCGAATTGAAGGACACCTACATGACGGCAAAAAACGAGAAACGCATCATAGAAATTATCCCTACATAGGATGCTAGAGGAATGGTTGGAACAGGTGCTGGGTATGTCGGTGCCGGAGATGGAATTGCCGCAACATAACGCGCTCAGAGCACAGCCTTCGCTATTATAAAGTATATTTTATATTATTGCTGATTGGTGGGAAATATGATAAACTATGTTTTGTAATAATGCAGTTATACAGATTAATTATAAAACATAGTTGTTATGGCAAACGCACTTTGGGGCAAGGTTTATTTCAAAGATACTTACGCCGGTCGCCTGCAGGAAGAGCCGGGCGGCAGGTGCGTTTTTACCTATGACGCTTCGTATATGGAAGCCGGTACCCCAAGATAGCGCATGCGCTCCCGTTGCGCAAAGAACCGTATGTTTCCGAGCGCGGGTTGCATCCTTCTTTGACAACCTGGTTGCCGAAGGATGGTTTAGGAACGCGCAGGCGCGCGCGCTGGGAATTGATCCCGGCAATCGTTTCGCGCTGTTGCTGGGATTTGGCTATGATCTCGCCGGTGCGGTGTCGGTCATAGACCCGGAGCCGCGTGAGCATCATCATCTCGACCATGCCGATGAAGCGACTATCGCAGCGATGATGGGGCGTGCATCACTCTCCGGCATCCAGCGTAAATTATTGCTGGTCAAAGATGGGAAGGAATATCGCCCCGTCCGACCGAACGAGTTAAGCACGCATATCGCCAAGCTGACATCGGGCAATTTGCAGAATCTCATTGAGCTGGAATATCTGACCACGTTGGCGGTGCGTAAGTTTCTGCCGGACGATGACGTGGTGGATTTAGAGATTGCCGCCATTTCCGCCATCCATGAACAGGCACTGGTGGTGCCGCGTTTCGACCGCACACCGACCGGAAAGCGTCTGCATCATTTCGAGGAGTTCAACCAGCTGCTGGGGCGGCACTCCGGCGACGATAAATATGAAGGTGGCTATGAGGACATGGCCAGGTTCATCCACGAGACGCCTGCCTGCGTTCCCGCCGAGATAGACCGCTTGTTTCGCCGTGTTCTTGTCTGCTTGCTGGTGGGCAATACCGATGCGCATTTCAAGAATTTCGCCATGTTCCATACGCGTGACGGGCTGCGCTTGACGCCGCTCTATGACGTAGTGGCTGCGGCGATTTATCCGAATCTACAATCCATCGCGCTGAGTGTGGGCGGCATCAAATATTTAAGTATCGGTTCGCTGCTGCCCAAGCACATCTTGAAGTTGGGCGAAGGATTTGGATTGGATGAGGAAGCGGTAATCGCCGCTGTCGACGCGCTAGGCAAGCGCCTTCCCGCCACGCTAGATGCCGTGGCAAAGTCTAATGTCGGCCCGGAGGATTTGAAGAAACAATTAACTGAGAAAATGGAGAAACGATGGAACGGAAGTTTCGCATCAACTGGCCAGCTATTGTCGAAGAAGCGAAGCAAAGGCGCAAAAGCCAAAAGCTCACGCAACAGCGACTAGCCACGCTCGCCGGTGTCAGCACGCCAACTATCTCGCGCTTTGAAAGCGATGAGAAGGATATTCAATTGTCATCCGTGCTGAATATTCTCAGCGTGCTGGGCATGACCGATCAGCGACGGCTGGATTTCCCGGAGGCGAATCCACAGCCAATTTCTGAACGTAACAATGCCGTTCGTTTTTGGGGAAGGGATGGCGACAAGCGCGTGCGTTGTGAGATTAGTCGGGAGGCGCTCGACGACCATTACCAGGGCAACGACAAGGACAAGCTCAAGGTGTTCAAGGAAAACCAGCCCGCTATTGGGCACGAGGCACGCCGGAAATACCTGGATGATCGACTGGAGCCGGATGGCTCGGTGCTGATCCGCACTACCGATCTGTAGCCATATATGTCGCTGGACATTGGTTTGCTGCCCCCTTTTAAGCCGCCGCCGTGACGATGCACTTTGAATGTCGTGGAATCACCGAGCACAATATGTAGAGTCAGTTTTCTATTGCTCTGTAATTTCAACACTATTTGCCACCACACTCCACGATCCGAACTGCGCTTAAAGTGCTGATATACGCGCTGCAGGGGAGGCTGGACAGTGGTGCTAACATGTTAAAAACGATACTTGCGAGTGCTGGACATGATTGCTGTCTACATATGTTTTGGTGTGGGCAAAAATCTCCGCTCAATCAGATAATCAATCGAGACCTTGCCCGCACCAGAGATGGCAAGCCACGTGAAGATGACCAGAGACAGAGTTTCCTCAAAACCAAGTAGCCTGTGTAGGGAATCAATATCCTCCCATTTCGCGGTGATGATGGCGATGATCATCGTGACTGCCAGCCCACCCGCACTAATGCGTGTGAGCACGCCGAGGATGAGAAACAAACCGCCAAAGCATTCCAACCCAGCCACAAAAGGTGTGATAATGTGTGGTGCAGGAATGCTAAGACTGGCAAAATATTCCGTGACACGATCTAGGCTTTGCAGCTTGCCCCAGCCGGTGAGCATGAACACATAGCCAACCGTGATGCGCGCCACCAGCGACCCTGTCCACTCAAAATAAGAGGCAATATGTTTAGGCAGAATGATAAGAAAATTAAGCAGCTTCGTGATCATGGTTGGTGCCTTTTGTTTGGTTGCTTGTGTATTCGTGTGCGGCGAGCATTCCGTTACGCATCCAGCGCGAAAAATATTCAGACAGTTTTTGTGCGGCGAAATCGTCCATGTTTTCCAGAGTATCACCCACGGTTTTTCCGCTGAATAATTGTGTGAGCAGGTGATATTCGTTTTTCTCTAAATCCATGCGCCAGACCATATTTTCATGGCGAAAAACCGTAACAAAGCTTGATTTACGCCGAGGTTTCTTTGGTGACATTTTATCCATCACCTTGCAGTAATAGTCATTCACCGGATAGGTGAATGACATAAGCTCTAGTGCTTTACGAGGATACAGCACTGTTTCTATGAATGCATCCGGTGTCATGCCCTCCAGATGTTTTTGTTCCAGCACCGCAGTTTCTTCCGGGTCGGTTAGCTGAGCGATGGTGGTTTCCAACTGGCATAGTTCGTGTACGAATACATCTTTTGGGGAATATTCTGCTACAAAGGCTGGCAGTTTCAACGCAAACCTACCAATATTGAAATGCGTTGACTGCTCTTTGTTCACAAACGCCCAGATGAGTTCATAAAAACCATCTTTGCCAAGATATTCTTCAAGCACGGGATAATCCTCCGCTACCACATCATACAGCCGGTAGCGATAGGCGTTGATATAAACATTAAGCTGTGCTTGTGGCGCGAATTGCTCTTTTGAGCGAATCCACTCTGATGCTTTGCTGTCAAATGCATCGCCCAGCATGATGGCATCACTCATGTGGTGTTGCGCCTCTGAGAGTGGTGCTTCATAATTCACGCGCTGCGGCATTTCTTCGCGGTAGAGATCAGGAATTACGTAACTGCTTGCATTCTTAGCCGCTTCTTTGGCCCTGCTTAGTTCCGCGTCAAGCTCAGGAAATTCTGGTATATGGTCGTCCCATTCCACCATGGTATTGGGTACACGTCCTGCCTTGTGCACTACGTATTTATAGAGGTTCCACACCTCATCAATTACATGGTCATCATGCGTATCAATAATGTGCGTGCCATTGTTGCTGTGACCGGAAAGGTGAATCTGAATCACGCGATCAAGCGGCATAGAATCGAGATATTTTTGCGGATCCAGCCGGTGATTATAGCAGGTAACATACACGTTATTTACATCCAGCAGAAGATTGCAGCCGGATTCTTCTGCCATGCGCGCGATGAACTCGGCTTCCGGCATGGAAGATTGTTTGAATTCGAGATATGTTGAGGGATTTTCCAGCGCAATCGGGCGCTCAAGAAAATCCTGCACTTGTTTGATGCGTTGGATGATGTGTTTTAATGCTTCTTCTGTGTAGGGCACGGGCAGTAGGTCATGTGAGTTTTTATGGGCAACGCCTGTCCAGCATAAATGATCTGAAATCCATGCGGGCTGCACCCATTCGGCAAGAGCTTTGAGCTTGTGGAGATACTCGGAATTAAGCGGATCAACAGTACCAATCGACATGGCAACGCCGTGCATCACAATCGGGTATTGTTCTTTGATACGCTCCAGATTCCGCTTTGGTCGACCATCAGTATCCATAAAATTTTCGGATATAATCTCAAACCAGTCCATCTTCGGCTTATGCTCGAAGATAAAAGGATAGTGCTTGGGACGCAGTCCTAAACCAAAACCTAAATGTGGATGAAAAATTTCAGACATACGGAATATTCTCTAAAAAGTAAGGCGGGATTTTACCCCCGCCTTACAATCAATCAAAGGAAAATTATTTCGCTTCTTTTTTGCTGTCGTCAGTTGCACAAGAGCCTTTGCCTTTGCACTCATTTTTACCGTCAGCACCTTGACCTTTGCATTCGTTATGACCTTTGCAAGCGTGCTTATCTTTGGCACCTTTAGCGTCTTTACCTGCACAGCCATCTTTACCTGAGCAAGATGCTTTCTCCATTTTGGAATTATCTTTATCGGCAGCAAAAGCAGGTGCAGCCAGCATACCAGCAGTGAACAGACCCGCAAGTGCAGCGGTAGCAAGTTTTTTCTTCGTAGTCATAATTAATTCTCCAGTTTTAAGTTGTTTGTAAAAATCACCAAACTGTACTAACCGTTCGGTTTGTGATTTATAGATAAGCTTTGAAAGTTGGTCTATAGATTTGTTCGACCTGCTTATTTGGCTACCTATATGCCTTAATTCGTAAGATTAGATAATACGGTTACATATCAGTATAATTTTTTTACCTCTTTACGCCACCGGCGAGTTTGTCGGCTTCTATTGCAGAAGCACTGCTGGCGAGTACGGTCAGCAATGTAACGGCGATTAGTTTTTTTATAATGTTTCTCTTAGGCTGTGTCGACATTCATTCAGCTACCATTTCAGCAGCCATTTGCCGATGAGTGCCCCGAGTGCTGCAAACAATAATGTGGGTACATAATGCCACGATACCATGTGCATCAGTGAATCGTTGGCTTCCGAAAGACGCAGAGTCAAACAGCCAATGGCTGAAGCAGCAAGCACAGTAAAAAATCCTGAACGCAAGGGGTGAACGCTTGCCCCTTTACGCAGCAACCCAAATATCATGGCGGATGGCACAATGGTCACACCCGCGATGCACAGTGCACATCCCATGCCATGAACATCAAATGCGGTAGGAATCACCATCATCGGCTCATGCGGCATAGCAAGCTGGAATAGAATAAAAACAATCAATGCAGCAAAAATGACGTAGGGGTATCTAAGCACATTTTGTTTTTGATGGGCATCCGGATACATGGAAAGAATCGCCGCCACCGCGCTTGACACCGTAAGTAGTGCGAGCAATATGATTTCCAAAGAGAACATCGGCCTAGTGAATTGTGCGGCTAAATCTGACCGAAGCCCCAAGAAAATTTGCGCGCCGATGGCATAAACAACCAGCACAAAGCCCAAGTACAAAGCGTAATAGCCTGGTGCTCCAAGGTGCTTTCCTGAAGCCTCCATGCTTAAGCTTGCGATCAGTTCATTCGTATTCATGCACCTATCTTTTCTTTCAATTTCTTAATGGCGCGATGTGCCGCCACCTTAACCGCCGATTCATTCATGCCGAGCCTTGCTCCTGTTTCTTTCGCGGTATAGCCTTCAACATGCATCATCGTCAGTATCTTTTGCTCACGCTCCGGCACATCTGCTAGTATTTCATCTATTGATTCGTTATCAGAGGTCTCTTCAGTTACATCCGATAGAATGTTTTCATAATCTGCAATATCCACACTCTGGTGACGCATCCCTGAATAATGCTTACGCAGATGGTCGGTGATGCGGAAATTGGTGATAGAGCCAAGCCATGGCATAATCGGCCTCTCACCGTCATAAGTATGGCGAGCTTTATGGATTGAAATCAATATTTCCTGCACCACGTCTTCTACATCTGACCCAGAGAGTTTTTTGGCCGCAGCGCGGCGGAGTATGGGTGCTACCGCCTGCAAAAAACGGTTATAGCTCGCAGCATCGCCCGCAAGCCCCGCACGAAATAAGCTGGTCAGTTCAGCATATTTATCCGCCGTTTTTGTATGTGCTGTAACCATTGTAACCTTTGGGTACGAATTCATAGCTAGGGTCTGGACTCATTAATTTTGTAGTCTGTCACGAGGGCAATGATATTGGCTCGTCCTATCGCTCGGTCATTTT
Source organism: Rickettsiales bacterium (assembly GCA_040080715.1). Lineage (GTDB taxonomy): Bacteria > Pseudomonadota > Alphaproteobacteria > Rickettsiales > SXRF01 > SXRF01. The sequence continues at coordinate 12,538 of JBEBHV010000007.1, read as the reverse complement.
TTATAGCAGTGCCTCTCAACAACAAGCCGTGCAAGAAAAAATCAAAGAAACTGCTCATAAATCTTCTTCGCTCATAAAAATTGATAGTGCAAAAATAATAGCAAAATTATTGGAAATTTAAAGTATTATGCAGAGGTCTCTAATATGCGTGGTTTTTATGCAACCATAAAAAGAGTTTTTATTATTTTAATAAACTATAAGTATATGCAATAGCTTTATTAACTATTCTATCATAGAATGAATTTATATATTTAATAACAACCTTTTTGCACTGTCTCTAAAGGCAGGATCGGCTTCTAAGTGAGGGCAAGTATATGGCAGAAGAAGATAAAAATAAAGATAAATTACAAAACCATCCTGCCAAGACTGGAGATAACGCGGCGCAGAATTTTGACCGTTTGACAGTGTTGCAGAACGCTCCCGATAGCGATCTTTCCGCTAAACCCTATACTGCGGATGAGTACATGCCAGTGATTGATGTGCCTGTCGCGGTCGCGCATGCGAAACAGGGCGAAGTTGGTAGACGTGAAGCGGGTGCTGAATCGTCATTTTCTCAGCAAACAATAGTGAGTGGTGCTGCGAAAATCGAAACCAACAGCACCGTTTCTGAAGAGCCTGATTCACTGTTACCGCAGAATCCCAACATTACAAACAGCGTAGATGCTACGGTCACAGAAGCTTCCTCGAAAAAATTACCGCTTATTCTGGCGGTGGACGATGATCGCACGCTGCGCATGATGCTGGTGAATATGCTCGAAGAGCTGGGCTACAACGTGATGGAAGCGCAAAACGGCAGGCAGGCACTGGATATTATTCTGGAGCGCAAGGGCGAGATCGATGCCCTATTGCTCGACCGCGAAATGCCGGTGATGAACGGCATGGAGCTGGTGAAGCGCATGAAGGAAAACAAAGACCTGCGCAATATGCCGATCATCATGCAAACCGGCTCCGACAGGCCGGAGCAGATCAAGGAAGGCATCGATGCCGGTGTATTTTACTACCTCACCAAGCCGGTCAATCAGGATATTTTGAAATCCGTGCTCTCCGCCGCGATCCGCGAAACCGAGCAGCAGCGGCTGCTGTCGCATGAACTCAAAAAACACAAAACCAGCTTTAATCTGATTGATACCTGCAAGTTCAAATTGAAAACACTCGCCGAAGCCGAGCATCTTGCCGCCTTCCTCGCCAACTGTTTTCCCGATGTCGAGCGCGCCGTCGGTGGCCTCGCGGAACTGCTCATCAATGCCGTCGAACACGGCAATTTCGGTATCTCCTACAAAGAAAAAAGCGAGTTGGTTGCCAGTAGTACGTGGCGTGAGGAAATAGAGCGACGTGCAAATTTGCCGGAATATAAAGACAAGGAAGTCACGGCCACTTACCGCCGCAAGCCGGAAGGGTTTTACGTCACCATCATCGACCAGGGCAAGGGTTTCGACTGGAAGAATTACCTGCATATCGACCCGGCGCGGGCTAGCGACAATCACGGGCGTGGGATTGCGCAGGCCAACGCCATGAGCTTCGACAAAATCACCTTTAACGACGCGGGCAATGAAGTCACCGTCTATGTCAGCAACGAAAAAACTTTGGAGTGGTAATCTTATGATGAAATTTCTGCGCCGTTATTTTGCAATCTTCGCTGCGATATTATTCCTGCTACCATTTAGCGGTGCGGTGTATTTGTTCGTGAGCGAAACGAACGACGATATTAGCATCACCGAAAGTGAGATTATCGGTGTGCGCTATCATCACGCGTTGTTTGATACATTACTTGCGGCGCAGCGTTACCGTGGACAATTATTTATCGCCGAAAATTCTGGCGTTAAACCGGAGCAGCTTGACATGCTGAAAAACGAGGCCATACAACGCATCGAAGCGGTGGATTACTTGCAAAAAGATGCTGAAGCACTCGGACTTTCGGTGCAGTGGCAGAAAACCAAAAGCGTGTTGCTCGTCGCCATGGAACGTAACCCATCCGAAACACCTATGGAGCATTTTAGACGGCAGATTAAATCCATCGCTTCCTTAAACGAGCTCATGCGGGAAACCGGCAATAAATCCAACCTCATCCTCGACCCGGAGCTGGAAACTTATTTCATGATGAACGTCATGGTGAATATCTTGCCGGACATCGTGGAGGATATGGGAATTATACGAGGAAAAATTGCTGGCGCACTGGCGGGAGGAAGCATTACCCGATCGGAAGAACAGGAAATATTGGAGACAAAAGGCAGGCTTGCGGCACTGGTCGAGCACTACCGTTATTCCATCTCCGTCATCGAAAAAAGCGATCCAGAAAATGTATCCAATAAGGTGGAAAAAGAAGTACGTGCTCTGGAAAAGCTCGATGCGACGCTTAAAACATTCCAGGTCATCGTTGACCATAAGGCAGGAAACTTGACTGCTTCTGAACTATTTAGCGATGCCAGCGCGACGATTGCAGCGTTTGACGAGACGTACAGCCGTTTTGCCGAGCATCTTGAATGGCATTTGCATGAACGGCTCGATGATAGGCAGGGCTACCGCCATAAAATGCTTATGGCACTGGTGGCTGCGCTCGGCATGGCGATGGCGGTTGTGTTCTTCGCCCGCAGGAATATGGTGCACCGCGAGGAATATGATGCCGCCGTGCGCACAAGAGCGATTCTGGGCACGGTGGTGGACGGCATCATCACCATTAATCCGCGCGGGATCATAGAGAGCTTCAACCCGTCGGCAGAGCGCATTTTCGGTTATGAGGCAAAGGAAGTCATCGGAAAAAACGTCAACATGCTGATGCCGGAGCCGTATCACTCCGCGCATGACGGCTATCTGAAGCATCATACCGACACTGGCGAGGAAAAAGTCATCGGCATTGGGCGTGAAGTGCAAGCCAAACGGAAGGACGGCAGCATTTTCCCGATGGATTTGGCGGTGAATGCCTTTGAAACGAATGGGCAGAAAATGTTTGTGGGCAGTATCCGCGACATCACCGAGCGCAAGGCGGCGGAGAAACGTATTACGGAATACGCCGACCGGCTGGAATTGAATAATATGGCATTGCTGGAAGCCCGCGAGCAGGCCGAGCATGCTAACCGCATGAAGTCGGAATTCCTCGCCACCATGAGCCATGAAATCCGTACACCGATGAACGGTGTGATCGGCATGACGGAACTTTTATTGGAAAGCAACCTCACCATCCGCCAGCAGGATTACGCCCGTACGGTGATGGGTTCGGCGGAGGCACTACTTGCCATCATCAACGATATTCTCGATTTCTCGAAAATCGAATCCGGCAAGCTGGAGCTGGAGACTATCCCCTTCGACCTGCAATCCATGATCGACGAAACGTCGGAGCTGATGGCGGTGAAAGCCCGTGAGAAGGCTATCGAGCTTATCCTGCGCTTCGTACCGGGCACGGCGACCAACCTGGTCGGCGACCCGACGCGCATCCGCCAGCTCGTTACCAACCTCATCGGCAACGCCATCAAATTCACCGAAAAAGGTCGCGTGCTGGTGACGATGGAGGAAATTGCCTGCGACATTACAAAACAAAACAAAGCAATGATTAAAGTATCAATCGAAGATACCGGTATCGGTATTTCCAAGGAAGCGCAGGCGAAATTGTTCCAGAAATTCTCGCAGGCCGATTCCACCACCACGCGCAAATATGGTGGCACTGGGCTGGGACTCGCCATCTCCAAGCAGCTTTGCGAAATGATGGGCGGCGAGATTGGTCTTGATAGTACCGAAGGTGCTGGCTCCACCTTCTGGTTCACCATGGATCTGACGCGCCATAACCAGCCGATCATCGCCACTGAAGCACTCTCTATCGATCATCTGCAAGGAGTACGCACGCTTATCGTCGACGACATGGCGGACAACATCACCATCGTCCGCGAGCAGCTTGAAGCTGTCGGGATGGATTGCGTCATGTGCGAGGACAGCACTAAAGCATTTGCGATTATGAAAGAGGAAAAAGAGCGCGGCAAGCCTATCCAGATCGCGCTGCTCGATTACCTGATGCCGCAGATGAACGGCGAGGCACTGGCCAAGCAGATCAAGGCACCGGATTCGCCGGTGAAGGACACGGCACTGATTATCCTCACTTCGGCAGGCGGGCAAGGTTTTGCCAAGTGCTTCGCGGCGGCGGGGATTTCTGCCTATTTATCGAAACCTATTCACAGTCGTCAATTGGTCGAGACGGTCGGGCAAGTCTGGCATGCTTGGCGCAATGGCGAAACTGACGGGTTGATTACGGCGGAGAATATCCGCACGCGCATGAAGCATGACGACAATACCCGCTTCGACGGCGCGAAAGTGCTGATGGCGGAAGATAACCGCGTCAATCAGGGCTTTGCAACGGAGATTTTGGAAGGACTCGGTGTCAGCGTTGCCATCGCGTCCAACGGCAAGGAGGCGGTGGAGAAAGTGCAGGAGCAAAGCTACGACCTCATCCTCATGGATTGCCAAATGCCGGTGATGGACGGGTTCGAGGCCAGCCGTGCATTGGTCAAACTCAAAAAAGACGGAACGATTCCCGATATCCCGATCATCGCCCTTACCGCCAATGCCATGAAAGGCGATAAAGAACGTTGCTTAGAAGCAGGGATGAATGATTATATCACTAAGCCGATGCGCAAAGCAGATATTATTCATGGGCTCACCAAATGGTTGCCGCCATCGCTGGTGAAACCACTGCGTACAGGAACGGGAGGATAATATGAGTAAATACAAACCTAAAAGAGAAGCATCCATGGAAAACACGAACGGATCATCATCTAATGAAGGGGGGACCAATGACTGACCTACTCGATATGATCGCCATCGCTGAGGTGAAAGCCATGATGAAGGCGAAATTTCCCACCATGGTGGAATATTTCCTGGAGGATTCGGAAAGCTATATTACTTCCATCCGCGAAGGCATAGCGGCAAGCAACGCCGAGAAGATTGTTTCACCAGCGCATACGTTGAAATCTTCGGCACAGCAGATGGGTGCTATTCGGGTATCGGAAATCGCCAAGGAAATGGAAGTGCTCGCCCGCGAGCAGTCCAGTTCCGGAAATAATGATATGCAGGCCTTCGCCGCAATGCTGTCAAAACTGGAAACCGCGTTCGCAGAAACCAAAGAAGCATTTAAACAACATATAGCTTAATGGACATCTCATGAAAAGAATTGCCACCATTTTTGCTTTTTTATATTCTTGGCTGCATCTTCATTATTAGTTGCGGAAGAAAATACGCCGTTCTTCGAGTGGCACAGCACCAACGTGCAATTGCTGCGTGGCAGCCAGTACAAGCTGGGCAGCGAGGAGCGCACCTAGTGATGCTGGAACATGCGAATAGCTGGCGTTACGGCGATTTCCACTTCTTCCATGACCAGACGTTTCCGGATGCGGGCGATGGTTTTTATTATTTTGAGTAATTATGGCTATTGAATTAATCGTCTATTAAATCTGTCCATATTTATTGACATATTCAAATAACCTGTCTATAAACATGGACATATGAATAATAATAACGCCCTCAAAATCTTTGCTGCATTATCACAGGAAACACGTCTTCAGGCGTTACGTGTTCTGGTAAGGCATGGGAAACAAGGAATTGCTGCTGGTGTTCTAAGCGATAAATTAGGCATTCCGCACAACACGCTTTCTTTTCACCTATCCCATCTAAGCAATGCCGGATTGGTTGAATCCAGGAAACAGGGTCGTTCAATTATTTATTCTGTAAATATCGATAAATTACAAGGTTTAGTGCGCTTCTTGCTCAAAGACTGCTGCGCCATAGATAAGTCCACCTGTAATGACGTTGAAAAACTAATGAAGGCTTGCGCATGTTAAATGTCTTATTTCTTTGTACCGGTAACTCATGCCGTAGCATCATGGCAGAAGGGCTGCTTAAAGAACTTGGCAAAGGCAGATTCGGCTCATTTAGTGCGGGTAGCTTTCCCACAGGAAAAGTGCATCCTGTGAGTCTTACCACGTTGCAACGTCATGGTATTTCACCGCTCGGCTATGAAAGCAAGTCATGGGATATTTTTAAAGACTGTACCGAATTCCATATAGTAATTACCGTATGCAATAATGCAGCCGGAGAAGTTTGCCCCATATTTCCCGGCAATCCTATAAAAGCTCATTGGGGAACACCTGACCCTGCACATTTCCAAGGTGCTCCGGCGGAAATAGAAGCAGAGTTTGACTGTGTATATGGCATCCTGGAACGCCGTATCAAGGCTCTGGTCGCATTGCCCATTGAAAAGCTAAAAGACGATGATCTTAAAAATGCAATCGGTCAACTTGCATGATTAAAAACCTATATCAAAAATGCCTGGCTGAATTTATTGGCACATTCGCGCTGTTATTCTTTGGCTGTGGTAGTATCATGCTGGGTACTATACCCGATTTTGCCGTTCCGCTGATCTTTGGCGCGATAGTGGCAACAATGATTTATACAGTAGGTCATATTTCCGGCGCGCACTTAAATCCGGCTGTGACACTTGCTTTTGCCATTACGCGCCACTTTCCTGTCAGGCAGGTTATCCCTTATTGGCTGGCTCAATTTATAGGCGGTATCGCCGCTATTGCCCTGCTATCCACAATTATGCCGGCTAGTGCGTCCTATGGAGCGACCATTCCAACAGTAAGTACGAGCATTGCACTCATATGGGAAATCGTACTTTCGGCTTTCCTCATGTTCGTTATTATTGCCGTTGCAACTGATACACGGGCGGAGGGCGTTATGGCTGGCATTGCCATCGGTACTATCGTTGCTCTGTGTTCCTATCTGGGAGGAACATTCACTGGTGCTTCCATGAATCCCGCCCGCTCGCTTGCGCCAGCACTATTTCAAGACACTATGAATATAATGTGGATTTACCTGACCGCACCCTTCATAGGAACCACCATCGGCGCAGCTATTTATCAACTTATCCGTTGCGATATATCAAATAAAAATGCTAGGGGCTGCTGTTGATTTTTCCTGATATATATTCGTAACAAGTTATAAAATGTCATTTTTACTGGTTATTTATAAATATACGCATTCTGTATAGTTCTTATTTGTACTTACTGTAGGTAATTCGAGAAAACCCTTGGGAAAGTTACAGTGCCACTTCATAAAATGAGTGGCACTATAGCTTATAACCTTTCAATAAAAAATACGAACGGCAATAAAAGCAAAGAAAAAACCAACCACATACACGCCCACTGACAGCCAGTACATCCACCCGCTGATTTTACGCAGGCGTGTGCAGGCTCTGGCTTGCGCAGGATCAGCTGGGCATGGGGCGTTTCTGGCACGAAAACGCATGATGCCAGCCAGCAGAATCATGATGCCGGAGATGCCAAACGTCCACACCTTATACTTCGACAAGGCCACCAGCCACGGCGCAGCACTCACCAACCCCGCCAGTGCTGCGCCAGCCCCCAGCGTTACGAATAACGCTGGGAGTGCGCAACACACTAATGTGCAGGCGGAGGTGAACAGGCTTAACGTGGGAAGAAGCGTATGCTTCGCCCCATAATTTTCTGTTCGCGTTTCCATATCAGCAGCCTTTATTGATAGCGGTGACATTGTAGCCGGAATCGGTGACCAGTTGTTTCACCGTTTCGTCATCCAGCGTTTGTCCGGGCTTCAGGTTGATGCGGATATCGCCTTTATCCAGATCAACCTTAATGCCTGATACTTCCTCGCGTTTACCAAACACCTTCTCTAGCGCACGGGCGCAGAAGTCGCAGACAAGGCCGCTCACCTTGACGTTTACAGTGTCTTTGCACTCCTCAGCGGCAAAAATAGGAGTTGAGATAAACATAACGCTGACAGTCAGAATGGTTGCTAAAGTTTTCATGTGGGTTCTCCTTAAAAAATCATGGTGAAATTGAATAATACGTCGCCGTCCTCGCTGACACCGGCTTCCACCAGCGTTTCGCCTTTGAACAGTCGCACCAGTGGCGTGACCGTAAAATGGTCGGCTTTTTCGGGATTATGCTCGACCTGCAGCATAAGCCATGTGTGCAGATCGCCATAGTCACCTATATACGGCACGATTCCAACACGAGCCTTCTGCATGAAGGACTTGTTTATATCGCCCGCATAGACGAGATGGTTCTCGTACATAGTGAAAAACTGTCGGTCTTCCCAATCAGCGGAAATGCCGGTGAAGGCTGCTGGCTCGGTTTTGCCGTCAAACGCACCGAAATCGCTGTAAGCAACGCCTGCAGCAGATTTCAGGTAAAGGTTGGCCTGTGACCCAGGCAAGTTCCAGCGTTTAATCAGGTTGTTGAGCGACACTGCATGCAGTTGCCAATCATTCTCCCGCCAGTATTCCGCGACATAACCAACGGAATAATTAGCGGTGGGCGAATAATCGACCTCCAGGCTATGCATGTTACCATCGTTCATCTGCATCAGCATCCAGCCGCCAGGATAAGATATCGGGCGGGCGAAAGCATCCGCAGCTAACGTCATCAGAGCAAGAAGCCCTATAGTGAATTGTAGTTTCATAAAAATCTCCTAATATTATTGCAACTATACGGCAGACGTAAACTCCACCGCTTGAAAGGCACATTAGTAGTGCCTGTTAGTCTAGGAGAGTTGTCTAGGAGGCTGGAAAATGGCTTGCAGTTGCCCTGTGCCCATAAATTGAATTATGGAAGGAATGACGGAGGAAATGGATCTATCATGATGGGTCGATGCGGAAGGAAGCGTACTTACCTTCATGCAAGTACCGCAATCGCAGCCATCGCAGGAAGCATTATTCTTTGTGTCTTTGTCGGAAGAGTCATGGCAGGGCTTTTCCGCGTCACCTTTCATCTTCATTTGTATGGACATATCACCATGATTCAAGCAACAAGGCATGGACGCATGCGCCACCCCACCAGCAAAAACGCTGGCACATAAAAACACAAGAATCAGTTTTCTAATAATATCCATGCGCTCATTTTACCATTTGCGTTCACGAATCACAATCGAATAAACAACATCGAATAAACGGCTCAATCTCAGGCAAAAACACCCCTTACCATCCAATCTGCAAACCAACCCTGCAGATTGGTGGCGATGGTGTCGGTCATTTTTATCCTTTGAATTATATGAAAATAGTGGCAAATCATCTTGTGGTTTTTCTTCGAAAACCCCGATAGAATTCAATGCTGTAGATAGTTCCTCATCTGTTAATGGAGCAGAAATTTCAGTGCTGTTATAGCTTATAACTTTTTAGCACTTTTGCATTTGTGGTTTTGCTTGGATTATCACCATCAGTCTAACTTTTTATAAATCCTTCTTCAAATGCAGCAATATCTTTCTTCCGTAAATTTCTTAGTCCATCGCGATATGTCGGATAAAATAATTTTACCCCTAATTCCTGCTTGATGCGCTCATTTTTCACCCGCCTGTTTGCGCTATAGAACTCCCTGCCCATTGCGGAAAATTCTGCATCAGCAAAAGGAATCAGTGGAGGAATTTCTTTGCCAAGCAATTCACAGGCAAAGGCTACCACCTCATGCGCTGGCGCAGGCTCATCATCACAAACATTATATATCGCCCCTGCGTTTGGTTTTAACATCGAAGCAAGAACTGTTTGCGCTATGTCATCAACGTGCGTGCGCGAAAAAACCTGTCCTTTTTTGTCAACTCGGCGCGCAGTTCCTGCCAGCACGTCATCCAGCGCGCTGCGACCTTTGCCATATATTCCAGCCAACCGAAATATATGCCCGCCAAGCGCGCGCCATTTTTCTTCAGCTTCTAATCGCTTGCGTAATCTGTCGTTATTAGGGCGTGGCTCGCTACTCTCATCCACCCACGCACCAGCATAATCGCCATAGACACCGGTGGTCGAGAAATAGCCTAACCAGATGGCAGATGACGGATGACGGATGACAGGAAGCACCACATCGACATTTTCCTGTGGTGGTATGCTGGAAAGAATATAATTATAACCCGCAATAATTTCTGAAGTAATTTCGGAAAATAAAAATGCCTTTATGCCCTGTTCTTTAAGTGCAGCACATTTTTCCTGCGAGTGACAAGTTCCTGCGACTGAGAAACCTTGTGCCATAGCCGCGTGCGCAACCGCCTGCGATGCGTAGCCCAACCCAAAAATAAATAATGATTTTTCTAGCATTTATGAAACAAAGGTGGGGTTCATACTTGATTCAATTCCAATTTAACTTTTGCTTGTAATGCGGCTGCAGAGAGTTGCTTATCGAGAGTTGCAAGGGAATAACCACCTCTTATTGCCAATTCTAAATATGCGGCATCATAAACAGGTAATCCATAAAGTTTAGCGATAGAAGATACTTCTTTAATAGATTGTTCTTCATCAATTAAAAATTTAAAGCCAAATAATATCTGAGAGTATCTTTGATATTGAGTTTCATTAATTCGCAGGCGGCGAAGGCATTGTAGAAAAACGTTGGAAGTATCATAGTAAAAAATTGGAGGAACTATAGCTTCATATTCATTCTTAATGATAAGATCATAAATATATTGCGAATGGGCATTTTGTTCATCTTCAAGAATTGCCGCAACAAAAACACTGGCATCAATAACAATCATTTGCGCCCTTCAGATTTCCATTCCATTAATTCATTAAGAGTGCCAAGAGGGTTTTCTTTATTAAGTGCGCGCATTTCATCGAGCAATTCTTTCGCACTTGCTTGTTTACGCGATCCAGTTCCAACTAATCTTGCCACAACTTCACCGCGATTAGTTATGAGTATTTCTTCACCCTGTTGAGCTAAGGCAACCAACTTGGAAAGGTTGGTTTTTGCATCGAACATACCAACTTGCATATATTTACCCCATCTAGCTAGTTATCTAGCTAGATTAGCATAGAAGTGAAAGGAAAATCAACCAATTTCTATTTTTGCTGATGATTCCTTCTTTTTATCTTCGCGTTCAGCAAAGCTTTTTGGTGATTCCTGAGGAGAATTTTCTTTAGCTACATCTATTTTGGATTGTAGAAAATCGTAATGTTTTCTGCTCCATTCATTCTGTTTAGAAGCTCTAGAATAGCGAATAAATCCGCTTATTGCCGAAAAAGCTAATGCTGCGCCGACAATGGGGGCAAGATGAGAACTCTTCATTTTATCTATTATGTTCTTTCCTACATTTTCCTCATGTGGAGTTTCGACAAAAGTAATTGCAGCAGAAACTGCAGCCCCTATACCCGCGCCATGAATAAGCCCATTTGATGCGCCAACTAATGTTTCAACTGGAACATCAACTTCGCGTAGCTGTTCACCCATTACATGGACACCACCATCTCCCCCTAGCATGATACCGCCAGCTTGTTGTTGCAGTTCGTGTTTACGAAATACCATTTTACTTCTCCATTATAATGTAATTGCTGTTTGTGGCTTGTTATCTTTGCTTAATTTTTCAACATGAGTTTCTACGCGTGGATTCTTGCTTTTATCTTTTCTTGTTGCTAGGTAATAGGCAAGGAAGGATGTACCAGCCACTGTGGTAAAAACAATCGCCCCTTTGCCAAAATTTCCTCTTTTCTTGAATCCTTCATGAATGCTGTGAGAAATGCGTTCGGAGCTATTCATTTCTTCTCTGGTTCTGCCGTGGAATGGAAGCAACAACTTAGCACGCTTTGCTATTTTTTCGTAAAATTCACTTTGCTTACCAGAAAATTCCTTAAATATTTCCTGAATTCTTCCTCTGAGTGCAGAGTCATTTCCTGCTCTAGACAGTAGATTTCTATAAGGTTCGGTTTTTTTTGAATCTCCCAAAACATCAACAGCATTATTGACGTGCGCCATTAAAGTTCCGTCTTGTCCAGCTTCTTTTGGATATAGTGCTTTGGAAAGTGTAATTTTTACTGATTTCAGCATATCTTTGCTAGGTAAATTGATACCTAGTGCAGTATATTCCTCAAGTAGTTCACTACCTGCAGCATGTTTTTCCAATTGTTTCAAAATCAAAGAATGGCTTTTTATGGTCTCTGCTGCTGCTACCAATTCAGGATTCTGAGATTTTCCAAATTTATTCCAGTTTTCCCAAGAATGGTGATTACCACTTCCTATTCCTTCGCTAAATTTTTTGTAGAATTCGTAGTCTAAATACTCCCCAAACATGTTTGCTGCGGTATTACCAAAACGAGAAAAAAGGGCTTCAATGCCTTCTCCAATAGCCCCTTCGCTTGCACCAAAGATTCTGCCGAAAAGACCATCTGCTTTTCCCCAATCAGACGGACTCCAGTGATGTGAATGCGCCCAATCAGCAGCACCACTTCCTAAATGTTCGGCTGCACCGCCTAAGCCATCGAAGACTCCGCCACCTTCAAACCCGCCAAAATCAAAACCACCAAAATCCATAATTTATTTCTCAAACCGATAAAATTATACTTTCCCACTTGAGACTCTAGCATATTATTGAATATGGTAATATTAAGCTTTTATGACATTAATATTTCAAAATCCGTAATTAGCTAAGCTTTTGTTTTAAAAGGTCATTCAGCATAGCAGGGTTAGCCTTTCCGCCGCTTAATTTCATCACTTGCCCCACGAAAAAGCCGAACAGCTTGTCCTTACCGCTTTTATATTCAGCGACT
>JBEBHV010000117.1:0-6448 GCA_040080715.1 Rickettsiales bacterium | reverse complement strand
CCAAGGTGTAGATTGAATGTCATGAGGCAAAAAACGATTCAACTTCTGACGATTGGTAAACTGGCGGAGCGTACTGGTATCAGCACCGATACGCTCCGCTATTACGAAAAAATGGGGCTGATTAAAGCGGCCAGCCGTTCTGGGGCTGGCTATCGGATTTATGGCGAAGATGCCGAGCGTATCCTGCAATTCATAAAAGGTGCAAAAACACTCAACTTCACACTCGAAGAAATCCGCCAGCTGCTCACTTTGAATCGTTCTGATAAAGCAACTTGTGCGGAAGTGCTGAAACATACCACCGGCAAAATCACCGAAGCCGAGCAGAAAATCCGTGAGCTTAAAGAAGTTAAAAGAATACTGAGTGCCTTGGTCGAGCAATGCCCAGCTGATGACACCTCAGTAAATTCCTGCCCCATCTTGGGGCATATCAATCGATCAACCAATCTATAGGAGGCTACCATGTTTAAGAAGTTATTACCCGTCGTTATGCTGGTTTTTGTTACCGCCTGCGCCAACACGCAAGGTGGTTCAATGTCAGGTATGGATATGAAAATGCCATGCTGTGAAAAATGCGAATGCTGCAAGAATGGAAAATGCGCCGATTGTTGCAAAGATGGTGAGTGCAAATGCTGCAAGGACGGCATGTGTAAAATGTGCATGGGTAAAATGGAAGGCATGTCTTCCATGAAAGAGGGTGAACAATGCCCGATGTGCGCGAAAATGAAGCAGGGAAAATCTCCAAGCCCAGCCATTAAGCAGTCCACACCCGCGACTGACCACAGCACGCACCACTAAATTGAAGGATAAAACGTATGGAAAAATTACACCCTACATGCCCTTGGTGGAAAAGCCCAAAAGGTATTGCAATACTGATCGCACTCGCTGCGCTTGGTGTGTACCTGATTGTATGGCATCAGCAGCACTTGCTTGGAACATTGCCATTTCTGTTTATTCTGCTTTGTCCGATCATGCATTTATTCATGCACGGTGGTCATAAACTTCACGACCATTCCAAGGAAGGTGAGCAGGGTAAGGATGATAAGAAAGAACATAAAGGCGGTTGTCATTGATGAAACACTCACAGGAGCCTCACGGGGGCCATTGCTCGCATCATAAGCATCAACCTTCCGAAGTGCCTACAACTGTCTTATCTGAGGATGCGGGAGTAGTTTACACTTGCCCGATGCACCCTCAGGTGCGGCAGAAGCAACCGGGTAGCTGCCCGATCTGCGGTATGGCACTCGAACCAGAAACCATATCGCTCGATGAAGGGCCAGACCCGGAACTTATCGATATGACGCGCCGCTTTTGGGTGGCGGCGATATTATCGTTCCCGCTGGCACTTGTGGTGATGGGCGCACACTTGATCCCTGGATTATCCCATGAGTTTTTGGATTCACAGATATCGAAATGGGTTCAAATGCTCATGGCAACACCTGTGGTGCTGTGGGCTGGTTGGCCGTTCTTCGTGCGTGCAGCGGAATCGGTGAAGCATAAAAGCCTGAATATGTTTACGCTCATCGCGCTCGGTGTCGGCGTGGCGTATGTTTATAGCGTGCTTCTTACGGTATTTCCCGAAGCCGCCACGCGCTTTGCTGGCGGGCAAATGCTCGATATCTATTTTGAAGCCGCATCCGTGATTACTGCGTTGGTGCTGCTTGGCCAAGTGCTGGAACTCAAAGCCCGCAACCAAGCCCGTAACGCCATGCGTGCGCTACTCGATCTTGCGCCGAAAATGGCGCGAATAATCCGTGCCGATGGAAAAGAAGAAGATGTGCATTTAAGCCAAGTGCATAAAGGAGATTTACTGCGCGTGCGTCCCGGAGAGAAAGTGCCGGTAGACGGTATGTTGGTGGAGGGCCATAGCAGTGTCGATCAATCGATGGTGACGGGTGAATCCGTACCGGTGGAAAAGAATCCCGGTGATAAGGTGATAGGCGCAACGCTTAACGGCACAGGTGGCTTCACCATGTGTGCCGAGCGCGTTGGCAACGAAACCATGCTGGCGCAAATCGTGGATATGGTTGCCAAAGCCCAGCGCAGTCGTGCACCGATTCAACGCATGGCAGATACAGTGTCGGGCTATTTTGTGCCAGTAGTCGTGTTGATTGCCATTATAACGGCACTTATTTGGGGAATATGGGGGCCGGAGCCTAAACTGGCTTATGCTATCGTCAATGCGGTGGCCGTGCTGATTATCGCTTGCCCATGCGCTTTGGGATTAGCCACGCCTATGTCGATTATCGCCGGAACCGGACGCGGCGCACATGCGGGCGTGCTGATAAAAAATGCAGAAGCACTGGAAATCATGGAAAAGGTCGATACGCTGATTATCGACAAAACCGGCACGCTCACCGAAGGCAAGCCAAAGCTCATGGAGGTGGTAACGGTTTCTGGCTTCGATCAAAACGAAACGCTGCGGCTGGTTGCCAGTTTAGAAAGAGGCAGCGAACATCCGCTGGCTTCTGCTATCGTGAAGGGCGCGGAAGATCGCGGCATCGTACTTGCCGCCGTGCAGGATTTTGCTTCTATCACCGGCAAAGGAGTTACAGGTACGATTGATGATCATAGCGTAGCGCTTGGTAATAAAGCCCTTCTGTTGTCGCTAGGGATTGATTCTGCACCACTGAGTGCCAAGGCCGAGGAGTTACGCGCCAAAGGCCAAACGGCCATGTTTGCCGCTATCGATGGTAAACCCGCAGCCGTTATCAGCGTAGCTGATCCGATCAAGCCCACCACACCAGAAGCGTTAAAACAGCTGAAAGCAGAAGGCTTGCGTATTGTGATGCTTACTGGCGACAGCAAGGCAACGGCTGAGGCAATAGCCAAGCAGTTGGGTATTGATGAACTGGAAGCGGAAGTGCTGCCGGAGCGCAAAAGCGAAGTGGTGCGCCAGTTGCAAGCACAAGGCCGCAAGGTGGCTATGGCAGGTGACGGAGTGAATGACGCACCAGCACTGGCGCAAGCACAGGTAGGTATTGCGATGGGAACCGGCACGGATGTGGCAATGGAAAGCGCAGGTGTTACGCTGGTGAAAGGCGACTTGATTGGCATTGTCCGCGCCCGTCGCTTGAGCCATGCCACCATGAGAAATATCAGGCAGAACCTATTCTTCGCATTCATCTATAACGCGCTGGGTGTGCCTGTTGCCGCTGGCTTGCTCTATCCATTCTTCGGATTACTTCTAAGCCCCGTCATCGCCAGTGCTGCAATGGCACTGAGTTCGGTGTCGGTGATTATGAATTCACTGCGTCTAAGGGGAATTAAACTTTGAAAAACGTATTATTTAGTTGAAATTTAACCATACTCAGCTATCATGCCTGTCATGAAAAAAGTTATCTTTTCACTCTTTATTGCCTTTTCGCTGCTTGTTGCGCCTATCGCACACGCATACGATATGAATTGTGAAGGCGATAATTGCCAGATGACTGAACAATCTAAAAAACAGTCCAAAGGTGAAAAGCAGGATGACAGCAAAATGGCAAACGCTGGACATCATTGCTGCTGCCCTCATGTATCGGCCATGCCTAACTTGACCGTGGCTACACCGATGACGGTTTCCAGCCGCACGGTTTTCGTTCTTGAGCAGGATGCAACCACGTCCGTAGTGGTCGGACCGCCACTCAAACCACCCTCACACGCTTAATTCAATAAAGCAGGCTTGCGCCTGAAGGAGTGCCTGTTCAGGTGCTCTGATGTCGCATGTCCTTTTGTGTTTTATCCAAGGAATTAAGTGTGAGAACTCCCGATGCCAAACCCATATAAGCTCCCCGTGTGGCTGCTCTGCGCCACCATGCTAACCAGTGTGCCTGCATACGCTGAACCAGAAAAGCAAAGCGATGCACCGCCACCTGCTGTTGTGGCCGCACCCGTGAAAACCACTGGCTTTACGCTGGATGATGCGATTGCCAAGGCACTCGCACAGTCACCCCGCTTAAAGGCATTTGGAAGTGGCGTTGCGGCTGCAAAGGGAGAACAGCGGCAAGCTGGGGCATGGGTGAACCCCGAAGTGGGCGTGGAAGCGGAGAATGTCGCGGGTCAAGGAGTATATAAAGGATTCGACTCGGCGGAAGTGACGTATGGGGTCACGCAGGAAATCACCATCGGCGGGAAGATTTCAGCACGGGAGAGCATCGCAGGTAAAGGTTTGGAAATCGCCTCGCTCGATGAACAGGCTGCAACACTTGATGTTATCCGCGATGTTACCACCGCCTATGCGGATGTGGTGGCAGCGGAAGAAAATGTACGCCTTGCTACCGAGCAAAAAGAACTGGCGGTGGATGTATTAAAATCGGTGAGCGTGCGTGTGGGTGCAGCCGCCGCCCCGTTGATTCAGAAAAGTCGCGCCGAGGTGGAACGCTCCACCGCGACTATTGCGCTGGATAAGGCCAACCGTGAGCGTGATATTTCCCGTAAAAAATTGGCCGCGCTCATGGGTGAAGAACGCTTCACCCTGCCGCTTGATAGCACGGCGTTCTATGCCATTGCGAAGCCAGAGGCTGCATCGCTGGAAGAAAAGCTGAAAACCAATCCTGATCTGGTGAAGCTGAATAGTAGCCTAGAGCAATCGAAAGCGCGGCTGGAACTGGAACAGGCCAATGCCATTCCTGATCCGCGCCTAAGTGTTGGGGTGCGCGACTTCCGCGATAGTGGCGATCAGGCGTTTGTGGTGGGTATATCGCTGCCGATTCCCGTCTTTAATGCCAACCGTGGCAACATTGAAAAAGCACGGCATGAGGTCAGCCGCACGGAAATGGATAATCGCCAGCTGGCACTCAACACTAGCGCGGATTTAACACAGGCGCATGAGCGTATGGAAAACGCCTATGTACAAGCAGAAACACTCAAAACCGAAATCCTGCCTTCCGCCGATAAAGCATTCAGGCTGGCGCGTGAGGGCTACGGCTTAGGACGTTTCCCCTACCTTGAAGTGCTGGACGCACAGCGCAGCCTGTTCGGAGTGAAACAACAGCAGATTGAAGCGATACGCGAATTTCATACCGCCAAGGCACAGGTCGAACGGTTGACCGCCACGCGCCTCAGCGCATTACAAAAATCAGGAGAGAACCATGAATAAGCGCAACCTCATTATTTTAACGCTGTTGCTAGCCATTGCTGGCGGCGCATATCTCACGCTTGGCGGGGATGCAAAAGAACCCACAGCAGAGAATCATGCCCCCGCAGATAAAGATGAGCATGGCCACGGCGATGAGCATAAAGATGACCATGCCGAAGGCGGCGATCACGGGCATGGTGACAAGGATGAACACGCGCATGGCGATGAACATGGCCACGACCATGCGGAAGCCAAACCTGCTGCCGATGAACATGGCGAAGCCGATGAGCATGGGCATGGCGGTGAAGAAGGTGGTCATGATGAAGGAAGCAAAATCAGCGACAATGCGGTGAAAAACCTGAATATCGAGATTCTGCAAGCTGGCAGCGCGATGGTGCAGGAAACCGTCAGCGTCAGTGGCCGCGTAACCCTGAACCAGAACACTACCGCACAAGTGAAAGCCCGCTTCCCAGGTGTGATTCGCAGTGTGCTGAAAGAGCCTGGTGAAGTGGTCAAAGCTGGCGACACGCTAGCAACGGTGGAGAGCAACGAAAGTTTGCAAGTTTATGCAGTGAAGTCGCCTGTGTCTGGCACCATCATCACCCGCAATGCCAGTGTCGGTGAACTGGCGGCGGATACGCCATTATTTGCGGTGGCGGATTTAAGCAAGCTGTGGGCGGAGTTGTTCATTTTCTCGAAAGATGGCGAGAGGCTGAAAGCTGGCCAGAAAATCCGCATCCAGTGCCTTGATGATCCCGTGAATACCGAATCTACCATTGCGCTGGTGCTGCCTACCGCCGAAGCCTCAAGCCAGACGGTAGTGGCGCGTGCGGTGATCGAGAATGCCGATAACCACTGGCGTTCAGGCATGAATATCCGCGCCGATGTGGTGCTGTCAGAAAAAGAAGCTCCGCTTGCCGTGAAAACCGAAGCTATCCAGCGCATGGAAGGCAACACGGTGGTGTTTGTGCGCGAAGATGGCGGCACTTACAAAGCGCAGCCTGTGGAAACGGGCATGAGCGATGCGACATGGACGGAAATCAGAAGCGGCCTCACGGCTGGCCAGCATTACGTCGCTAAAAACAGCTTCGTGGTGAAAGCCGACATCGGCAAAGCCGGTGCGGAACACGAACACTAGAATCTAGGGGATAGAGCCATGATTGAACGCATTTTAGGGTTTTCCCTTCATCACCGATACCTGATCGCACTGCTTACGTTGGCGGTGGCGGTGTTTGGGTTGTACTCACTCAAAAATCTGCCGATTGATGCCGTGCCAGACATCACCAACAATCAGGTGCAGATCAACACCACTGCCTCTGCATTTTCGCCGATGGAAGTGGAAAAGCAGGTGACATTCCCAGTAGAAACCGCACTGGCGGGGATTCCTGGTCT
>JBEBHV010000116.1:0-6484 GCA_040080715.1 Rickettsiales bacterium | reverse complement strand
CAAATCGACCCCAAAAATAAATGGCAAAATATCATTGCCTGTCAGGATAATGCTGCGCTATAATCTGCCCTTAACCGGACGGTAGTGATAGCAAATACATGATTTACTCTCTTCTGAATTTTAATAGACATTTTTAGACATTGAGCAACTCTATAATATTTGCTAAAATAAACAAATGAATAAGCTTATTTTGCTATGTTTGTTATTGTTGTTTATGCCAATAAATCTCATGGCAGAAACTTATGTGGGTTCACCTGCTGATTTATTATCTGGTAGCCAACGCGAATATTACCAGCGTGTTTTTAACCATATAATGGAAAACCATAAAGATGAAAAACCGTATGAATGGAAATCAGGCGCGGAAAAAGGCAGCATCCGTGTAAGCAGGCAATATATCAGCAAATCCAAATCATTATGCCGGAATTTTGCGGAAAGTTTTGTGGTTGATGGTGAAGCTGGACAATATGAAGGGGTTGCCTGTAAGCGCGAAGGCAAAGGATGGTGCAGGCTTAAAAGTGAAGATGCCCTTACCTGCGCTCTTGAACAATCTGAAGATATTACTGATAAAATAATGCGGGATGCAGATGGCGCGGTGGATAAAGGAAATGAATTTATCCGCAACACAAAGGATTGGTGGAACAGGTAATTACTATATTTATTGTTGCACGAATTATTGTCATATTGTTATAATAAACAAATGAATAAAAATTTTTTATTATGTTTGTCGCTGATTTTTACCCCCATAAATTTATGGGCGGCAGCACCACAGGCACAGGTACCGGCACGTGTGGTTTTAACGGCTGATCTATTGACCGGGCAACAACGTGAAGATTATCTACGCATCTTTAATAATGTTATGGAAACCCATAAAACTGATAAGCCATATAAATGGCGTACAGGCTCGGCAAGCGGTAATATACTGGTAAGTTCGGAATATATAAGCAAAGATGATTCTGTATGCCGTACCTTCTCTGAAGGTTATGTGATTAATGGTAAAGCCGGACAGGCACAAGGTGTTGTCTGCAGGAAAGATGATAAAAAGGAATGGTGCCGTCTGACATATGAAGATGCCCGTACCTGCAACCCCAAAGAACCAGAACCTGAGGAAACTACCGACGGCGAAGATAGCGCAACGGAAGTAGAAGAGTAATTTATCTGCAATACCGGGATTAGTGGAATAGGTAGAAAATTTCCTGTCATTGCGAGTGAAGCGAAACAATCCATCTTTTAGACGTGCTTAATATGACGATCTTTATTATTCAATAGCATTATTCTCCAGCACATCATCGCCATTATCCGCCTCGCCTTCCGGCACGGTAACGATGGATACAACTTTCTCGCCATCACCAGTTTTAAGAATAGTTACGCCCTGCGTGTTGCGCCCTGCCACGCGGATTCCGTCGAGCGGGCAACGTATGACAGTCGCACGGTCGGTCATCAGCATAATCTGTCCGGTCTGACCAACTGGCTGGCTGGCAACAACTTTGCCATTACGGCTGGAGGTCACTATATTCACCATGCCGGAACCGCCGCGATTAATAGTGCGGTATTCATATGCTGATGTTCGTTTGCCATAGCCGTTTTCAGTAACAGTGAGAATATATTGCTCGGCTGCTGCAAGCTCTGCAAAGCGTTCGTCGGAAAGAGTTACTTCGGCAACGGCTTCACTGTCATCCTGAGAGAGCGAAGCAACCGAAGGATCTTCATCAGCAATAGGAGATCCTTCGCTATGCTCAGGATGACTAGCATCTTCTAATCGGCGTTTCGCCGCTGCCATTTTCAGATAAGCATGACGTTCTTCGATAGTTGTGGTTATCCCTCCCAGAATACTCATTGAAACCACTTCATCGCCATTTGTAAGCTTCATGCCACGCACACCATCGGAGGTACGGCTTTTGAACACACGCACATCCGACACTGAAAAACGAATACATTTGCCAGATTTAGAGGCGAGCAAAACATGATCATTTTCATTGCAAACTTTTACACCAATGAGTTTATCATCATCATCCATACGAATAGCAATTTTGCCGTTGCTACGAATATCATGGAAATCAGATAAATCGTTGCGACGTGCATTGCCCTTAGCGGTGGCAAAAAAGATGTTCATATCATCCCATTTGGTTTCATCCTCAGGCAGTGGCATAAAAGTTGTAATTGATTCACCTTCTGCCAGCGGGAAAATATTGACAAGAGCCTTACCACGAGTATTTGCTGCGCCAACCGGCAGCCTGTAAACCTTCAGTTTATAAACCTTGCCGTGACTGGAGAAAAACAGCACCGGAGTATGGGTGTTCACCACCAGCAATTCAGTTGTGATATCCTCATCACGCACATTCATTGCCGATTTACCTTTACCACCTCGACGCTGTGCGCGATATGCCGAAAGTGCGGTACGCTTAATATATCCGCCCGAAGTAACCGTAACCACCA
Source organism: Rickettsiales bacterium (assembly GCA_040080715.1). Lineage (GTDB taxonomy): Bacteria > Pseudomonadota > Alphaproteobacteria > Rickettsiales > SXRF01 > SXRF01. The sequence continues at coordinate 4,051 of JBEBHV010000116.1, read as the reverse complement.
TGTCTTCTTTCTGGATTAAATCTTCTATGTCAGCTTCAAATTCAGAAAATTCAATCTGCGTGCGCCTTGGTGTTGCAAATTGTTCTTTAGCAGCGAGCATCTCGGCGCGGAGTATCCCATAAAGCTTTTCTTTATTGCCAAGAATTGAAAGGAATTCAGCAATCTCAGCTGCGAGTTCCTGCATTTCCGCATCAATTTTTTCGCGTTCCATGCCTGTTAAACGTTGCAGGCGTAGCTCCAGAATTGCGCGAGCCTGAGCCTCGGTAAATTTGATGCGTCCGCCACTAACTTTATTACCAGAATCATCAACAAGCTGGAGCAGAGGCAGAATATCACCGGCTTCCCAATCACGACGCATCAGTTCTTCGCGGGCAATATTCGGATCTGCCGAAGCCTTGATAACTGCAATCACTTCGTCAATATTGGCAACGGCTATCGCAAGGCCAATCAACAAATGTGCGCGATCACGGGCTTTACCAAGCAGGAAATTGGTACGGCGGGTGATAACTTCTTCGCGGAAAGAGATAAATGAAGTAATAATATGTTTCAGATTCATCACCGCCGGACGACCATTATCCAGTGCCAACATATTCACGCCAAAGCTGGTTTGCAGCGGAGTGTAGGCGAATAGCTGCGACAGAACCACATCAGGCACAGCATCTTTCTTAATCTCAATAACCACTCGTACACCTGATTTATCCGATTCATCGCGCAGGTCAGAAATACCTTCAATCTTCTTTTCGTTCACCAGCTCAGCGATACGCTTAATCATATTCGCTTTATTCACCTGATACGGAACTTCAGTAACAATAATCGCGTAACGACCGGCGCGTATTTCCTCTATCTCCGTTTTTGCCCTCATTACCACCGAGCCACGCCCAGTGGAAAGCCCACTGCGTGCGCCAGTCCGCCCTAGAATTATCCCGCCAGTTGGAAAATCAGGCGCAGGACAAACTTCCAACAATTCATCCATAGTTACTTCATTATTATCCAGATAAAGCATGCAGGCATCAACCACTTCGCCCAGATTATGCGGAGGAATATTAGTTGCCATCCCAACCGCAATACCACCCGCACCATTCACCAGAATATTCGGATAGGCAGCAGGTAGCACTACCGGCTCTTTTTCTGAGCCGTCATAGTTATCCTGAAAATCAACTGTGGCTTTATCAATATCCTCAAGCAAACCATGCGCGGCTTTGGACAAGCGTGACTCGGTATAACGCATGGCGGCTGGCGCATCGCCATCCATCGAGCCGAAATTACCCTGCCCATCAACCAGCATCAGGCGCATGGAAAACGGTTGCGCCATCCGCACTAACGCATCGTAAATCGCGCTATCGCCATGCGGGTGAAATTTACCCATTACATCACCGACGATACGCGCAGATTTTTTATATGGTTTATTATATTCGCATCCCAGCTCGAGCATACCAAATAAAATACGGCGATGAACGGGCTTCAAACCATCGCGCACGTCAGGAATAGCACGACTCACGATTACGCTCATCGCATAATCAAGATATGATTTTTTCATCTCCGCTTCAATAGAAACGCTAAAAAGTTCAGGTGTTTTTTGAATGTTATTGTCGGTCATTGGTTTATTCCATCGCATCTTGATGTCGCAATTTGCGACTTCAAGTTTGTAAATTAGAGTTCGTCATTGCGAGTCACAGATATTGTGGGCTAAGCAATCCAGTTCTTATTTTCTGGATTGCCACGGAGCTAAAGCTCCTCGCAATGACATTTTATATTTTTCTAGCAGGTTGCGACAGGAAATCAAGGGAATAAGAGCAATTACCCTTGTTTACAGAGAAGAATGTGTGCCATCGCAAACGGGTCCTTAAGCATGATTTGATAAATCATTTTCAATAATCTGGCGAATGTAGCGTTGATAGGGAATTTTAGCCTTTTTAGCCTGTTTTTTAACAGCAGATAATAGCTGTGCAGGAAGCCGTAAATTGATCTGCTCATCTTTAGGTAAAAATTCGAATTTTACTTTAACGAAGTTCTCAGGATGCAAGTAATCGCTTAAATCCTGCTCTAGAAATTCTTCCATTTCTTCATCAGTTTTGAAATGAGGAACTTTTTTCTTCATATTTTTTCCATTCTTTCTGATGCATATAACGAACACTAACTGGTCTTATTAAACCTGAACGTTCTACAAACACTGCCAGAACCGGTTTTCCATATTTTATTTTACCTACCGCAAACAGCCTTCTCTCTGAAGCAGAATGCCTTAAGTCTGGTGCAACAACAAAATTTCCATAATGAAAGAAGCTTTCTATTTCTGCTATAGATAAACCATGCTTCTGACACTTGTGGATATTGCCATCATCCCACTCAAATCCTCTTATCTTCAGCTTCATATTAACAAATGCCTATACATTTGTCCATACAATTCTAATCCTCCAACTCATCTATCATTTTACTTATAATATCCAGTCCCTGCCGCCAGAAAGTTGGCTTACTGGCATCAAGACCGAAAGGCGCGAGTAATTCTTTATGGCGCAACGTGCCGCCAGCCTCCAGCATCGCCAGATATTTTTTGTCAAAATTCTTTACCTTGCCATCCTCATAAACCCCATATAACGAGTTAACAAGGCAATCTCCGAAAGCATAAGCATAGACATAAAACGGCGTATGGATAAAATGCGGGATATACGTCCATAAATATTTGTAATTCCCGTGCAGTTTTATGGCAGAACCAAGGCTTTCCGACTGAACCTTCATCCAAATATCACAAATCTGCTCGCTGGTTAGCTCGCTTTTGCGGCGCGCATCATGCACCTGCCTTTCAAATTCACAAAAAGCAATCTGGCGCACCACGGTATTCAACATATCCTCAACCTTGGAAGCGATGAGAATTTTACGCCGCTTTTTATCTTTCTCACGGCTTACCATTTCGCGGAAAGTCAGTTGCTCACCAAACACCGAGGCGGTTTCAGCGAGTGTCAGCGGTGTGTCACAGAGCAGCGCGCCCTGCTTTGCCGATAACACCTGATGCACGCCATGCCCAAGCTCATGGGCGAGCGTCATAACATCGCGTGATTTACCCTGAAAATTCACCAGCAGATAAGGATGTACGGATGGAACAGTTGGATGAGAAAACGCGCCCGTAGCTTTGCCAACCCGCACCGGAGCATCAATCCACGGCTTATCAAAAAACTGTTTTCCGATCTTCGCGAGTTCCGGTGAAAAATTGCCATATGCTGTAAGCACCAGCTCCTTTGCTTCATTCCAGCTATATTTGCGGTCTGTGTCAGTGGGAAGTGGAGCGTTCCTGTCCCAATAATCAAGCTGTTTTTTACCAAACCATCCTGCCTTCAATTTATAATAACGATGCGACAATTCAGGATAAGCCTTACGCACAGAAGAAAGCAGGGCATCAACCACATCATCTTCAATGTAATTGCTGATATTGCGCGAAGAAATCGGCTTCTTAAATCCGCGCCAATTATCTTCAATTTCCTTATCCTTCGCCAGAGTGTTGGTTATCAGAGTAAAAAGTTTGGCATTCTTGCCAAACACTTCGCCGACGACCAACGCAGCCTTCTTGCGAGTAGCAGCATCTTTACTGGATAATTTATCGAGAATCTGCGGTTCTGTCAGCTCTTCCTTATCATAAGGAAAACGCAGGTCATTAATTGTTTCATCAAACAAGCGCGTCCATGCGCTACGCCCTGCCACATTCTTTTCCAACAATATTTTTTCCAGATTGTCAGCTAGTTGATATGGTTTAAATGAGCGTAAATCCCTGATCCATGGTGAATATGCGGCAAGTTCCTTGTTTTTTAGTTTATCCGCCATTTCCTTATCGGAAATATTATTTATCGCCAGCGTGAAAAACAAAATACGCGAAGATAAAACCGTGAGTTTTTCCTGCACATTCTGAAAAAACTGGGTGTTTTGCGGCAGACTCATATCCCCGGCAAATAGCAAGGAAGCATATGAACCTAATTTGCCGCTCAGCTCTGATATAATTTCATATTCAGAAATAGCTTTGGCAAGCTGCTTGCCATCAAGTTTAGAGACTTTACTGTTATAATTT
>JBEBHV010000115.1:0-6505 GCA_040080715.1 Rickettsiales bacterium | reverse complement strand
TCGCAGCAGTCAAACTCGTCTTGCCGTGATCAACATGACCTATCGTTCCGATATTACAGTGAGGTTTATTCCTCTCAAATTTCTCTTTTGCCATATTATTACTCCAAAGTTATCTTATACCCATTAAAATTCCAGCCGCCACATTAGGATTGCGCGGATTTACAGTCAGCTTGCGATCCAAGGGCGATATAACTAAATCCATATCCTCCATAGGGATAGCCCCCAACAATACTTCATTTCCAAACACTAACGCCCCAGAAAAACTCATCCTGTTCTCAAAATTTATCTGCAGTGGTCCAACATAAGGAACTTTTACAACATCGCCATTTGCTAAAGTAACCTCACGATTTCCTTGCTCTTCAAGAGAAAGCTGAGAAGCAACATGCTTAGGGATACACAACCAATGCGCACCAGTATCCACAAGCGCGTTCACGTTAATAGAACGCAACGAACTTTCCTGCGGATTTTTAAGCGTAATATCTGCGTATACTATACCCATAACACTCAAGCTACTTTCTTTTTAATTTCTTCTGCAACAGCCGATGGAACCTGATCATAATGATCAAACTGCATTGAATATTGCGCACGACCTTGCGACATCGAACGTAAGGTATTTACATAACCAAACATTGAAGCCAGCGGAACCATCGCATCAACAACGCGAGCGTTACCGCGAGAATCCATACCAGTTACCTGACCGCGACGTGATGACAAATCACCAATCACATCACCCATGTAATCTTCCGGCGTTACAACTTCCACTTTCATTATCGGCTCAAGCAGAACCGGTGCTGCTTTCGGCATACCTTCACGGAAAGCAGCACGGGCAGCAATTTCAAACGCCAGTGCCGAAGAATCCACATCGTGATACGCACCATCAACCAAAGTCGCTTTAAAATCTATGGTCGGGAAGCCAGCTACTACACCGTTGCTGATAGAGGCATCGAGACCTTTTTCAACGCCCGGGATATATTCCTTAGGAACAGAACCGCCAACAATTTTGCTTTCAAACACGAAGCCTTCACCTGGTTTGAGTGGCTCGAAATCAATGATAACGCGCGCAAACTGACCAGAACCACCAGATTGTTTCTTATGAGTGTAATCAACCTGATATTTTTTGGTGATGGTTTCGCGGTATGCAACCTGTGGCGCGCCAACATTCGCTTCCACCTTGAATTCACGTTTCATGCGATCAACGATAATTTCCAGATGCAATTCGCCCATACCTTTTAATATGGTTTGACCGGTTTCTTCATTAGTAGAAATACGCAAACTAGGATCTTCTGAAGCAAGGCGTGATAAAGCCATACCCATCTTCTCTTGATCCGCTTTAGTTTTAGGCTCAACAGCAACTTCAATAACTGGTTCTGGGAATTCCATACGCTCAAGAATTACCTGAGCATCAACATCACATAAAGTATCACCAGTCGTGGTATTTTTAAGACCAGCAAGCGCGACAATGTCACCGGCATAAACTTCTTTTACATCTTCGCGTGAATTTGCATGCATAAGCAACATGCGGCCTACGCGTTCACGATTATCTTTCACTGTGTTCTGCACATAAGAACCAGCTTCCAATTTACCGGAATACACGCGAACGAAAGTAAGAGAACCAACGAATGGATCAGTCATAATCTTGAAAGCAAGACCAGAAAACTTCTCATCATCCCTAGCAAACCGCTTAATTTCAGCATCAGTTTTAACATCAATCGCAGTAACCGAGCCAATATCAACTGGGCTAGGAAGGAAATCCACCACCGCATCTAACATTGGCTGAACACCTTTGTTCTTAAATGCTGCTCCGTTTAATACCGGTACAAACTTGAAAGCAACAGTGCCTTTGCGGATACAGGATTTTAATTCATCAATAGTTGGCTCTTCACCACCAAGATATTTTTCCATCACCGCATCATCCATTTCAACTGCGGTTTCCAACATCTTCGTGCGGGCAGCTTTTGCTGCATCCTGAAGCTCAGAACGGATAGGAAGCTCATCAAATTTAGCACCAAGCTCATCGCCTTTCCAGACGATTTCCTTCATTTTAATTAGATCTACAACGCCCTCATATTTGTCTTCGCTACCTATTGGAAGCTGAACAACCAAAGGAACAGTTCCCAGACGGTCGATCATCATATCCACGCAACGCTGGAAATTAGCACCGATACGATCCATTTTATTCACAAAACAAATACGCGGAACGCTATATTTATCAGCCTGACGCCATACGGTTTCTGATTGCGGCTCAACACCGGCAACCGAGTCAAACACGGTTACAGCACCATCGAGAACACGCATTGAACGCTCTACTTCAATGGTAAAATCCACGTGACCAGGCGTATCAATGATGTTAATGCGGTGATTATTCCAATAGCAGGTGGTAGCCGCAGAGGTAATGGTGATACCACGCTCCTGTTCCTGTTCCATCCAGTCCATGGTCGCAGCACCTTCGTGCACTTCGCCGATTTTATGGGATTTGCCGGTATAATATAAAATACGTTCAGTCGTAGTGGTCTTACCTGCGTCAATATGCGCGCAGATTCCAATATTCCGATAGTCACTGAGTGGCGTTTTACGAGTCATAGTTTAAAATGAATTGAGGAATTGAGGAATTGAAGAATTGAGGAAATATAAATTTCACCCTACCTTCATAACCACCCTACCTTTGCATCATCTCCCTTTCTTTTTTATCTTTATTCTTCAATTCTTAGGTTCACCAGTTCTTCAATTCCGCTAGTCCTACCACCTGAAATGTGAGAATGCTTTGTTAGCATCCGCCATTTTGTGAGTGTTTTCGCGCTTGGTAACCGCACCGCCACGACCATTTGCCGCATCCATAAGCTCAGCTGCAATACGGTCACGCATGGTTTTTTCCTTACGGGCACGGGCAGCAGCAATCAACCAGCGTAGAGCCAGAGCTAGACGACGCTCTTCACGAACTTCAGTCGGAACCTGATAAGTAGCACCACCAACGCGGCGTGAACGAACTTCTACAGACGGCTTTATATTAGCCAGCGCATCATGGAAAAATTTCAGCGGATCAGCACTGGTTTTCTTATGGATAATGTCAAGAGCTTCATAAGCAATGGTTTCAGCGGCAGATTTTTTGCCATCATACATCATTGTGTTTATCAATTTCGTAAGGACAACATCACCAAACTTGGCATCTGGTAATATCTCTCTTTTTTTTGCGGCATGGCGACGTGACATAAATTCTAGTGGCTAGGAGCTAGTGGCTAGGGGCTAGTAAAACTCCCCTACCTACTTCCATTCCTTTTAAACCACCCTCCTCTTTTCCCAAAAATTAAATTTTACTTCACTAGAACCTAATACCTAGACCCCAGCACCTACTTCGGACGTTTCGCGCCGTAAGCCGAACGCGATTGTTTACGGTTTTTCACACCTTGTGTATCAAGAGTACCACGGATAATGTGGTAGCGAACACCTGGTAAATCTTTTACGCGACCACCGCGAATCAATACAACGCTATGTTCCTGAAGGTTATGACCTTCACCTGGAATATATCCAAACACTTCAAAGCCATTAGTCAAACGAATACGAGCCACCTTACGCAAAGCCGAATTCGGCTTTTTAGGAGTCACAGTCTTCACCTGAGTACACACACCACGCTTCTGCGGGCAGGCTTTCAAAGCTGGAACCTTATTACGTTTAGCCACAGAGCGACGAGGACTGCGGACCAACTGATTAATTGTTGGCATTCTATACCCTTATATCTACAAAAGTTTATCTCAAATCTATAATAACAACTGAGCAATACACTAAAATCAATCTAACATCTTGAACAATCTAAATTTCTAGTCATTCCCAAGCCGAACAGATTCCATAAATCACTCAACTCCGACCAAAAAACACAGGGACTTATACAGGTATTTTTTACATATATCAATATATATCAACTACTTGCACAGTATCAGCCTTGTTTGGCGGAGGCACGCAACCTAATTATCTATTAAGCATCCGTCAAGCTAAAATTGTACAAAAACAAAAAAAAATGACGAATTGCATTTTTATGGTTGGCATTGCGAGAAAAATAACTTACTAATCCCCCCGATGATGGTTTGAGAGTTGTGTTAAACTAAATTAAGAGCCACAATGAACGAATATGCATATTCATACCCGGTAAAGATAGTTTGTCGCTCGGCTACAATGTCCAGAATCCGCAAGCTGCGCCTTTCCTGGTTCGCTGCGGGAGTTGCTTTCAGTATCGGCTGCACATCTGCCCTCACACCAATTTTTGACAGCAGGAATCTGGTAGCTTCTATAGAAGAATCAGAGATGGTTGCCAGTGCTTCATTAGAAGAAATTGTTGGAGCCGCGCCTGATGATATTACCCCGCAAATAGTTTTGGAATCGGAAACTTCGGCAGAAGAATATGCAAAAACTGATACGGGAAGCAGCGAAAAAGTGTCCGCAGAAGACAATATCAGCTACCCTAGATCACTGGAACTTAAGGTCAGCAAGGGCGACACTCTGGTCAGCCTTCTTTCTGATGCCGGTGTTTCAAAAGAGGAAGCCAAGAATACTTTCGATGCCGTGCGTACCATCTTTAACCCAAGGAAACTGGATGTCGGCAGCACTATTAAGGTAAAAATTGATAAAAGCAGCAGTGGCGAAGTTATCGTTCGTGAATTCAAGTTACCTATGTCAGCACTCTCTACCATAGAGCTTACAAGAACCAGGGATGATCAATTTAACATCAAGAAAATCAATGTTCCCCTGACAAAGAAGCTTGCGCGTGCCGGTGGGGCAATTGATGGTAGCATCTATAAAACAGGGGCGGATATTGGTATTCCGGCTTCTATGCTGAATGATATTGTTAATGCCTATAGCTATGATATCGACTTCCAGCGCGACGTAAAAAAAGGTGACGCGATAGATGTTTTATTTGAACGCATGGAAACTAAAGACGGCAAAATTGTTGGCAATGGAAATCTGGTATTTTCCCAGCTAACCCTTGGTAATCGCGAAGTAAAGATTTATCGCTATACAGACAAAAACGGTAATGCTGATTTTTATAACGAAAAAGGCGAAAGCATACGTAAGGCTCTGCTCCGTACCCCAATAAACGGAGCAAGAATGACCTCTGCCTTCGGAATGCGTGAACATCCCATTTCAGGCTATACCAAAATGCACAGGGGTGTAGACTTCGGAGCTCCTACAGGAACACCTGTCTATGCTGCCGGTGATGGTGTTGTCGATTCAGCATCAGTAAAAAGCGGTTACGGTAAATACCTGAAAATAAATCATAACAAAAAATATTCTTCAGCTTATGCTCACTTGAGCAGGTTTGCCAGCGGTGTTTCACCAGGTAAAAAAGTAAAGCAGGGGCAGATTGTTGCTTATGTAGGAAGCACTGGTGCAAGTACTGGTCCGCATCTGCATTATGAAATTATGGTGAATAACGAACAGGTGAACCCGGCTAACGTTAAATTCAAAACCGGAAATATGTTGCAAGGCAAGGAACTTGCTGGTTTCCGCAGCAACATGAATAAGATAGAAGCTAAGCTTGCATCGGTTGAACGTGGCAGAACCGTTGCGATGCTTGAGGAAGCAAATAAGAAAAGTGCTGAGTAGTTCAGCCTACTTCTTTGTCAGCGTCACCGTGGCACAGAGCTGTAAGCCAAGTTAAAAGCGACAATATGCAAAATTACAATCTCAGCACAAGAAAAAAAGATGGTTTCACTCTGCTTGAATTATCAATAGCTATAGTCATAATAGGTTTGGTTATTGGTGGCGTAATGGTTGGTAAATCATTAGTAAATGCGTCAGAAATACGCAGAAAGATCAACGACCTTAATATAATAACGGCAGCTGTAAACACCTTTAAAACAAAATACAACTGCATTCCCGGTGATTGTATTAATACTACTGATTTTTTAAGCAGTGTCGCCGGCAACGGCGATGGTGATGGATGGATGGATTGAGTGGTCATCAGAATCTATTTATGCAACACAATCACTATACTATGCCCAGCTTGCACCTAAAAATACAACATCTGTTGGCAGCCCATATATTAATGCAAATAATGATGGTTTTGGCTATCTTTATTATCAGGACTTATATACCACTTACAGGCGCAGAGGTGTTACTGTTTCATGGTTTGGCAGTGGAGGTTTTTCAAATAGTAACACTTGCGGTCAGATTAATACGCCTGCACTTACTCCAAATGACGCTATGGCAATTGATACTAAAATAGATGACGCGGTGCCAAATTCAGGGGGGTTCATTTCTCTTGATGGAAAAATAAAACAAAATCCAGACTGCCCAGCGCAAGCTACCGCACCAGCAAATTGCCGCAATGCAAGTAGCCCAAACCTATATCTAAACTCAGATGTTATAGGCTGTCGCACGGTTTATTATTTACCGGGGAACTGAACTGCATTGTCAGATCACTACCGTCCGGTTAAGGGCAGATTATAGCGCAGCATTATCCTGACAGGCAATGATATTTTGCCATTTATTTTTGGGGTCGATTTGAATTTGGTTT
>JBEBHV010000006.1:0-27108 GCA_040080715.1 Rickettsiales bacterium | reverse complement strand
GTCTATGCCAGCTCTGGCTGACATGCCGATTTTTGAAATAGCTATAAAGGATCATAAGTTTAATCCGGACACTGTTGAAATACCTGCTGGGCAGAAAATAAGGCTGATTGTCAAAAATCAGGATCCTACTCCTGAAGAATTTGAAAGCCATGATTTTAACCGCGAAAAAATTATCAAAGGTAATTCCGAGGGAGTTATTTTTATTGGTCCGCTCGATGCGGGTGAATATAAGTTTTTTGGCGAATTCAATGAAAAAACCGCTCAGGGCAAATTGATAGCAAAGTAGTTTATTCATGATTCCGTCATTTATCATCGCTTTCCGTGAGTTTCTGGAAATAGCTATTATTATCACGATTATACTGGCTGCCACGCGCGGTGTTGCCGGGCGTAATTTCTGGGTTATAGCCGGCATTGCCGGAGGGCTGGTTGGTTCGGCAGTCGTTGCGGTCTTTGCTAGTAATATATCCGATGCCATGGAGGGTGTCGGGCAGGAAATTTTTAATGCTGCAATACTCGCTGTTGCGGTTCTTATGATTGTCTGGACGGTGGTGTGGATGCAATCGCATGGGCGCGCACTTGCGCAAAAAATGAAGCAAGTTGGTAAGGCGGTTTCTGAAGGTGAAACACCGCTTTATTCCATCGCTGTGGTGGTTAGTCTTGCCATGTGGCGGGAAGGCGCGGAAATAGTATTATTCATGACGGGAATCATCAGTAGTTCACAGGAATCCATATTTGCCATTCTGATTGGTGGTGTGGCAGGAGCTGCGCTTGCCATAACTATAGGGATTTTACTCTATTTTGGTCTGATAAAGCTCTCATCCAGACATTTATTTGCGGTTACCGGTTGGCTGCTTATTCTGCTTGCCTGCGGGATGTCGGCGCAGGTTGCTGGTTATTTGAATGCCGCAGATATTTTGCCATCTTTCGGCAATACATGGGATAGTAGCTGGTTGCTGACGCAAGATAGCATTATCGGCAAAATTCTCCATGTCATGCTGGGTTATAGTGAACGCCCAAGTGTCATGCAGCTTATATTTTATGTGGCAACAATGGTTGTTACAGTCGCGCTTATAAAAATTACCAGAAAGGTAAAATATGATGAATAAATTATATATCAATGCTTGTCACCCAGCATTTGCCCAAGGATCTGGGGTAGCAACCAGTGACGGTATATTTAGCTCCAGACCCCGCAACAAGTGCGGGGTGACAGTAATGCTGGCTTCTGCCATCACTCTGTTTTTAAGTTCAAACGCGTATGCTCTAAACGTCTATTCCCCTTATGTCGAAGAAGGAATGCTGGAGATAGAATCCAAAAACCGTTTTGATTTTGACGATCGTGCTAGTGAAGATAACTTCCGTCAGCATAAATTAGCTGTTGAATATGGTTTTACTTCACAGTGGAAAGCAGCATTATACGGTGAATTGGAAAAAGAAAACGGCAGTGGTTACAAATATACCGCCACCGAAATAGAAAATATTTTTCAGTTTACTGAAGTTGGTGAATATTGGGCAGATGTTGGTGCTTTGGTGGCGTATGAATTTAAGCATCCAAACGGCGACGCTGATAAGTTTGAGGCGTTTTTATTATTGGCAAAAAATTTCAATAAATTCACGACTATGGCTAATATTGGGTTTGAACAAGAGGTTGGTAGCAATTCAAATTCTAACCCGGAAGGTGAGATAAAATGGATGGCGAAATATAATTATCTTCCGATTCTAAGCCCTGGGGTTGAATATTATGGCGAATTTGGGGAAATCACTAATAGTGATGATTATGATAGCCAAAAACATCGTTTAGGTCCTGTTATGTATGGGAAATTTGGGCATGGGTTTAAATATGAAGCCGGCGTGCTGTTCGGTATTTCAGATGCAGCAGAGGATTATGCTGTTAAACTAAATCTGGAATATGAATTCCCCGTAAGCTGGTAGTGCTTGTAATTCCTTATAAGCCTGTTAAAATCCCACTCTCAATTTTAGGGGCATTGCATGCGGACTTCCAAACACGAACGAAAAACCAAAGAAACTCAGGTGAGCGTTGAACTTAATCTGGATGGTACGGGAAAATATGAAATATCTACGGGCATTGGTTTTTTAGACCATATGCTGGAGCAGTTATCACGCCACAGCCTTATTGATTTGAAGCTGACCGCTAAGGGCGATTTGCATATTGATTATCATCACACTACCGAAGATACCGGCATTGCCATAGGTGAGGCAGTGGCTAAGGCTCTTGGTGAACGCAAAGGTATCGTCCGTTATGGCAATGCCACTATCCCTATGGATGAGACTTTGTCGCATGTGGCTATTGACCTTTCTGGTCGTCCCTATTTTGTGTGGAATGTTGAATTCTCCAAACCGAAGCTTGGCGATATGGATACCGAATTATTTCGTGAATGGTTTCAGGCTTTTGCCTTTGCTGCCGGTGCAACATTGCATGTTCAAAATGAATACGGGGTGAATAACCATCATATAGTCGAGTCATGTTATAAGGCTCTGGCAAGGTCTCTTCGCGCTGCAATTGCTATAGACCCGCGTAAATCCGATGACATCCCATCTACTAAGGGAACTCTGGGAGGTAGTTTATAATGTCTTTGCTACCTAAGACACAGATTTATACAGTGCATATTGATCCTTCCAAACCTAATTCTGTAGAGAAGGCAGTTTTTGTGCGGGAAGGGTTTAATTTCTTTGCCTTTATATTTGTAATATTATGGGCATTATATCATCGTATGTGGTTAGTGGTTCTGGGTATGGCAATTATGGCGGGTTTATTTGCCTGGGTGGAGGAAGCGAAAGTGTTGGATAAGGTGTCGCTTGCCATATTACAGCTCGCTTTCCAGGCAATTATCGGGTTTTATGGTAATGATCTGCGGCGGTGGTGGCTTTCCCGGCGTGGTTATATCATGACGGACGTAGTGGTTAGTGATAACGAACTGCGCGCCCAGCAACGTTATTTTGATCGTGTATTAGCAGCTTAGACTTTATGAGAATAATAGACCTGTTTGCTGGTATCGGAGGAATAAGGTTAGGTTTTGAAGCTAATGATTGTGATTGCGTCTTTACTTCCGAATGGGATGTTGATGCGCAGAAAATGTATGAAGCTAATTTTGGTGAAAAGCTACATGGCGATATTACTAAAATATCTCCTGCAGATATTCCAGACCATGATATTTTACTCGGTGGTTTTCCTTGTCAACCATTTAGTATTATTGGTAAATCACTAGGATTTTCTGATACAAGGGGAACGTTGTTTTTTAATATAGAAGAAATACTGAGGGTGAAAAAACCTTATGCTCTAATGCTCGAAAATGTAAAACAACTTGTTAGTCATGATGGTGGTCGAACATTTGGGATTATAAAGGAGAAATTAGAGCAGCTTGGCTATTTTTTGCATATCAAAGTTTTAAATGCTCTTGATTTCGGCGTTCCACAAAAGAGAGAAAGAGTAATTATCGTTGGTTTTAGAGATGATATAGAGTTTAAATTTCCTGAACCTGTAGGATTTTCTAAAAGTTTATCAGAAATTTTAGAATCCGATGAAGTTGTTGCAAGCTCATTTTTTGCCTCAGATAAAATTAAAAATGATAGATTGGATAAAATTAAAAAAACTCCCGGAGTTCTTTCTATCTGGCATCAAAACAAAGGTGGGAATATATCTGCCTTGCCGTATTCATGTGCCCTCAGGGCAGGAGCATCTTATAATTATTTACTGGTGAATGGTATAAGGCGGCTTACTTCCCGCGAAATGTTGAGGTTGCAAGGGTTTCCAGAAGATTTCAAAATTGTTGTAGGGTATCAGGCTATGCGGAAATTAACAGGAAACAGCGTTGCTGTGCCTGTTATACAGGCTGTGGCAAAAAATATGATAGAGGCAATTGATAACAAAATAATAAGAAGAGAAAATCAGCAATATAAACAACTATCTATTTTAGAAAAATTATACGCATGAGTTTAATCGAAGCCAAAGCTGCGCTAGATAGCTTAATAAAGAAAAGTAGAGTTCATTTATATAAGCCTATTCAAATAGCAGAAATTTTATATCGTGATCGTGTAGTAAAAGATATTGATTTGGTGGATTTAACTACTTATCGAAATAGTTCCAAAAACTGGCGTAATTTAATAACAGATAAATTCGTGGGAAGAAGTAGTAATTCATCAGCACGTTATCAAGATGATGTTTTTAATGAAACTGCCATTCCGCCAAGATTATTAGTATTTTTGGGTGAGGAAAATAGACTTAAAAATGGTGCTATTGAGGCATATATTTATAAATGTTTTATAGCCCGTTTTTCGCAAATGTCCATGGGATTGCAATATTGTTTAGAGCATGACAAAACAAACTTTAATGTGAATGATTATATTAATCTTTTCTGGCATAATGCAGGGCTTAAGAGAAGTATTGATAAAATTTATGAGATTATAGTTTATTCTCTGTTTTCTGTTTTAGTTGAAGCTTTAGAAGTTATGGTGACAATAAGTATTAATGACAAAAAAGTTGGTATTTTGGAGGAATTTGAAGACTTTACAAAAATGGTAATAGGTCTTTCTTCAAAAGATAAACTACTTAATCTGCCAGCAAAAATTTATAGGGTAGGAGTTACTAATGCTGCTGATCGCGGGCTTGATATGTATGCAAACTTCGGTATGGCTATACAAATAAAACATCTTTCCTTAACGTCTGAATTAGCAGAAAATATCGTTGGTTCAATAGAAGCTGATAGAATAGTCATTGTTTGTAAAGCAAGTGAACAGGCGATTATAGTATCGCTCCTTAACCAGATAGGTTGGAAATCTCGTATTCAAAGTATAATTACTGAAAAAGAACTGGAAGATTGGTATGAACGGGCTTTACGTGGGGCTTATGCTGCTGAGATAGGGGATAAAATTATTGCAACCCTTCAGGCGCAAATAATATCAGAATTTCCTGCTTCTAATAATAAAGAGTTTATGAGTTTTTATGAAGGACGAGGGTATAATATTTTATCTGATAATATTTGGATATAAATTATGAACACAGCATCAGTTATTATTATAGATTATGGTTCGGGGAATTTGCGCTCGGTGGCAAAGGCTTTTGAGCGGACTGGTGCCAATGTAAAAGTCAGTTCTGATGTAGCATCGCTTGAATCTTCCAGCCATATTGTCCTTCCTGGGGTTGGAGCGTTTGGTGATTGCATGGAGGGGCTTTCAGCAATTCCGGGTATGCTTTCTGCGCTTAATGAACAGGTGAGAGTGCGTGGCAAGTGGTTTCTTGGTATATGTGTTGGCATGCAGATGTTGTTTGATAATGGTTACGAACACGGAATTCATAAGGGGCTTGGGTGGATTTCTGGCGATGTTGTGGCGATTAATGCTGGCAGTCTTAAAATTCCGCAGATGGGGTGGAATAACCTGCAAATAAAACAAAAATCTGTTCTGTTAAAAAACATTGATGATGGCGAGCATGCTTACTTTGTCCATAGCTATCACGCTAAACTGAAAGATAGTTCCGGGTTGCTTGCGGTTACAGAATATGGTGAAGAAATTACGGCTGTGGTAGGAAAAGATAATATCTTCGGCACGCAATTTCACCCGGAAAAAAGCCAGAAAACCGGACTTAAAATAATAGAGAATTTTGTGAGTTTATAGCTATGGCCTCGCGTGTTGATAAAATTACCGAATTTCGTCATGCAGATTTGTATGAGCTATGTAGCGCGACCGAAGATGCTATTCGTGACGGCATAGGTTTTAACTGGGTGATTCCGCCGGGAAGTGACGTGCTGGAAGCATATTGGAAAGGAGTTCTGGTTGTGCCGGAGCGAGTGCTGTTTGTGGCGCGATTGGATGGCACGCTGGCAGGCAGTGTCCAACTGCTAAAGCCCGGAATCAGCAAGGAAACATCATCATTTTGTGTGTTGATGGAGGCGCATTTTATTGCCCCGTGGGCGCGGGGGCATGGGCTGGCGAAAATGCTGCTGCAGGCTGCCGAGCGCGAGGCGCGGGCTTTGGGATTTTCGGTTATCCGCTTAAGCGTGCGCGAAACGCAGGAACGGGCGATAAAACTATATGAAGATCACGGCTATGTACATTGGGGAACTTTTCCCTACTATGAATTTGTTAATGCCAAAATGATAGCCGGACGCTTTTATTATAAAAACGTCGATCCGCTAACTTCGTTAATATAGCAATATCAATAAGTTGCAAATATTGCCGAAATGGCAAAAAATGCATCTTCACAAAATCTTAACAAAAACATTTGCGATTCATGTTAATATAGCCAATTGTTACTCAAATTATTATATGAATAAGGTTGTGTGATGGAAGAAAACTCAAATAATAATGTAGAAAAATCTATTTTTCCAAAACCAAAAATTGTCGTTAATTGGGAGGAGACTCGCCCCAGTGTCAGAGCTACGGTAGAAAAATTTAGAGATGATTTGCATAAAATATTTGAGGAGCGAGGAGCTCGCCTTGATGCGCTGATAGTCCAAAAAACTGGAAAAAGTCGTTTTAATAACGGCGTTGCCCATCTGCCTAATGGGGAAGTATATTATTGTACAGATTTGCGGAGTATTGCCGAGTTATCAAGGAATCCGCAATATCTTGAAGGTGTGGCTATTCACGAAGCCACTCATATCAAGAATAATGATATATTAAATAAGATAGCTATAGAACCCGTGTATAAGGCTCTAGCCACACTTAGAAAATTGGTTAAAATATACAAATACAACCCCAAAGTATTTTACAATTGTCTGTCTTCAGATACTGAGATGTGTACCAGTTTCCTAGAGAATCTGGAAGGGGCGAGGCGAGTATTGCAGCCAGCTGTAGATTTTATTAAAAAAGAGGGAATTGGTGAGTTATCAGATAAGGAGCTACATAAAAAATTTAAGGATAATCCTAGATTACAACCTGAAATGGTTACGGTTATGGCAAACGTAGAAATGAAAAGATTGGAAATACATGGTATTTCTCAATTTATTGCCGATGTAAGTAATGATGTGGTACGGCGTAATTTTTTCACGCGTAATCTAGTATCTCAGAGTTTAATTGCTAAATCTGACCTTATAAATGAGCGTGATACATCGCCTCATAAATTTGTACAAGATAGAGTGAGGCATGAAGCATTAATTGGTAATGCTATAAAGTCTTTAGGAATATTTTTAGAAAATACCGGCGATCTTGATACCATAGGGAGAGCCGCTGAGTATAGGGCTGATGAAGCCACACTTAGTGGAAAAAACTCTGTGACGGCGATTGAAAGAATAAAAAAAGTAGAAGAATATAATACGAAGCATGGCATTAGGGAGGTCGCTAATCAACATCCTTTAACCAGAGATCGTATATCACATCTCGAGTCACTTCTGGCGGAAAGAAATGGGCAAGGGCAAAGAACTCTATAACTTGAATTTAAATTCCCTCGCATAAAAATCCAAAATATCTTATGAGTTTCCAATATGAACCTATACCCTGCAATTGATTTAAAAGATGGTGCCTGTGTCCGCCTGCTGCGCGGTGACATGAACAAGGCGACTGAATTTGCCAATACGCCATCGGAGCAAGCTGCCATATTTGAAAATGATGGTTTCTCTTGGTTGCATATTGTCGATTTAAACGGCGCATTTGAAGGAAAACCGGTAAATTCTGGGGCTGTGAAAGCGATTTTGGCGAGGGTGAAAATGCAGGTGCAGCTTGGTGGTGGTATACGTACATTGGAGATGATTGATACGTGGATTACGGCTGGTATTTCGCGGGTAATTTTGGGGACTGCCGCCCTTAAAAATCCGGTGCTGGTGAAGGAAGCTTGCCGTCTTTTTCCGGGGCAGATTGCAGTAGGAATAGATGCAATTGGTGGAAAAGTTGCGGTTTCCGGCTGGGCGGATGTTTCCGATATGCAGGCAGTGGAACTGGCGAAACGCTTTGAAGATGCTGGTGTTGCGGCAATTATATATACCGATATTAACCGCGACGGGGCGATGCAGGGAGCTAATGTTGCCGAGACCGTTACGCTGGCGCAGTCAATTACTACTCCAGTTATAGCCTCTGGTGGAGTGAGTAGCACCCAAGATATTAAAAATTATAAAGCGGTGGAGACTTCCGGCATTGAAGGCGTAATTATCGGACGCGCGCTGTATGATGGGGCGATTAAAGCTGAAGAAGCGTTGAAATACGCATAGAAAATTAAGTTTTATGAAAAAGAAACAAAATAAAAACTGGTTAGCAGAAATTATAACTGATCTACGCAGCCAACAACAGGAACCAAAGCAGATATGCTGGACATTGTCGGAATTGCATAAAGACAACCGCATTCCTGCTTGTGATAAGGCAGGGCTTATCTCACAGATCCAATCTTTATTAGAAAAAGAAGGAATTACTGCGGAAAAAATTGAACCTAAATTTAATCAACATAATTGTTATCTGGATATTTCGCTTAGAAACGGGAAACACATACGTATAATGGATAAAAAACCATTTGGTGAACCTGTTAGTTCAGAATTGATTTTAAAACCAGAAAAACCACTTGGCACTGTCAAGTCAGGTGAACATGAATTAAGGGTAGGAATTTACCCAGCTACTAAAACTCTCGCTGCTGCTTTAAGAAATGATGAAATATCTATAGAAGACGCTAGAAAACAAATAGAAGGTCTTGAAAAAAAATTGGCAAAAGATGGTTTAGTGCTATGGGATCCGTGGGCGCAAAATTTTGGGGTTAATGAGCATGGAAAAATATTTGTCTCATTTGAAGGTGCTGTTGCAAAAGAGAAAGATATTAGCAATAAACCATTTGAACCTTATTCCTCAAAGACTATTGATGAGTTGAAAGTTGATGGATTTGCTAATTTAGATAAAATGTTAACCGAGGCGAAAAGTAGTAAAATAGCAGGTGAAATTTTATCTGGAAGAACTCATCAAACAACAAAATCTAAATCATAGAAAATTAAATAACTATATGATAACTGCCTCAAATATTCATTTTACTAGTGACCGTATAATTACTGTTCAGCAGTTTATAGAGATTTTAGAGCGTTCGACTCTTGCTTCCCGCCGACCTGTAGATGATGTCGAACGCATTGCGAAGATGTTAAAGCATGCAAACTTAATCGTAACAGCGTGGGACAAAGAATTACTTGTTGGGGTTTCACGTGCTTTGACTGACTTTTCTTACTGTACCTATCTTTCCGACATAGCAGTTGATAAAAGCTATCAGCGGCAAGGTATAGGCAAAAATCTCATTAATGAAACCCATCGTATAGCTGGACATCAAACCAGCCTCATTCTTCTTTCTGCTCCTGATGCTATGGATTACTATCCTTACATAGGCATGAAAAAAATAGATAATGGTTATATTATAAAACGCAGTAATTGAGAGGTTTATTTATAGTGTCGAGGACTAATAACTTTGAAATAACAATATGCTAAAAACCCGTATCATACCTTGCCTTGATGTTAAAGATGGCCGCGTGGTCAAGGGCGTGAATTTTATCGAGCTGATTGATGCTGGCGATCCGGTCGAGCAGGCAAAGCTTTATGACGCGCAGGGAGCGGATGAGCTGTGTTTTTTAGATATAACCGCCAGCAGTGATAATCGCGGTATATTATATGATGTGATTTCGCGCGTGGCAGAACAATGTTTTATGCCGCTTACAGTTGGTGGAGGCGTGCGTACGCTTGAAGATATTCGTAATCTATTGCTTGCAGGTGCAGACAAGGTTTCAATCAATACCGAAGCGGTAAAAAATCCGGATTTTGTACAGAAAGCAGCAGAGAAATTTGGTTCGCAGTGTATCGTGGTGGCGATTGATGCGAAGGCGGATGACAGAAATCGGATGACAGATGACAAAAACAATTCATCATCCGTCATCCGTCATCCGTCATCTGGCTTCCAAGTATACACCCATGGCGGGCGCAATGCCACCGGGCTTGATGCGGTGGAATGGGCAAAGAAAATGGTTGCCCTTGGTGCCGGCGAAATTCTGCTTACCTCGATGGATAGGGATGGCACTAAAATTGGCGTTGATCTGGAACTTACCCGCGCCGTATCCGAGGCGGTTTTTGTGCCGGTTATTGCTTCCGGTGGTATTGGAACGCTAGAGCATTTTGCGCAAGCAGTGAAAGATGGCAAGGCTGATGCGGTGCTCGCTGCTTCAGTTTTCCATTTTGGCACTTTCAGCATAGAACAGGTAAAAAAATCTATGCAGGAAAGCGGAATTGCAGTAAGGCTATAGTTATGAATAATACTGATGTCTTAGAAAGATTATATAAAGTGGTTCAGGAGAGGCGGAAAGCTGATCCGGAAACTTCATATATTGCAAAACGTTTAAAGCAAGGGACAAACAAAATAGCCCAGAAGCTTGGTGAGGAAGCGGTAGAGACGGTAATTGCAGCGGTGGGGAAGGATCGCCATGGGGTGATTAATGAGAGTGCCGATTTATTGTTTCACTGGCTGCTTTTGCTGGTTGATAGCGGGGTTGGGGTAGATGAAGTAATGGTAGAGCTGGAGCGTCGGGAAGGAATTTCCGGACTTGATGAAAAAGCTGGCAGGAAACTGAAAGGAAAAAGCTAATGAGCGCGCTGGACGATAGAAGCCTTGATATATTATTCCGTAACGCCCGCACCCATAGCGCGTGGCTACTTAAACCAGTTCCTGATGAACTGCTTAAACAGGTTTATGATCTGGCAAAAATGGGGGCGACTTCCGCTAATTGTTCGCCGATGCGCGTTGTGTTTGTTAAATCACAGGAAGCTAAGGAAAAGCTTAAGCCTGTCCTTGATGCCGGTAATGTCGCAAAGACTATGGCAGCACCGGTAACTGCTATTATCGGGCAGGATATGGAATTTTATGAAAAAATGCCGTTTTTGTTCCCGCATGCTGATGCCAGAAGCTGGTTTGCCGGTAATAAAATGGCTATTGAAACCACCTCTTTTCGTAATTCCTCGCTGCAAGGTGCGTATTTAATGCTTGCTGCACGGGCTTTGGGGCTTGATTGTGGCCCTATGTCGGGTTTTAATAATGCTAAAATGGATGAGGCATTTTTTGCCGGAACTACCATACGTTCAAACTTTATCTGCAATCTGGGATATGCTGATTCTTCAAAGCTTTATCCGCGCAGCCCAAGATTTTCTTTTGATGAGGCCTGCAAAATAGAGTGATATTATGACTTACGATTCCAGTAATATATTTGCTAGGATTTTACGTGGCGAGATTCCTTGCAAAAAGCTGTTTGAGAATGAATTTTCCCTTGCTTTTCATGATATTGCTCCGGAATCACCGGTGCATGTGCTGGTGGTTCCCAAGGTTGATTGTGCTTCATTTGACGATTTTGCCAAGACGGTTACACCGGAATTTATGCATGGATTCTTTGTTTCGGTGCAGAAAGTGGCAGATATGCTGGATTTGCCAGATAATGGCTACCGCATAATAAGCAATCATGGGGCAGATGCTTCGCAAAGCGTGGCGCATTTTCACGTTCACATATTGGGAGGTAAAAATCTTGGTAGATTATTACCGTAGATTATGATATCTTGCTATTATGTTAAATGTTTTTTTGGAGTTTTTATGCGCGCATTGAGAATAGCCACTTCTTTAATTTTTGCTTGTTCTGTTGCTTTTCCGGCCTTTGCCGTTGAGCTTGATGAAGCAAATCTGCCTCCAGAAGCCAAGGCGGCAATGGACAAGGCTGTTCAGAGTGTGCCAGTGACAGCGGGTGGCTCATATGATTATTCGAGCATCAAGCTTACTAAAAAGGAATATTTGGATCAGCTTGGCAAATCGTTTGATGCTATGGACTCTAACGGTGATGGTGTTGTTGAAGGAGCTGAATTAATGAAGGGGTCGTCTGCTCTTTCTGGTAATGATGGAATGGACGTTGACGACGTGAAATCTCGATCTGTCGCTCCAGCGGGTGGAGTAGCACCGCTTAATGCAAAAGATCTTATCGAACAATAATAATCGAGCAATAATAAGAAGCTAACGTATTGCGGCGGTAATCGGACCTTCGGCACGACCGTGGATGAATTGGTCTACATACTCGTTTCCGCTACGTTCAATTTCACGAACATCACCCTGCCATATGAGCTTTCCCTGATAAATCATGGTGACACGATGGGCGATTCGGCGGACGCTTGCCATATCGTGAGTAATGGTAAGGGTAGTAGCACCAAGATCTTTAGAGCATTTCACGATTAGCTGATTAATTACATCCGCCATAATCGGATCCAAACCGGTTGTTGGCTCATCAAAGAAAATAATTTCCGGATTTGCCGCAATTGCCCGTGCCAGTGCCACGCGTTTCTGCATCCCGCCAGATAACTCGGCGGGTGATAGGTAAGCGACATCTGCTGCAAGCCCTACCGCTTTGAGTTTTTCTACTGCCAAATCTTTTGCAGATTTTTTATCAAGTGATTTATTCTGCAGTAAAGAGAATGAAATATTTTCCCATACCGGCAAGCTGTCAAACAATGCTCCACCCTGAAAAAGCATTCCAAATTTACGCATGATTTTCTGGCGTTCTACCCGTGATAATTTGGTTATCTCTACCCCGTCTATTTTTATACTGCCTTTATCGGGGCTAAGAATGCCCAATATACATTTTATCAGTACGGATTTACCAGTTCCGGAGCCACCTATTACTACCAGCGATTCTCCCTGATTAATGGTAAGGTCAATGCCATCGAGCACCTTCTTGCTGCCGAATGATTTATATACGCCGGATAATTCAATTTTTGGAGTAGTCATTTTATTTTGCGAATAGCAATGCGGTTAAAACATAATTAGAAAGCAGGATTAAAATTGATGCTGAAACTACAGCGTGGGTAGTTGCTGCGCCCACGCCTTGCGCTCCACCTTTGGAATGAAAGCCGTGGTAGCAACCCATCAGAGTTATAATAAAACCAAAAACGGAAGCTTTGATAAGACCGGATATTACGTCTTTGCTTTCCAGATATTCAAATGTGCTTTTCAGATATGGTCCTGGTGAAAAGCCCAGATTATGGATTGATACCATATAACCGCCGAATACCCCGATAATATCGCCTATGGCAACCAGAAGCGGCAGCATGGTTATTCCTGCCAGCAAACGCGGTAGCACCAGATATTTATGGGGATCGGTGGAAAGTGTAGTAAGAGCGTCAATCTGTTCGGTTACACGCATTGTGCCAATTTCAGCAGCATAAGACGCGCCAATGCGCCCAGCCACCATAAGCCCCGCCATTACTGGTCCCAATTCACGGGTGATTGCCAGAACGACAACGATAGCAACAGAGCTTTCGGCATTAAAACGGGAAAAACCGGAGTAGGTTTGCAGGGCGAGGGCAGCACCGGTGAACATTGCGGTCATGCCGACGACAGGAAGGGAATAGTAGCCTAACTCGATGATTTGTTTCATTAGCATCTTGCCATAAAACGGCGGGCGGAAAATACCGCTTACACTTGCCCATACAAACAAGGTGAGCCGTCCTACCGCTTCAAGGAAAGCGAAGAACATGCGCCCAATTGAAGCTAAAAATGTAAATGGAATAGTCATGCACAAGTTTTTAGGCGAAGTTTATATGATGTGCAACTTATTTTGTGTTCTTATCATGCTTTGCTACTCATCATGGAAAATCATGGTTCCGGCACCGAATTTGGTAAATGTTTCCAGCAGAAGAACATGCGGCAAGCGACCATCAAGAATATGCGCGGCTTCACAATCATTTTCCAGAGCGTGCAGGCAGGTTTCAACTTTTGGTATCATCCCGCCGGTTATTACTTTATCTTTTATCAGCCTGCGCACTTCGCTGAAAGACAGCTCGCTTATCAGTTCTTTCTCTTCGTTTAATACACCGGATACATCAGTGAGAATCATAAGCTTTGCTGCGCCGATAGCAGCAGCGATTGCACCGGCTGCCGTGTCAGCGTTTATATTAAATGTTTCTCCGTTTGCTCCGATACCTATTGGCGCAATGACCGGTATGATATGTGATTCAGAAAATTCCTGAAGCAAAGTCGGGTTGATGCGGGTTGGTTCGCCAACAAAACCAAGATCAAGAATTTTTTCTATATTTGAATCGGGATCGCGCACAGAGCGACGGAGTTTGCGTGCTTCAATCAACCCGCCATCTTTTCCGGAAATTCCAACAGCCATACCGCCTGCGGAATTAATTTCGGCAACTATCTGTTTGTTGATAGAGCCACACAGAACCATTTCCACTATTTCAACGGTTGCGGCATCGGTTACCCGCAGCCCATCAATAAATGAGCTTTGGATTTTCAGCCTGTCCAGCATTCTGCCGATTTGCGGCCCACCGCCATGCACTACTATGGGATTAATTCCCACCTGTTTCAAAAGGACGATATCTTCAGCGAATTGCCGTGATAAAGCCGGATCACCCATGACGTGACCACCATATTTGATTACAAAGGTTTCGCCGGAAAACTCGCGCATATAAGGCAGAGCTTCTGACAATGTTGACACGGTTTTAAGCCACTCACCTGGATCTTGAATAATTCGTGTTTTCATTTCTCTTTTACCTTGTTTTATTTTGCTGCAAAGGCAACAAGTTCGTTCTGTAATTCTTCTATTCCCCGTTTGTCCTTAGAACTGGTAGATATGATACGCGGATGGGCGGCGACATGCGACTTTAGCGCATCTGCCACAGTTTGCAAGATTTCACTGGACTCCTTACCAGTAAGAGTATCCATTTTGGTTAGTATAATCTGGTAATTTACTGCGGAATCATCGAGCATGGACATAAACTCATCATCATGTGGCATTATCCCGCGGCGGGCATCAATAAGCAGGCAGGCACGCTGTAGTGTCGGGCGACCGCAGAGATAATTAGCGATAAGCATATCCCACTCGCTTTTCTTGGCTTTGGAGACTTTTGCATAGCCATAACCTGGCATATCAACCAGCATTAGTTTTTCTGCCAGCAGAAAGAAGTTGAGTTGCTTGGTATGCCCGGGATTCTGGGAAGTTTTGGCAAGATGATTTTGTCCGACCAGAGCATTTACCAGGCTGGATTTACCGACATTGGAGCGACCAATAAAAGCTATTTCCGGATGCGTGAACTCTGGAAGCGATGCCATAGTCGCCGCCCCTGCCATAAAACGGCACAATGTTGCTGCCACATTTTTTTCACTCATGGCTCTTGCTGAGATTAGAAGCAAGTTTATTTGCTTTTTCACGCTGTGAGCGGTGTGTGCCATGGCGTAGAGTTATGATTTCCTGCTGGATTATTGAAAGTATATTGCTCCATACCCAGTATAATACCAAACCGGCAGGGAAGCTTGCGAAGAGGAACAAAAGGATGAACGGCATCATTTTCAATATTTTTGCCTGTACTGGATCAGTTGGAGCCGGTTGTTGACGCTGCTGAATTATCATGGTGACGGAATAAAGTATCGGCAGGATTCCCAGATGTAGGAAAAGTGGTGTACTCCATTCTAATAGCCCGAACGCGGTAAATACGTTAGAAGGATCGGCCTCAGACAGATCTTTCAGCCAGCCAAAGAAAGGAGCGTGGCGCATCTCGATAGTTACATACAGAACTTTATATAAGGCAAAAAATACCGGCATCTGGATTAATAAAGGCAGACAACCAGATGCAGGATTCACCTTATGGCGTTTGTACAACCCCATTGTTTCTTTGCTTATTGCCATTTGGTCATCTTTGTGTTTTTCTTTTATCTTTAGCATTTCCGGCTGCAATATCCGCATTTTTGCCATGGCTATATATGATTTATTGGCAAGCGGATACATGAGGATCTTGATTACGATAGTAACCATCATTATCGCCAAACCAAAGTTTCCTATAAGCGAATAGAAGAAATTGAGCATGAGAAATAGCGGTTTGGTCAGGAAATAGAGAACTCCAAAATCCACAGCGCGGTCAAATAAAGGAATTGGTGTTGCATTCGCGCTGCCAGCAGCGTAAGTATCCAGAACATTTATCTCTTTTGCTCCAGCAAAAAAGCGCAGTTTGGAATTCTGTGATTCACCTATGGCGATTGTTTGTTCTGTTCCTAAATAATCTACCTGATAACGCTCCTGATTGTTTTTGCTATAATGGCTAAAGGTTGTTTTGAATTTGTTATAATCCGGAATCATAGCTGTCAGCCAATATTTATCGGTTATTCCAAGCCAGCCACCAGCATCATTATAGGTTTTATTGCCTTTCTCTTTGAGAGTATTATAGGCAATTTCCGTGAGAGTTCCTTCCATAACTCCAAGTGGTCCAGTGTGCATTATGGCATTGCTAATCAGGTCTCTATGGGCGCGGTTAATATAGCCATACGGCGCGACAGATATTTCGCCTGCGGAATGATTGTCCACCTTCTGTTTTATGGAAAACATATAATCGTTATCCATGGAGATATTGAGGTGGAAAACTACTCCTTCGCCGTTATCCCAACTTAGGTTAATGTTATCATTGGCAGTCAGTGTGGATTTATCAGATTTCCATAATGATTTTCCGTCCGGAACCTTGGTTTTGCCGTCAATAGATACCCAGCCAGCCTGTGCAAAATAGGAGTTTTCATCGCCATTGGGAGTAAGAAGGATAACTTCCGGGCTGTCTTTATCCAATGTTTCTTTGTATTTTGCCAAGGTAAGGTCATCAAAGCGCGCACCTTTCAAAGATATTGAACCATGTAATTTGCCTGTTTTGATTTTAATGCGTTCTGAAGCTTGCAGACGTTCCTGCCGGCTTAGATTAGGAGTGTAATCAGCATCTACGCCTTTGGCAATTATGTCAGTTACCTTCTCATTTTTCGTTGCTGCTTTCTTCTGTTGCTCTATTGCGTAATTCTGCGCCAGCTGCTGACGACGCGGCCATTCTACCAACGCTTGCCAACCTATTAAAACTATAGCAGTCAGGAAAACGGCAAGAATTACACGTTGATGGTCTGGTTCATTTTTGTTCTTCATGGTATATCAGACTTTATTTGGGGAGTTAATGTTATCGGTTTCAGCTGGAGGTACTGGATCAAATCCTGCTTTTGCAAAGGGGTGACAGCGTAGCAAACGTCTGAATGTCAATAAAATTCCCTTGCCAGCACCATGAGTGCTGATTGCTTGGGTAGCATAGCATGAACAGCTAGGTGTAAAACGGCAATTGATGCCGAGAAACGGGGAAAGCAAAAGCTGATATCCACGAATAACTAACATCAGAAATCTGGTGATTATAGGCATATCATCCGGATAATTTGTTGGATTTTAGATTGCTCTTATGATGGATAATTCGGGTAAATGCAAATTCCATATCGCGCTGTAGATCAGAAAAATTACAGGTCAGTGCCTTATGTCTTGATATTACTACGTAATCATGCCCGGTTCGTCCATATTTTACCGTAACTAATTTTGCAGCTTCGCGTAACCTTCTTTTGATTTTGTTGCGGATGACTGCTCCCCCCATCTTTTTGGTCACGGTATAGCCAATTCTTACCGATTCGGATGAGACGGGGTGATTATCTGCCCTTTTTACCATCTGTAATATAATCGAATTTGTGACAAACTTCTTTCCTTCAGCGGCAGCCAGAAGAAAATCCCTGCGTTTTTTGATAGTGATACACGCCATAAACCTACCAGCCAATAAGGTTATTAAGGCAAAGGCTTATATTAAGCGGATAAACGCTTGCGACCTTTAGCGCGACGAGCATTTATTACGCGACGACCACCTACAGTTGCCATGCGGGCGCGGAAGCCGTGGCGACGCTTGCGAACTAGATTGCTGGGCTGGAATGTTCTTTTCATCTTTTTTCTCCATATCCCTCAGGGATAATAAATCCTTAAAAATCAATATATAAAACTGCTTTGTACAGTAATCGGGTTTTGTAAACGGATGGTGTTTTTAACTGGTTGTTGCGTCTGTGTCAAGCGTCATGGCAGAAAGGGAATGAAAAAACACGAATTTTTAATGATATTATAAAGATTTCTCTATATTTCAATCTTTTATTAACTTGAATTAGGTATATTTTCTAATCCTAATTGTAATAATTTGCATGTCATAAAGTTATGTTTGTTCATTTTAGAATATTTGCCATTATAAGCCTGATTATAGTCATCGGTTTTACCGGTGCTGCTGGCATAATGTTCCGCAACGTCGCAATAGATGACGTAAAGCGTCTGATTGATAGAAATAATGGGAGCATTGCCGAAGGTTATATCGAATCAGTATGGAAAATGCGCAGGGATGTTGTAGCTCTGATAAAAAACAATATCTCTGAAGAGGATAGAAAAAATCCGGAAAAGATGAAACTGATACAGAATTTTGCGCAGGACACGGTACGTTATTTCAAGAAAATGCCACTTCTCAGAGTTAATATATATAATGCCGCTGGTTCTTTGCTTATAACCAGCAATATAAACTATAGTGATTCTCTGGTAGGCACTGAAGTTTCTCCTGATTCAAGCTTTATCAAGAAGCAGTTTCGTGGTTCTTCCATGAGCAGTCAGACAATTGAACAAGTTAAACTGCACAATAGCGGTGAAGGTGTCGTATTGCAGGCCTTGGTGCCGATAATAAGCGATGAAGACAAATCTGTGCTTGGAACTTCGGAGGGAATGGTTGAGCTTGTTGCTGACCTGACTACGCCTCTTGAAAATTTAAAGAATGTGCAGGTTATTGGTACTATTTACATAGTTGGGTTTTTTACGGTCTATATCGGTATTTTGTATTTTATGGCAAGGAGGAGTGAGAGTATTATCACCAAACAACATGAGGCGAACATTGAGTTGTCGGCAGCAGCGGCTATGGCGCAGTCGGAAAATCGGGATAAATCACAGTTTCTTGCCAATATCAGCCATGAGCTGCGAACTCCTCTGAATTCTATTATTGGTTTTTCAGAAATAATAAAAGGCAATATGGCGGCAGAAGGTATGGATATAAGGAAGTTTGATGGTTACGTAAGTGATATTCATTCATCCGGTGTGCATCTGCTCAGTCTTATTAATGATATTCTTGATTATTCTAAATCAGAAGCGGGTAAGCTTGAATTAGAGGTGGCAGAGGTTAATCTTAACAAGCTGGTGCATAACTGCATCAGGCTGATAACTCCTCGCGCTGAAGCCGCCCAGGTTCTGCTGGTTGAGGCTTTGCCTAAAGAAATACTCAATATTGTTACTGATAGTAAAAAATTCAAACAGATTTTACTTAATCTGCTTTCCAATGCTGTGAAATTTACTCCTGCCGGAGGAGAAGTAAGGCTAACGGCATGGGCTGATATTGGCAGCGATAGCTATATGTTTGAAGTCAGGGATACTGGTATTGGTATTGCACCTAAGGATATTTCCGTTGCCATGTCGCCATTTGGGCAGGTGGATAGTGCCATGAGTCGTAAATATGAAGGCACTGGTCTTGGGCTTCCGCTCAGTAAAAAGCTGGTGGAATTGATCGGTGGAAAATTTGAAATAAGCAGTGAGGTTGGGGTGGGAACTACCATTAAATTCTCCGTTCCGCGTGAAATTAAGCCAGGCAGCCAGTTATCTGTTAAAAATGCCGGCTAGATTTTTAGTGATTTTATTGTAATGTCATTCTTATGAAACGTTTTACTGTCATTGATATAGCCTCGCGCAAAAATACTGAACCTTTAGTGGTTCTTACTGCCTATAGTGCTGCTCAGGCAAAACTACTGGATGAGCATGTTGATATACTGCTGGTTGGTGATTCGCTAGGCATGGTGATATATGGGATGGATAGTACCCTTGCCGTTACTGTTGATATGATGATTGCGCATGGAAGCGCGGTGGTGCGTTCTTCAAGTAGAGCTTTGGTAGTTGTGGATTTGCCTTTTGGCAGTTACCAAGAGTCGCCGCAGCAGGCATTTGCAACTGCTGCTAATATAATTTCCAGAACCGGATGTGCGGCAGTCAAGCTGGAAGGCGGAGTGGAGATGGCAGACACTATCGCGTTTCTCAGCGCGCGGGGGATTCCGGTAATGGGGCATGTCGGGCTTAAGCCACAGAGCGTTAATGCTATGGGCGGTTATCGCACACAGGGGAAAAATGAAACGGATGCTGCTGCTATATTCGCTGATGCCAAAGCAATTGAAAAGGCGGGAGTATTTGCCATTGTTATTGAAGGGGTGGTGGAAGAGGTAGCAAGAAAAATTAGCGCAAATGTATCCGTGCCGACCATTGGCATAGGTGCATCGGCAGCTTGTGATGGGCAGGTGCTGGTAGTTGATGATATGCTGGGTATGAGCAGTGGCTACATACCACGTTTTGTAAAACGTTACGCTGATATTAATGGCATTGCCGTAGAGGTGGTCAAGCAATATGCGCAGGAAGTCCGCGACCGTAAATTCCCAAGTGCTGAGTATTGCTATCCTTATAAAAAATCCGAATAATTATTTCAATTCCATCGTATCAAAGCCAGCGCAGGAATCGCAGTGGATAGTCCATATTTTATTGCTGTGGGCGCAAGCTTTGCAGACCCACATTCCACCTGCCGAATATTCAGAAAGCTTTGCCCTGAGTTTTGTCGCTTTCTTTGACATCTGGTTTTTATCATAGATATTGGCGCAGAAAGCTATTGCCGGAGTAAATTCCGGCAGGTTTGAGATGATATTTTTTACCAGAGAAAGAGCCTCTTCATAATAACCATTTGCCATGAGTAATTCACCACGCGCAAGTTGGGTGAGGGCAATAAGGCGCGATTTTTCCCTGCGCGCTAGTTTGCTTTTCTGGATACTGGCTATGGCTTCATTCCAATGTTTAAGCCGGATCTGTATGCTGGCAACGGCAAGAGCGGTAGAACTGTCTTTAGGGTTCATTTCCAGAGCTTTTCTTGCAAGCTGCAAGGCTTTAGGCAAATTATCATTTTTGCTCGCGTTTTCACTTAAGGATCGGGCAGCCAGATACTCGGTTTCCTTATAGCCGAGAAGCTGTTCGAGCAAGGCGTGGGTTGCTGCTTCATTGCCTTTGTTTTTGGCGATTTGCGCGGATAGCAAAATAGTAAGCGGTGTCTTTCCCAGTAACTTCTCAACCTTATGCACATGCGTTTCAGCGGCGGTGATATTGGAAGAAGCAAGGGCGGCGATACTATAGGTAAGCTCGGTGATGCCGTTGTTAAGCTGCTTCACATTGCGCCGCCTCCAGAACTGCGAAGGGGAAGCAATTATAAGCCGGATAATCAGGGTGAATAATACAAGGAAGATAGCAGCCAGCAATATTACCAGTATTATAAAAGCAACGCTGGTTTCGATCTGATAGTCAAACCATAACATCGTTACGCTGCCGGGATTATCAACTATAAGAGTAATAGCAAGGCTTGCGCAGGCGATAAAAAATAGAAATAATAATAGATTTATCATGGATGTGCTGCTTTGTTTGTCTGGGTAAGAAGTAGTTGCAGGTTGTTTAAGGTCTTCTGTATATCAAGTAGTTTTTGTGTATCTTTTACCCAATCTTTGAATATTTCTTTTGCCGGTGGTGAAAGCTGCTCCAATTCACTTAAAACCGTGCTTAAATCATTTTGTACCAGCTTTATTTCCGCGCGTGCCAGTATCGCTTCATCATTACTGCCGGATTGCTCGCCAACTTTGCGGATGGTTATAAATTTATGCAGTATCTTCAGCATCGCACTTTCATCTTTGTTGGTGAGGGCTTGTTTTATCAGCGGGGTGAATCTTATCTTTAATTTGTCAAGAACTACGATTCCCGTGGCTGCGTCAGGTTCTATCAGGGAAATTTCTGTGGTAATATCAGGATTATTATTTGTGAATTTTTTCAGCTGCTCCAATTCACCTGCATACGGTTTTCCGTTACTCATCGCATCTTTTAACTGACCAAAAATTATCAGCGAAGAAATTACGGAATCAGCCTTATGCTGATTATCTGTATTTTGGTCCTCAAGCTTTTTTTGCATTTCATTGATAGTGGCTTCATGAGTTGCCTGTAGCGAGGTAATTTTTTCTTCTAATTCGTGTAAATGCTCTTTATCTTTTTTTGATAATTGCGTAGCGGCTGGTTCAGTGCTGATAGCTGGTGGAATCGTGCTTGCAACCGGATCGCTTACAGTGGGTTCACTGACAGTAGTTTCAGTATTATCAGGAAGTGGAGATATTACTGAAGGATTTTCCGGTGTAGCAGGTTGATCTGCAACCGGAGCGATGGTGGTGGTTTTTCCTGAATTTTCTTCTATATTCGCAACAGGCTTATCTGTTTTTTTAAACATCAGGCGCGGGACAATTTCCCCAAATAATATCACAAATACGAACAGACCAATCACAGTTAAAATAAAGCGTTTTAACGGGGTTGGATATATTTTCTCGGAACTGCTTTTTTCTTCTGCCTTTTGCTCTGACATTGACCGACCCCAGTTAATTTTTATAGGTATTATCTATGCAACTGACCATAGATGCAAGCGTTGCCTTATCTGAGCTATAAATTCCCTGCCATTTTATTTCTTTTAGAGAGTCGGCTATTCCTTGACTTAGGGCAAAAGCATCTGTTTCTTCTAGGAAATTTTCTATACTGGCTTTGCCTGCCAGTGCGACGAAAATCTGGGCAGTACGGTTGGAAAAAAAGGTTAGAGCATCAATCTGCCCACGTTTTATCTGTTCGATTATAGTGTCGGATAATGATTCGGCGGCTATTGCTTCATAAGTTACAACGCGCTCCACATTCATTGCCCGGACACTTAAGGCTTCGCTTAGATCGGTATTTATATGTTCACCGGAAACATATAGAAAATTTGATTCTTCATCATAGCAATCAAGTATATAATCAATCAGATGCTCCACTGTTTCGCCGGTAACGCTTACCCGATCAAAACCAAGTTGCGTGGCAATATTTGCGGTGGCTTCACCAACACAGAGAAGGAACATATCGCGCATTTCAGTGAGCAGTGCCAGTGCCTGCACAGCATGTTTACTGGTGATAATAATAGCATCGGGATCAGATAACAAAGCATTCTCAATTTCCATACGCACGTTATGCTTAAGGAAAATTTCGGTCAGGGGCTCGTGGATTACATGGTAACCACGTTCCAGCAGTTCATCGCGCAGGATTATTTCATCGCCTGCAGGACGGGTGATTACGATGGTTTTTGCACTGTTTTTAGGCTCACTGGAATTTTGTGTCATAGGCTCTCATTATTATAATTATGAAACTGAAACGGCATCAATTATCACATAGCCTTGCGCATAAGGATATTCATCACTGAGGCTTACAAAAATTTTTGCCTGTGCATCTTTAGGAGTTATTGCCTGCAGCCGTTTTTTTGCCATGCCGGATAATTTTATTTCAGTTGCACCATTTGCGTTTTTTATTACTTCAATATCCTGCCATGAGACTTTGCTATTTTTTGCTATATTCAGGGCTTTGTAGCAAGCTTCTTTAGCGACATAGCGTTTGGCGTAAGTGGAAGCGATGGCTTTAATATCAGCATTCTTACCGCGCCTTGCATATTGCTGCTCAGCTTTTGTGAAGATACGGTTTTCAAACCGCGTACCATAGCGCGCAAGAGATTTTTCAATACGCCTTATATCAACCAGATCAGTTCCTATCCCGATTATCATATATTGCCGCGTGCCTTATTCATAATATTGCGCATCTGGATAATGGCATCTTTCAGTCCGACAAACACTGCTTCGCCTATTAAAAAATGCCCGATATTCAGTTCAACAATTTCAGGAATTGCAGCGATATTTGTTACGTTATCGTAATTAAGTCCATGTCCGGCATGGACTTCTAAACCAATATTATGAGCATGTTTTGCTGAGTTTATAATGGCTTCCAGATTGGCTTGTGACGGCTCTTCCGCATAAGTTCCAGTATGTAGTTCCACTACTTTCGCGCCGGTGCGTTTTGCCGCTTCGATTTGTTTTTTATTGGGTGCGATGAATAGCGAAACACGACTGCTGGTATCATGTAGTTTTTTAATGTATGGAGTCAGGATTTTTTCCAGTGCCACTACGTCAAGCCCACCTTCGGTGGTCAGTTCTTCGCGTTTTTCCGGTACTAAGCAAACAGCGTGTGGTTTTATGCGCAAAGCAATATCCAGCATTTCCTGAGTTGCTGCCATTTCCAGATTAAGTGGCAGATTCACTTCATTTTTCAGCCTTATAATATCATTATCCCGGATATGTCTTCTGTCTTCACGCAGGTGGGCGGTAATTCCATCCGCGCCTGCTTCCAAGGCAAGTAGCGCGGCACGGATAGGGCAGGGATTGTTGCCTCCACGCGCATTACGCAGCGTTGCCACATGGTCGATATTTATCCCAAGGCGAATGCGGTTTCGCATTATTTATTCTTCTTTGCCAAAAATAAGGTTGATTTTCTGCCATCAATTAAATTTTTTAGTGGATGATTTTCTGTGCCACGTGCAATAATCATATTGCAGCCAGCATCGGTCGCAATTTTAGCAGCAATGATTTTGGTTGTCATACCCCCGGTGCCAACTGAACTTCCAGTCCCTCCTGCCATTGCCTCAATTTCAGGTGTAATTTCCTCTATTCTTTCCTGGAATTTAGCATTCGGGTTATGACGGGGATTTTCGCTGTATAGACCATCAATATCGGAAAACAGGATAAGCAAATCAGCATCTGCCATTTGCGCTACCTTAGCCGCCAATGAATCATTATCGCCAACACCTAGCTCGGCGGTTGCCACCGTATCATTTTCATTGATGATTGGTACAATATATTTGTTTTCCAGCAATACTTCTAAAGTATTACGAGCGTTTCTAGCACGTATTTCATTGTTAATATCCTCTGCAATCAGTAAAATTTGTGCTGCGTGATATAGCGCGATATTATTTTTAAAAAATGCTTCCTGCCAATAGGCAATTAAACTTGCCTGACCACAGGCTGCTGCCGCTTGCTTTTCTCTTAATGATAACTCACGCATACCGTATTGTAATTTTAACCGCCCAACCCCGACTGCTCCTGATGTTACAACGATAATTTCTTTATCTGCTTCTTTAAGTTTTGTAATATCATGAGCAAGAGTTGCCAGCCATTCCTTGCGGACAAGACCATTCTCACCAATAATCAGCGACGACCCGATTTTTATGACTATACGTTTGGCGGTAGTAAGCATTATTTATTTTCCTTAAGTATGCTTTTCCTCAATTATCCTAAGCATCTCGCGCAGCACCGGTTTTACGCCTTCCCCGGTTACTCCGGAAATATGCCAGATTTTTTTCTTGCTGGCTTTCTTCAGGGCAGCGGATTTTTCTTTAATCTCCTCAGGAGTCAGGGAGTCACATTTATTGAGCGCGATTATTTCATCCTTTGCGTATAATTCCTTACTATATTCCTTTAGTTCACGGCGGATGGTTTTATAAGCAGAAGCCACATCTTCTTGCGTGCCATCTATCAGGTGTAATAAAATGCCGGCGCGTTCCACATGTCCGAGGAATTTAAGACCGAGACCTACACCTTCGCTTGCACCTTCGATGAGTCCTGGAATATCGGCCAGTACAAATTCACGATTATCAATATAAACGACTCCTAATTGCGGAGTTAGAGTGGTGAAAGGGTAATCGGCAATTTTAGGTTTGGCGCGGGAAACTGCCGCCAGAAATGTTGATTTCCCGGCATTGGGCAGACCAAGCAGCCCAGCGTCCGACATCAGCTTTAATTTAAGCCAAAGCCAATGTTCCTGCCCTTCTTCCCCGGGGGTGGAAATACGCGGAGCCTGGTTGGTTGAGGATTTGAAGCATTGATTGCCCAGCCCGCCTTTACCGCCTTGGGCGAGTTTAACTCTCTGCCCGATGCTGGTTAAGTCGGCTATAACTGTTTCCTTATCATCGGCGAGAATCTGCGTGCCTACCGGCAGTTTTATAATGAGATCGTCAGAAGACGCGCCTGTGCAATTACTGCCCATCCCATGCTGCCCTTTTTTAGCCTTGAAATGTTGCTGGTAGCGGAAATCTATCAGCGTGTTAAGTCCAGCGATACATTCTGCGATTACACTGCCACCATTGCCACCATTGCCACCGTCAGGACCACCATCGGGGATGAATTTTTCACGGCGAAAACTGACGCAGCCCTTGCCACCATCGCCACTGCGAATATAAATTTTTGCTTCGTCTAAAAATTTCATTGATTATTACTCGAACCCACTACCTAGCCCAATACCTTTGAAATCGAGCGATTCTTTTGAGGAAGCATAAGAGAAACGGCAATAGGTGAAGCCCTCATTCCACGCCTGTTTGTATTGGTCGTTGGCAGCCATTTCCTGACGTTTTTTGAAGCCATACATCATCTTATCCGCCCAGTTGCCTTCGGCGGATATACCGCTGTCACAACCATCCTCCCAGCCCAGCTTGTATTCCGGAGGTCCGGATGGATCAACCATGCTGAGCCACAGAGGGCGACAACCACTAAGGACAAGGGCTAAACCCAATATCAATATGTATTTTTTCATAATTTTAGTGCTTTATCTTGTTATATAAGGGCGATTATAGCATATATTTTGCCTAATAAAACTTGAATTATAGAATCTTTTAATTGAATGTTTTGGGACAGGGCTGTATAGACGCGGGTTATGAGCCAATCAGCCTATATAAACCGCCGTACTTTTGCAATTATTTCGCATCCTGATGCCGGAAAGACGACACTTACCGAAAAACTCCTGCTTTTCGGCGGTGCTATTCATCTGGCTGGGGCGGTAAAAGCCAAGAAAGGCGGGCAATCGGCACGTTCCGACTGGATGGCTATTGAGCAGCAGCGTGGTATTTCCGTTACTGCTTCGGTGATGACCTTTGAGTATGAGAAAAATACCATAAATTTGCTCGATACGCCCGGGCATAAAGATTTTTCGGAAGATACTTACCGCACACTTACAGCGGTTGACTCCGCTGTGATGGTGCTTGATGGTGCAAAAGGTATTGAAGAACAGACACTTAAATTATTTGAAGTGTGCCGCTTGCGGGATACGCCGGTTATAACTTTCATAAATAAAATGGATAGAGAAGTTCGTGAGCCGTTTGAGTTGCTTGATGAAATAGAAAAAAAGCTGGCTCTTGATGTCTGCCCGATAACCTGGCCGATTGGCATGGGTGAGAGATTCCGAGGCTGCTTCAATCTGGTGACTGATAAACTCTATTTGTTTGCAGCGGGGCATGGAAGTAAAATTGTCGATGCGGTGCAGTTTACAGGAGCGGATGACCAGCGACTTGATGAGTATGTAAATGCTGCTG
>JBEBHV010000114.1:0-6647 GCA_040080715.1 Rickettsiales bacterium | reverse complement strand
GCTAAATATATAGGTTACTGTAGCGACTTTATATAATGTTAATTGGTTAACGGTAGAAATTTAGCGATTCACTTAATGACTAAAGAACAGGAAAAAAAATTAAATTCGCCAAGAATACGCTACCTTATCGCGTTTTCAGCATTCATCATGCTGACCTTCAGCTTTATTGTTATCTATCAGGGAAAGAACGCATATAATCAGGCAATAAAAGATGGTGAACAAAACTCCGTGCGTCTGGCAAATATCCTGAGTGAGCATGTGGAGCTTAGTTTTCTTGGTGTTGATTTATCGCTGAGGCGCGTTATTGAAAGGCAGTTTTTCAATCTTCTATTTCGTAACAACATACCCCAATACACAGAGAATGATTTTAGGATATGGTTAAATGAAACTCCACAGATAGCTGGTATTGCCCTGATAGATGAAAGAGGCGCGGTCAAGGTTTCCGCCCACAAAGAGAAATATGAGCACTGGCTGGAATATCAAGCCCGACCAGCGGGACAACAGCTTTTCAAGCAGCTTCGTGAAACGGATAACAACGATGTATTCATAGGTAAAAATCATACGGTCGGGAAAACTCCTCTCATCCTAATGAGCAGGCGTTATACTAAACTCGGTGGAGAATTTGGCGGTATTGTAGTTGCGGCAATTGACCCGCAATATTTCATCAATTTCTACGATTCTATAGCCTCCGGCAATCAGAAATTCATGTCCATTATGCTTTCTGACCAGACATTGCTTGCCTCAAGCCCATATAAAAGCGCAATCAATGAATTCCTTGGTCGCAACTTTCTGGGGAAGCAGGAAAGAGTTCCCAATGCTGTATTCCACGGGAAAGTTTCCTCAAGTGATTCCAATAAGATCATGGCTCTCAAGTTTTTAAAGAACATGCCCATTGCCATACAAATAACTCTGGATGAAGATGATTATTTAACAAGCTGGCGGCAATCAAGGCTCAGGGATATAGGCTTCCTGGTGCTGTTTACCATTTTCGGTTCAATACTGTCATTCTTCGCGGTAGTTATGGCTCGCCAGATTATGCGTGTGCAGGAATCAGAGAGCGCGGCAATACTTGCCAGTCAGGCAAAATCTGAATTCCTCGCTAATATGAGCCATGAGCTACGCACTCCCCTCAATGCTATTATTGGATTCTCGGAAATGATAAATTCTGGCTATTTCGGCCCACTGAATGCCAACCAGAAAGAACGTATCTATGACATTAATCTTTGCGGCAACCACCTATTGCAGCTGATTACCGATATATTGGAATTCTCAAAAGGTGATGCCGGCAAGCTGGAGCTTCTGGAAGAAAAAGTAAATCTAGGTGATCTGGTTAATGAATCAGTGCGCATCATGAAAGGTAAAGTAAAAACCAAGAATATAGATCTGATAGTACGGATAGATCCACAGCTTCCATTGCTGTGGGGCGATAGCAGAAAAATACGCCAGATTCTTATAAATCTTCTGTCAAATGCTTTTAAATTTACTCCAGAAAACGGGGTGATAACCGCATCTGCTAACTTTGATTCACATAAGAATTTAATGCTGATTGTAACCGATAACGGTATTGGTATAGCAGAAGGCGATATTCCTAAAGCCCTGTCGGTTTTCGGACAGGTTCACCGTGCAAAAAACCATGAAGGAACCGGTTTAGGTTTGCCACTTTGCAAAATGTATGCTGAACTGCATGATGGAAAGCTTGTGCTTCAAAGTAAACCTAATGAGGGAACTACAGTAAAAATTGTATTCCCGCATCAGCGCACTATAATAAATAGGCAATAAGGCACAGGCATCACCACCCGACATAATTCTGTCATTAAGACCTCTGCATAATGCGTTTTTCGTCATTGCGAGAAAACGTAGTTTTCGCGGCAATCCAGCCATTACTGTCACCCCGCACTCACCCTTGTCACCCCGCACTTGTTGCGGGGTCTGAGGCAACAAATTCCGTCTTTGGTTTTTGCCCTTGATCCCCGCTCAAGGCGGGGATGACAAATTATTCCAGCGCATCGGGATTGGTGAACTTCGCTGAGCCTTCCTCTTCACCATTCATCCTCTGGCGCAAACATTGAGCAATATAGATAGCTACGCTATAATTTTTCTCTAATTCCGCCACGAACATATCAATCATTTGCAGTTCATTTTCAGTCAAAGTATG
The DNA here is from genome assembly GCA_040080715.1 of Rickettsiales bacterium. Classification (GTDB taxonomy): domain Bacteria; phylum Pseudomonadota; class Alphaproteobacteria; order Rickettsiales; family SXRF01; genus SXRF01. Next base: position 4,492 of record JBEBHV010000114.1, on the reverse strand, counting down.
ACGTTTATCATTCTGGTAATTATAGGCGATAGCCATAGCATGTGATAGCATATCGAGAGCTACTTCAATTGGTAGCATTGTCCTGATGTCGTAATTTCTGTCGAAAAACATTTTTTTTCTCCCTCTTAAAATGCCACCAGCAAAATTGCTGGTGGCGGGGAGTTCGAAAACCTACCATATGAGAGGCTGCATTGGTCTTTGGCTTTCGCCTGAACATACACCAACACCCCCCCGCCAAAGCGAGGAGTGCATTGCAGTTGCACAAACTGCATATGGAAGAGGTTTCGATACCCCAAAGCCAGGTTCTCCAGCTTCAAGTTCAGGCTAACATATTAAATTGGATGGTCAATTATTATAATCCCCTCTTCTCACCACCCGATGTAATTATGTCATGCCGCATTTATTGTGGGACAGGAATAGCTGTTTTGCTTGTTTTTATAAAAATTGTCAGGTGGCAATAAAGCACAGGCAATAAAGTGTTATCTTTTTACCGCTTCTCGGGTAAAGTGCCGCCATTCATTCACATATTTATAAAAAACCAATATGAAAAAAATTATAGTCATTACATTACTGGTTATTCTGCTGCTTACAGTTGTTGTCGTGGCGAAATGGCTGATTAAAGGTGAATCGGTTACGGTTACTAATCCAGTACGCGGCACAGCTTTACAAGCGGTTTATGCCACAGGCACTGTTGAACCGACCATTATGATACCAATTTCTCCACGCAGTTCCGCCCGCCTGGTAGAACTTAAAGTTGACGAAGGAAGCATGGTAAGCAAAGGGCAGATTCTGGCGCAGCTTGAAGATGATGAACTCCAGAGCTCAATAAAACAATTACAAGCGCGTGAAGATTTTGCCAGGAAGGAATTTGAGCGTAATTCCATTCTAGTTAAAAACAATGCCACACCAAAGAAAAACTATGACCAGGCAAAGGCAGACTGGGAAGCGGCAATTGCAGCAACTCAGATCGTCAAAGCGCAAGCAGATTATCTTAAACTCACCTCCCCTGATGACGGACTCATTATTAAGCGCGATGGAGAAATAGGACAGACAATCCCAACCAACACTCCGGTTTTATGGTTGTCATGCTGCGCCCCATTACGTATCTCGGCTGAGGTGGATGAAGAAGATATCGCGAAAGTAGAGGTTGGGCAGAGGGTATTAATTCGCTCCGATGCCTTTGCTGAGCAGATATTTAATGGCAAAATTCAGGCAATCACCCCAAAAGGAGACCCTATCGCCCGCAGTTACCGCGTACGTATTGAACTGGTCGGTGACACTCCGCTCAAGATTGGCATGACGGTCGAAACCAATATCGTAATCAATGAGAAAGAGAATGCCATACTGATACCAAGCAGCTCTGTTTACAAAGATAAAGTTTTGCTAATAGCAGATGGTCGTGTTGTAGAGAAACAGCTTTCACTGGGAGTTAAAGGAGCAAAACAAACAGAAGTGATAGATGGCCTGACCATTGATGATCTGGTGATTATCAATCATGATCAGAAATTGAAAACAGGTCGCAAAGTTAATGCCGTTGTTAATACAGTTCCAAAATCATGAATCTGTTGATTTCCATAGCCGCACGACATTTATTGTCACGTAAGCGACAGAGTATAGTTTCTCTACTGGGTATTATTCTTGGCGTGGCATTTTTTTTAACAATTTCCTCGCTTATGAAAGGTTCAGAGAACGATTTCATTACAAGGCTTGTTAATAATTCCCCACATATTAACATAAACGATGAATTCCGTGATCCGCGCGAACAACCTGCACTAACATTATATCCGGAAGCAGCAGTGGAAATATCCAATGTAAAACCGATAAGTGAAAATCGTGGCATAAGGGGTTTTAAACAAATACTGGATGATTTATCCACTCTCGTTCCCGGTATACTTGCCTCACCGGTTCTTGCAGAACAGGCACTTATCAGCAGTGCAGGAAAAAATTACGGCATTACACTGAATGGTATGATAGCCAGAGAAATCCGTAGCGTAACCACCATAGAAAAATACATGGTTCATGGTTCTGTAGACGAGCTTATTTCCAATCAGAATGGAATTATAATCGGCAATGAGCTGGCAAAAAGATTAGCTCTGAGCATTGGCAATAACATAACAGTTATCTCTACCAATGGGCAGATGCGGGTGTTCAAAATTGTCGGTATTTTCCGCACAGGGCGGGCAAGCTATGATGCTACTCAGGCATTTGTCGACTTAAAACGGGTGCAGGCACTTGCCAACCGTTCCAACCGCGCTAATAACATAATAATAAAACTTCCCGACCCTTATAAGGCAAGGGAAACAGCTGCGGAGATTGAAAATAATATCGGCTATAAAGCCGTATCATGGCAGGAAGCATCTGAAGATATATTAAATACCCTCGCTATACGAAATATCATAATGTTTACTGTAGTAAGTGCTGTATTAGTGGTGGCGGCATTTGGAATATATAATGTTATTTCCACGGTCGTAATGGAAAAACAACGCGACATAGCCATTATGAAATCAATGGGATTCCATGCCCGCGACATAAGGAAGATATTCATAACACAAGGAGTTATCCTTGGCATAACAGGCTGCTTAATCGGTATACCGCTTGGTACGGTACTTATGAAAAGCCTGATGCAGATAAAGCTGAAACCACCGGGAGGCACTGAATTTGTGCAAATGCCTCTGGATTGGGGCTGGCAGCAATTTGCAGTTGCCGCCGGATTTGCCATAGCTGCTGCCGTAATTGCCGCGCTTCTTCCCGCGCGTAAAGCGGCAAGCGTACAGCCGGTTGATATTTTGCGGGGCAGCTAATGGGAAAAACTGTTATCAAAGCTGAAAATATAACACGCAGGCTGGAAGGAGAAATTCCAGTAACTTTGGTCAGTAACGCGGATGTTGATATTAAACAGGGTGAATTCATAGTAATTACCGGACCTTCCGGTTCCGGCAAATCCTCCCTGCTCTATCTCCTTGGCTTACTCGATAAAGCAACCAGCGGAACAATCTGGCTGGAAGATACTAATGTCTCCACTTACAATGATGACCAGCTTGCCAATATACGTCTGGAAAAACTGGGCTTTGTTTTCCAGTTTCATTTTTTATTGCCGGAGTTTTCAGCATTGGAGAATGTGATGCTGCCAATGAAGAAACTTGGAATATTGCCACAGGAGAAAATAAAAACACGAGCACAGGAACTACTGTCCAGCCTTGGTCTTGGCGAGCAGATGCACAAACTGCCAAAGCAATTATCCGGAGGGCAGAGCCAGCGCGTCGCCATTGCCCGCGCACTTGCTAATAACCCTATACTTATTCTTGCCGATGAACCAACCGGAAATCTGGATACTGAATCCAGCAATAATGTTCAAACCATACTTAGAGAATTAGCACACAAAGAAAACAGGGCAGTTGTGGTTGTTACCCACGACCCAAGATTTGCAGAAATAGCCGACAGGATTATTAAAATTGTGGATGGTAAGATCGTTTGATTTCTTCCCCCTCTCCCTGTGAGGGAGAGGGAAAATAGAAAGCCTCTTCCTGAACATGATTACCTTTTGTATCATACTGATTGGTCAAAAAATAAAATAGGAGGTAATCAATCCACAAAGAACAGCGAAGCATTTCGGAAGATTATCAAAACGCTCGAGAAATGATGCTATAGTTAGCAGATAATTTGCAATAATATACAGATAATGAGCAGATAATTACACACCTGCCCTTTAAATTCCCTCTCCTGAAGGATTATAGAATGCTTATATTATTTAGACTTAGCAGGTGAATCATACTTTGCCATTCTATCGTTTACGACCTTCTTAGCATAGTCCGTCTTAGCATAATCTGTAAAACTGCTAACCAATGGAGCACCTTCTAATCCTACTTTCTTAGCGGCATCTTCCAAACGAGCCATGTTTTTCTCTCCGCTAATTATATAAAATTTATCTTCTTCTGTTTTTGTTGTCTTACGAAATGCACTTTCATTTCCTTGCCTATCTATAACGGTAACTGACTCTGGAGGTACAACTGGTTTATATAAATCATCACCTAACAAGTGACCAATAGCCCAAGAAGTCTTGCGGTTCATTGGTATCCTTAATTTTGGCATACCAGGAACTTGCTCTACTCCATTTTTCCGTAAAGCCTCCAATGCATCCAGCACGGCACCTTTACGAGGATTCTAATTAAACCCGGTCCGGGAGTCCTTTGCAAAATATTCCTCTCCATTATCTTTCATCGCAATCCCCTATTAAAAATTATTAGATTAACAATCCCATCTTAATTAAACTATATTAACATGTCAACACAATCAGCTTGCGTTGCCAATTAGTTAAATACAATTATATTATTGATTTTAAATAATTAAAGACTAGGAAAAATACAAAAGGTCTTACAAAGCGTTTATAAACTCGCGAACTACTGCATATTCAGTTTTGATATTCTGCAGCATCTCGTTTTTGGAATCCCGCCCGGCAGCAAATTCATCCTGAGCTATTTTGCATAATTCACCA
>JBEBHV010000311.1:0-1385 GCA_040080715.1 Rickettsiales bacterium | reverse complement strand
TGCCAAAAGTTATCGAAGTGGTGAAAGAGTTTTTTGGTCGTGAACCACATAAAGGTGTAAACCCTGATGAAGTAGTGGCTATGGGCGCAGCTATTCAAGGAGCGGTGCTAAAGGGTGATGTGAAGGATGTGTTGTTGCTTGACGTGACTCCTCTATCTCTTGGTATCGAAACATTGGGCGGTGTATTTACGCGCCTTATTGACCGCAATACCACCATCCCAACCAAGAAATCGCAAGTATTCTCAACTGCCGATGATAACCAGACGGCTGTTACCATTCGTGTTTTCCAAGGTGAACGTGAAATGGCATCGGATAATAAATTGCTGGGGCAGTTTGATCTGGTGGGTATTCCTAATTCTCCGCGCGGGGTGCCACAAATTGAAGTTACCTTCGATATTGACGCTAATGGTATAGTTAATGTATCGGCAAAGGATAAAGCAACCGGCAAGGAACAACAAATCCGCATTCAGGCTTCCGGCGGACTTTCTGACGCTGACATCGACAAGATGGTAAAAGATGCTGCGGCGCACGCAGAGGAAGATAAGAAACGCCGCGTGCTGGTTGATGCAAAGAACCATGCTGACGGGCTTGTCCATTCCGCTGAGAAAAACCTCAAGGAACATGGCGATAAAATTCCTACAGCCGACAAGGAAGCAATTGCAAAAGACATCGCTGCTTTGAAGGAAGCTTTATCCAGTGACGATGCTGAAAAAATTGAAAAACAGACCGAAGCCCTCACCCAGTCTTCAATGAAAATAGGTGAAATCATCTATAAGGCTGAACAGGAAAAGGCTGCTGCTGGTGGTAACGCTACTGGGGATGCATCTTCAGAAGGTGGCGATAACGGCACAGTAGTTGACGCTACTTATGAAGAAGTTGATAAGGATAAAAAGGCAGGCTAAAAATGGATAGATAGTGGCTGGGAAATGGTGTAGAACTGCCGTTGTCCAGCTACTTCAATTTTCATCATGGAGATTTTTATGACAATTTCGGATCGGTTTGATTTTTCTAAATTGGATTCTGTTGAAAAACTAAATTTAATCGGTGAATTATGGGATAGCATCGAAGAGCATGTTAAGCAAAAACCTCTTACTGACGAGCAAATGAATGAGGTGGAAAGCCGTATACAATCTTATAAAGCAGGAGAAATGGAGACTTCTACCTGGGAAGATGTAAAAAAACGCGTCATGTAATCGTGCATGGATTTCTGTATCATGTCATTTTCCTAATTAGGAATAACGATATTGTAATAATAGCAATACTGCATGTAAAACGCTCTCCAAGCATTTGGAAAAAACGAATCACTAATCATTAATAAAATTATCGGAAATTATGGCAAAAAAATCCTTAAGATATGCAGAAATTATTTTGAAATGTTGTTTCAT
>JBEBHV010000113.1:0-6704 GCA_040080715.1 Rickettsiales bacterium | reverse complement strand
TTTGCCTGCGGATGTTAATAGCGATAAAGTAGAGGCAACGCCTACGCGTGACGTGGCGCATGGGGATGTTGCGACTAATGCCGCTATGGTGCTTGCCGCACAGATTGGGAAAAACCCTAAAGAAATCGCACAGTTATTTGTTGAACCACTACGCGCTTTGGAATGGATTGATAAAGTTGAAATCGCCGGTGCGGGTTTTATAAATATCACCCTTTCTACCAGCATCTGGCAATCGGCTGTCCTTGATATAATAGCTGAAGGGCGGGGCTATGGTAATTCCGATATTGGGCAGGGAAAACGGGTTAATGTTGAATATGTTTCGGCAAATCCGACTGGTCCTATGCATGTCGGGCATGGGCGGGGGGCAGTGTTTGGCGATGCGCTGTCAACGCTGCTTATTAAGGCTGGATATGATGTTACCCGCGAATATTATATAAACGATGCCGGAGCGCAGGTTGATAAGCTGGCGGAATCAGTGTTCCTGCGTTATAAAGAAATTTGTGGTGAAGAATTTAAAGGTATTCCTGAAGGGTATTATCCGGGTGAATATCTTATACCTATAGCTGAAGCACTGCAACGCATTCACGGCAATAAATTATTGCAAAAAGACCGTGATGAATGGTTACCCATTATCCGTGAATATACGATAGAAGCGGTGATGGAAATTATTAAAGATGACTTGGCGATTATAGGAATTTCACATGATGTATTTACTTCAGAGCTGGCAATTACCAAGGCTGGAGAAGTTGAAGACGCAATGCATTTGCTTTCAAAAAAAGGCTTGCTGTATGAGGGTGTGCTAGAACCCCCGAAAGGGAAGACACCTGATGATTGGGAACCAAGGCCACAAACATTATTTAAAGCTACTGAATTTGGTGATGATTCAGATCGTCCTGTAAAAAAATCAGATGGAAGCTGGACATATTTCGCGCCGGATATTGCTTATCATTATGATAAATGCAAGCGCAGGTTTGATTGGATTATTGACGTTTTTGGCGCGGATCATGGTGGGTATGTCAAGCGTATTAAAGCAGTTGTAGGTGCGCTATCTGACAATCAGGTAAAAATTGATATAAAACTCTGCCAGCTGGTAAAATTTTTGCGCGATGGCGAACCTGCCAAAATGTCTAAGCGGGCAGGAACATTTGTTACGGTACGTGAAGTGGTGGAAGAGGTGGGGAAAGATGTTTTCCGGTTTATCATGCTCACTCGTAAAAACGATGCGCCGCTTGATTTCGATTTTGCTAAAATCACCGAACAGTCAAAAGACAATCCAGTTTTTTATGTGCAGTATGCACATGCGCGGTTGCGCTCTATACGTCGCAATGCATCTGCAGAAATGCCGGAATCTGTGCTTCCATTTAAATCTCTAAATATGGAAATTATGAAGTTACTCACTCATCCGGAAGAGCTTGCGCTTATCCGCCTGATGTGCAGCTGGCCACGCATGGTTGAATCCGCTGCAAATAATCTTGAGCCACACAGAATTGCTTTTTATCTTCACGATCTGGCAGCAGCGTTTCATAGTTTATGGAATCAGGGAAATAGTGATGCGGGTTTGCGTTTTATAATAAAGGATAATATAAAATTGACAGCAGCGCGGGTTGCACTTGCCCACGCGCTATCATGTGTGATAGCTTCTGGGCTTATGGTGCTTGGAGTGGAACCAGTTGAGGAGATGCGGTGATGAATAATGAAGACGATGAAAACATTGATAACGCTTCCGGAATTATGAAATGGATTCCAACTATCATGCTGGTCAGCGTGATTACGGGATTTATAATGCTTGCATATTACGCCTATCACTCCGGAAAGGAATCAGTAAAAGAAGAAGAATTATTGGTTATTGAAGCTGAAAAAACTCCGATTAAAGAAAAACCTGAAGATCCGGGCGGAATGAAATTCCCTAATCAGGATAAAACTATATTTGAAACATTTTCTAATACCCCACCATCTGCAAAAGTGGAGCGTGTATTACCAAGTCCGGAAGAGCCTATTACTAATAATGAGCAGACGGAAACTGTTGCAGAAAGCACAGAGCAACCTAAAACTGAGGATGTAGCTGGAACTACTAATGTAGAAAGTAATAAAACTGAAAATGAAGTCAAAATCGAATCTCCTGCTGTAGAAGTGGAAAAAATCGAAGCTGTTGGTATTGATGATAAAAAGCCGGAAGTGGTGAAAACTACGGCGGCAAAAACTGATGCCAAGCCTAAACCTGTTGAACAGAAGCCAGCAGCAAAACCAGTCGCAAAACCTTCAACAAAGTCTGGTACGGCAAAAATCCAGCTGGGTGCGTTCAGTTCGGAGAAAGAAGCTAGTGAAAACTGGCAGAAGATCCAAAAGAAATTCCCTAGTCTTTCCGGAAAAACTCCAGCTATACTGCGCGCTGATGTGAAGGGAAAAACCTTTTACCGCCTGCGACTTGGTGGATTCTCCAGCAAAGATTCAGCTAATGAGATGTGCAAAAACTTAACCACCAAAGGGCAGAGTTGCATGCTGGTGGCGGATTAAAAGCTAACGTTGAGTATAAAGTGATTGTTGTCTTTTTAGCAGATCCTCAGACCATGTGTCAGCGGGCTTTGCTAGATCTTGCTGTTGTCCATGTTGTTGAGGTACTACTTTATTCCATCCGGAAACTACAGCTTCTGTAATTTTTTCTTCAGTTACAGGTTGTAAATTGGCTTCTTCTCTACGATTATTGGTAATCGAGGTCAAATCGCGCAGAGTTTTTCTTTCTGTATCTTTAGAACCTTCATCACCAAAATTTTTTGCATTAGATACAGCTTGCAGATGTTCTGTAAGATGTCTTGTTATATTATCATTGCTACGATCAGCCGGATCAGATGATGCCAATATATTTCTAGCTTTCAGCTCATCTACCACTGCATTATTAATTGCGCCGAGCATATCCTGTTTAGAATCTACCATAACAACTCCTCTATAATTGGTTATTTATTGTGAAATAATCCTAGCGCAACCCTTACCCTAATGGTAGTTACAGTTTTATGACAAATTTATCCGCAGCGATTTTTGGAATTTCCGGAACCAGCTTAACTCCTGAAGAAATAAGCTTTTTTTCCAGAGTAAACCCTTTTGGCTATATTTTATTTGCTCGTAACTGCGAATCGCCGGAGCAGATAAAAGCTCTGGTCAAGCAGTTAAAAGAGGTTTCCGGCCGCGATAATCTGCCAATTCTCATTGATCAGGAAGGTGGGCGGGTTGCACGGTTAAAGCCTCCGCATTTTCCGGTTTTTCCACCTGCTGGCGCGTTTTCTGAACTTGCGGGGAAAGATTTAGAAGCTGCAAAAAAGGCAACTTACCTTAATGCCCGTTTAATTGCTTATGAGTTATATAATTTAGGAATAACTGTAAACTGCGCGCCACTTGCGGATTTGCCGATCCCCGGAGCGCATGATATTATCGGTGATAGGGCATTTGGGAAATCACCACAGCAGGTTATAGAATTGGCAGACGCATTTGCCAAAGGGCTTGCTGCTGGCGGAGTTGTTTCAATCCTTAAACATATCCCCGGGCATGGTCGCGCTTTTGCCGACAGTCATCTTGAACTTCCGGTGGTGGATACTCCTATTGAAATTTTACGGCAAACTGATTTTGTTACTTTCAAGGCACTGGCACATCTGCCAATGGCGATGACGGCGCATGTGCTTTATACGGCAATTGACCCTGAAAAAATGGCAACTGTTTCTCCTGCCGCAATTTCACTGATACGCAATGAATTGGGATTTGATGGATTGCTTATGTCTGATGATCTGTCAATGAAAGCGATGCAGGGAGATTTTACGCAGCGAGCGCGGGATGTGCTTAATGCCGGTTGTGATGTGGTTCTGCATTGCAATGGTGATATGGCAGAAATGCTGGAAGTAGAGAAGGGACTCTGTGAACTGTCTGGGAAATCATTGGAGCGGGCAAAAAAATCAATGGTTGGGGCAGGGAGAGCAAAGGAATTTGAAGTTGCAGAGGCTAGACAAACCGTAAATAACTTACTGAGCGTTTAGCTTATGGAAAACATACAGTGGCTGCTTGATGCTTCAACGTGGATTATTCCAGTTATTACAGCGATAATATTGCATGAAGTCGCGCACGGATATGCCGCGCTTTATTTCGGAGATACCACCGCGAAACGCATGGGAAGGCTTACGCTGAATCCTTTGGTGCATGTTGACAAGGTAGGAACGGTAATTTTACCAGCTTTACTGGTGCTTATGAAATCACCCGTGGTTTTCGGCTACGCCAAGCCAGTTCCTGTAGATTTTGCTAATCTTTCACCTCTACGCCTTGGTACTATCTGTGTGGCGTTAGCAGGACCATTTACCAATCTACTGCTGGCTATTATGGCGGGTTTTATGCTGCATATTGATTATTTCATTACGCTTGAACAAGCACCGTGGTTATTTAAAAATATTGTCAATATGATGCTTATAAATTTGGTACTCATGGTATTCAACATGATACCTATTCTGCCACTTGATGGTGGGCGGGTACTTACCGCCTTGCTTAGTAAAAAGCCGCATATATGGTTTGATAAACTGGACACAAAGGGAATGGCAATTGTTTTGCTATTATTATTTGTTCCCAGTATTTTAGGCTATAATTTTATCAATATTATTGTAGGGATTCCTACTTTCTGGATTTTAGAAAATCTTTTGTGGCTGACCGGCAATGCTTAAGTGACATTGACTAAGTGACAAAGGCAAAAAATCAGCTATTATGGGTATTCATTATTAATATTAAGGGGTATGGATATGCTTAGTTTACCGCATCTGCTGCTGGTACTTTTGATTGTGCTGCTGCTTTTTGGAACAAGGTTGCCAAAAGTTATGGGTGATATTGGTAAAGGCATACGCTCGTTCCGTGATGGGCTAAAGGGCGATGATGCCAAGAAAATTGAAGATAAAAATAAAGATAATCCTGATACATAATCATCTATGACAATGATTATTGGGTTTTTATATGTTTGATCTCTCTCTTGCCGAGATTCTTCTCGTTGTTGTTGTGGTCGTTGTGTTTATGCAACCGAAAGACCTGCCGGTGGTGGTGCGGGCGATTGCAAAATTCATCAAGACCATCCGTGATTTCAGCCATGATATAAAACAAACATTTGATGATATTGCCAAAGAAGCCGGAATTGATGACGTTAAGGAAACGCTCGAGGCTGAGATGCGTCTTATTCAGGGAGATGACGGAGAAATGTACGAATCCTACCAGATTCCTCCAATAGAAAAAAATGTGAAGAAACCCGATGACCGAGAATAGCGAGTTCAAGGCACAGCCTATTATTGAGCATGTGCGCGAGCTGAAAAAACGGCTCATCTATTGTTTGCTGGCATTTTTTGTGACGACAGGTATTAGCTATTATTTCGCAGAGGATATTTATGCTTTCCTGGTGCAACCACTGGCGGATGTTTTTCCTGATTTATCACACCGCCGCCTGATTTATACCAGCCTGACTGAGGCTTTCATAACCTATCTGAAGCTCGCTATGTTTGCCGGTTTTTTTCTCTCTTTTCCAATTATAGCCACGCAGCTCTATTTATTCCTTGCCCCGGGTTTATATAAGCAGGAAAGACGTGCGCTTGTGCCATATCTGGTTGCTGCCCCGACATTGTTTTTAAGCGGAGCAGCTTTTGTGTATTACCTGATTTTTCCGGCAGCATGGCAATTTTTCCTGGGGTTTGAATCAAGCGGTGCTAATGGTGGTCTGCCTATACAATTGGAGCCTAAAGTTAGCGATTATCTTAGCCTTTCCATGCATCTGATGATGGCTTTTGGTTTATCATTCCAATTGCCGGTTGTGCTTATTCTGTTGGTGCGTTCAGGCATGGTTGAGATTGATACTTTAAAAAAAGGCAGGAGATATGCAATCGTCCTTATTGTAACAGTGGCGGCGTTTATAACTCCGCCTGATATTTTCAGCCAGATAGCACTTTCCGTTCCGCTTTACATGCTTTACGAAATATCAATTTTGTTATGCCGGAATATGGATAAAAAATCAGAAGGCACTGAGGAATAGCGATTATGCGTTATTTTATAAGCTTTATATTTATGGCTGTGGCGGCATTTTATCCAGCATTTGCCAGTGCTTGCAGTTCTATAATGGATACAAAATGCGACTGGGAAAAGGCTTTAGTAATAACAAATGATATTGAAGCAGAAGTAAATTTAGGCAAGAAACAGGAAATAGATTACCCTACAAAAAATTGTACAAAAAGAAAGTGCGTGTGTGAGGAACTTGCCGGATCGGTGGAGTTTTATAAAAATGATAAAGCTCTGGATTTAATTAATGCACAGGAAAAGAAACGTGCTGAAAACTATAAATGCGATGCTACAAAAGTTTTTGGGCGGCATCGGCCGCAATTTGTTTATACCTCTAATAGCGTTATAAGCATCGGTAGTTATAACCTGAATTATATTCGGGATATTACCAAAGGGTGTCATGGCGAACATCCGTTTATTACCTATGATACGCAAACCGGAGAACAATATTTACTTAAAGATATTTTGCTACCAGATAAAATCCAATTGCTTGATGATGCACTCGTTAGTGGGTTTTATGCCATCTATGGTAAGCAAGATGCTGATAAAGAAAAAGATATAAAAAATAACGTGAAGGAATATCTTGAAAAAAATCCTGTAGAAAACTCTGGTTTTATTGTTGAAAATGGTAGGATATACCTTAACAT
>JBEBHV010000112.1:0-6724 GCA_040080715.1 Rickettsiales bacterium | reverse complement strand
CAAAACGCTTGAATACTAGACAAAAGTCGTAGAGCATAGCCATGTCTACGGTCAAGACTTTTAACGACGTAGTCAAGCGTTTTTGACCAACCCTTCGGGTGAGGCAATTTTGACCCGCCGCGTTGTTAAATCCCTGGCTCGTAGTCCCTGCTATGCGCAGGCGGGCTTTGCCTAGCGGCGTATCAAAATTGCTCTCGTGACAGACTACAAAATTAATGAATCCAGACCCTAGCCAATTCTTGAACTGCTTTGAGTATAATGTTTTTATCTACCAGGAATCTTTCTGATTTTTATTGGAGTAATCACCTGTAGAATTTTCCCTGATCTGATGGAGGAATGCAGCATAACCAATTATAGTGCCTTTTTCGTCATACATGGCCTTTTGTTCTATCGATGCCTTAACATGCCCTCCGATTTTTCTCTGTAAGTTCACCTCTCCATAAAAATTTTTAATTTCAGAAATAGATATATCAAGCCCCGTCTGCGAAATTATGTCTTTCAGAGATAATCCTCGCTCTACCATTTCATCTTCATCAAAATCAAGCCATTGTTCCAATGTTATATTGGCGTAGGTGATATTGCCAAAAAGATCGATTATGTATGCGCCAACATCCATACTGTCAGTGATATAGGAAAATAGCCCCAGATTGTTTTTATTAAATACAGGAGTTTTGTCATCGGTTGGGATTTCCGGGCCAAGCACACGCTTCTCCACAAACTCGCGACCGCGCAGCAGCATATATCCCTTTGGCCGTGTAATAGGCTCGAAAGACATCATAATTCTGTGATGTTGTTTTTTGCTGTCAGTAAGGTCAAACACAACCTTGCCACGCACATAACGTTCAATAGCGTTGAAAACATTTTTCTGCTCTTCTTTTGAGACATGTCCATGCTCAAGAATAATGCCAATATCCCGGCGCGTTTCTTTATGCAGATTTGGCAGCATTTCCTGTAATGTCTTACCTATGTAAACTATAGTTCCGTCATTTTTAATTATTATACATATTTCATTGTTATGGGAAATAGCTGCAGCAAACAAGGCGTTCTGAAATTCCGTTGCCAGCACTAGATCACGGCTGCGTTGCACTGTATAGACAACATATGTACCTAAAACACCGAGCAAAACAAAGAGTATCTGGCTGAATACTATCAGGTCTTTTACCATGATACTAAGGAATACAGCTATAGGAAGTACTGAGCCAAACATTATTATCAGCGTTTGCCACATTGGTCTGCGTGTACGCACCACAAAATCCTGACGGTCTATATGTGCCGTGGAATTTCTGGATGATAAAATCTCTGTGAAGCGAATAGTCATAAACGAATCTAATTATTCAACATGGAATATTTCTTCAGGATATTAGAAAGATATTAAAAAAGCACAACATGTTTTTATGCTTTTTTGCCTTTGAGCTGATATACATAGGAAATAATTTTTGCCACAGCTTCGTAATGGGTGAAAGGGATTTCTTTATCAAGGTCGGTTGATGCAAACAGGGCGCGGGCTAGCGGCGGGTTTTCTATTACCGGAACATCATTCTCTTCTGCAATCTCACGAATTTTAAGTGCGATTAAATCCTGACCCTTTGCCACAACTGTCGGCGCGCTCATTGTATTTGTATCATATTTGAGTGCCACGGCAAAGTGGGTTGGGTTGGTTATTACTACATCTGCTTGTGGAACTGCCGCCATCATCCGGTTGCGCGCTCTTTCCATCCGCAATTGGCGCAAACGCTGTTTCACCATCGGATCACCTTCCGACTGTTTATATTCATCCTTTACTTCTTGTTTGCTCATCCGCAGGGATTTTATATGCTGGAAACGCTGGAAGATAATATCAAACAATGCAATAAAAAACATTGCGATAGCCACACCTATAGCCATTCTTTTAGCAAGCATCCATAGGAACAGAAGCATGTTCTCAGTGCTTTGATTGGGCAGTTGGCGGATATGTGTAAGTTCCGGATAAACTGCCATGAAAGCAACAATTCCAACCAATACAACTTTTAGGATATTTTTTGCAAAATCTACCAAAGAGCGAATGGAAAAAATGCGACCAAAGCCGGCGATAGGAGAAATTTTATTCAGTTTGGGCATCATCGGTTCGGCAGAGAGCACAAAGCCATGTTGCAGGAAGCTGGTAGCTATTGCTGCAATTATAGATGCAAGTAAGGGCAGGGAGATTATAGCAAATCCTCCAAATGCCAGTTTGTAGAGTATCAGGCTTAGTCCCTTTTGGTCGGCAGCTAGACTATCGGCATCACTGAGGAAAGGAGTAAGAAGATTGCTCGAATCACGCAGTATGGGCGGTAGAAACCATATGATTGTTGTGGCAAGAACCAGTAAGATGAAAAAATTGCCAAGCTCTTTCGAGTTGGCAAGATTCCCTTTTTCCCGCGCCTCATCAAGCCGTTTCTGTGACGGCTGCTCGGTCTTATTTTCCTGGTCTTCATCAGCCATTTTTCAAGACATTGTTTTTTATTTATCAGTTATAGAAATCACGGAGCTAAAAACATAGCGAGTGAGTTTTTTATATATTCCATATACCATAACATTATTGCGCTGGCACTTATCATTAATATGAAAAAACTGATAAGTAATTGTGGTGCCATCAGCAGGAAGAAAATTTGTATATTAGGCATGAGGCGGGCAATTATACCTGCGCCTAAATATATAAGCAGGCCGATAACTATATGTGGTGCTGCTATCTTCATTGCCATTTGGAATGAACTGCTGATTAAAATTGTCGCGTGGTTGGCAAAATCATCAACCTGTGGGAACTGCCCTATGCTAAATAATATATAACTATCTGCCAGCCCGCGTAATATAAGGTGGTGCAGGTCGGTTGCAAATAATAGCACCAGTGCTGATACTCCCAGTAAATTACCGAGGGATGTTCCCTGTGCCTGTGATAAGGTTAAATCCTGGGTGACAGCCGAGGCAAGGCTGGACTGATAGGCAATAATCATCCCGCCCATATGAATGGCGGAAATAAGTATCCTGCTTATCCCGCCAAGGAATATGCCAATAAGAATTTCGGCAAGAAGCATGTTAAACAGCAGAAACAGGTCGCTGGGCATGGCAGGAACTTTTTGCAGTACGGGAGCAAGCAACAGGCTGAACATTGCCGCAAGCAGAAGCCTTACTCTTGCAGGGACATAAGCTTCACCAAAGCCAGGAAGAACCATAATTGCCGAACCCATCCGGCAAAACACCAGGAAAAAAGCGAAAAGTTGGGTAATTAAAATGTTTTCTAACATTTTACCACTATAGTATCGGGAAAATTTCCATACAAGTATAGCCTGTATCAAAATATAGTCATTTCAAATAATAACTTTACAGAATGAGTATAACATTTGTGGCAAAACTTTAACACAATAGTAACTAAGTCATAGTAGTGTTCCGGTTTGATTATAGGGAAACTTCTAAAAAACCATTTTGTTGTTTCAAGTTTACCGGGAAATATTTGCAAAATAAACCAATAAAGCAAAGACAACTCGACAAGCTTGGTATGGCAGGTTCATATAAGTTATTTGTGTTAAATTATGAATGTAAATTAGTGTTGGTATGTCCAAATCCAAGCATAAATCTTTTAATCTTCCCTATTTGCAGCATGATAGCTATTGGCTTAGTTTATTTGCGGAATCAGAAAATTTTGCTCCGAATATTTCCAATGAATTAAAAGAGATTGGCTATTACAAGGCTGTCGATGGGAGATGGGTGATTAAAACCCCGCGTCAGTGGTCGGATATATGGAGTGTAACTTATTCTATCTTAAAGAGAGCAAGGCTTGCAGATGTAATGGAAGTTTCTCTCACTACCGATAGTGATTTACCTATGCCGGAAAGTGGTGAGCGTAAGAAAGTTATAGCTATTCAAACTATCGCTGAGAATCTTTGGTTAGGCGAGGCATTGCATGAGGGGCGTGTGTTATGTTATTTCCAGCCTATAGTTGGAGAAAAGCAGAAAATATTTGGTTTTGAATCGTTTGTCAGGGCTAAAGATTTAGATGGCAGTATCATTGGCGGTGATAAAATTATAAAAGCCAGCAAAGCCCTTAATATTGAATATATGATGGATCGCCACCTGCAGGTGCAGGCAGTAAAAACCTTTGCTGAGAGTGATTGCACAGGCTTTCTTTTTGTTAATTTCTTCCCAGGTTTTATCCATCGCCCATCGGTTTATTTAGAAGGGCTTAGCGAGGCAGCCAGGCTGTTTGGCATTGTGCCAAAACATCTGGTATTGGAATTTACCCGTAGTGAAACAAAACGTGATATGAAACATTTGAAAAGCGTATGCGATTATGCGAGGCAGCAAGGCTATTCAGTTGCCGTGGATGACATAATCACTGTTGATAGCGCAAAAACACTGGTGAGCGATATAAAACCAGACTTTGTAAAGATAGATAGCCATGCTCTTGGCAGTCTGGACTCGCAACTGACCCGCAATATAATTAGCCAGATAGTTGAGTTAGTCCATGCCAGTGGCAGCACCATAATAGCTGAAGGTGTGGAGACTGAGGAAGCATACGAACAGCTTAAACTTCTAGGAGTGGATCTGTTTCAAGGTTACTATTTCTCACCTCCAGCACCGATAACTAAAACGTAATTACTCCGCTTCGCTTTCACCAAGCTTAATTCCCGCCGGAACATTCGCCTGATAATAAGCAATGGTCTTGTGGATAGATGTTTTGAGATCGGTTGTTGGTTCCCAGCCTAATAATTTTTTAGCGTTTTCAACTTTGGGTATGCGCGCTTCCAGATCCTGATAGCCTGCGCCAAAAAATTCCGTGCCGCTTTTTACAGTGATTTTTACTTTACTTCTGACATTGGCGTAACCTTTGAATTTGCTCATAACCTCAATCATTGTATCTGCGAGCTGTGCCACCGAAACATCATTATCCGGATGACCTATATTGAAAATCTGACCATTGGCTTTGCCGTCTTTATTTTCAATGATTTTTATCATCGCCTCGATAGCGTCATCTATATACAGGAAGCAGCGACGTTGCTTGCCACCATCTACCAGTATAATTTCCCGTCCATGAAAAATATTGCTCAGGAACTGGGTGGCAACACGGCTGGAACCTTCCTTGGTTTCCCAGACATTATCCAGCCTTGGTCCAAACCAGTTAAACGGACGGAACAGGGTGAAGTTCAAATCCTTATGCTTCCCATAAGCATAAATAACTCTGTCCATAAGTTGCTTGCTGCTGGAATAAATCCAGCGTTCTTTTTTAATCGGTCCGGTTACAAAATTGCTTTCCTCTTCATCATAAGGTGTATCGGCACTCATCCCATATACTTCCGATGTTGACGGGAAAATCAGGCGTTTTTTATAGCGCACACAATGGCGGACAATTTCCAGGTTGGCTTCAAAATCAAGCTCAAAAACTGAAAGTGGATCACGTACATAAGTTGCCGGATTGGCTATGGCAACCAGTGGCAGGATAACATCGCATTTTTTTACGTGGTATTCCACCCATTCCTTATTGATGGTAATGTCCCCCTCAACAAAATGGAACTTAGGATTTTTTAGAAAATCGCTAATTTTGTCCGAGCCAATATCCATGGCATAAATATCCCAGTCGCGGTTAGCTAGGATATGCTCACTTAAATGACTGCCGATAAACCCATTTGCACCTAATATTAAAATCTTCATAATTACTTTCCTGAATCCTTACTTTCCAATATATTTTTAATTAAATACCTAGGCTTATGCCTAACTTCTTTGTAAATACGTCCTACATATTCTCCTATGATACCTAATCCAAGCATAGTAACGCTGACAAGGAAAAAGAGAATGGCAAACAGGGTAAAAACCCCCTCTGCTTCAGCTCCTATGAAAATACGCCTTATTGCCATATACACTACCAGAAGGAAGCTGGCTACAGAGCAGAGAATTCCTACAATAGTAAAAATCTGTAGAGGTATGAGAGAAAATCCGGTTACCAGATCAAAATTATAGCGTATCAGCTTATACAGATTATAGCTGGATTTACCTGCCGCCCGCTGTTCATGCCCGACATCTATTTCTGTAGGGTTTACGGCAAGTTCCTGACTAAGGGCGGTGATAAAAGGGGATGCGTCACCAATCTCTATTATTTTATTTACGATAGAACGTTTATATGCCCTTAGCATGCAGCCATGATCGCCCATGTCAATACTGGTGATTCTTTTGCGGACTACGTTAGAAATCTGTGATACAGTCTTGCGCCATAATGAATCCTGACGATTGACTCTGCGTCCTCCTACAACATCATGGCCTTTTTCAATCAAAGCAAGAAGCTTGGGAATATCTTCCGGCGGGTTTTGCAGGTCACAATCAAGGGTAATAACAACTTCACCCCTCAAATGCCCAAATCCTGCCATTATAGCTGGGTGCTGCCCATAATTGCGGATAAACTCTATCACCCGTACAACATCTGGGCGATTATTATATAAATCATTTAGTATTTTTTGTGAGCGGTCTTTACTGCCGTCATTAATGAAAACAACCTCATAACTATTGCCACATCTGTCCATTACCGGGATTAGCCGTGAAAACATGATAGGTAATGTCTTTTCCTCGTTATAAACGGGAATGATGATGGATATATAAGGACTCATGGGGGACTCTTTATCCCCTTTTTAACACCTTTTCCAGCGATTTTATTACCATGTCCTGTTCCTGTATGGTCATGGTTGGGAATAATGGCAGGCTGAAAACACTATCTCCTGCCGCT
>JBEBHV010000310.1:0-1395 GCA_040080715.1 Rickettsiales bacterium | reverse complement strand
GTCTAAATCATTCATATAATTTTAATCCTTATTAACAATAATTGCGTGTATCTTAATAAAGATTAATTATTAATATTTGGTTAATATTATTTAGTAAAAATACATTTTTTGCATATTTTTATGTTTTTTTTCTATTTTAGGGCTTTTTTTAAAAAATATTTTAAACAGGGTGTTGTCATTGCATTTTTATTTCCTATATCTCATTCATTAGTCAATATGTACAAAACAATTTCTAGTAAACTCAATTCTAAGGAGAGTCTTCATGAGTAAAATTATCGGTATAGATCTTGGAACAACAAATAGTTGCGTAGCAATTATGGAAGGAAGCCAGATAAAGGTTATTCATTCCCAGGAAGGGCGCAATGTGGTTCCATCAGTTGTGGCACTCACTGAAAGTGGTGAACGTCTGGTTGGTGATGGTGCGCGCAGGCAGGCGGTTACTAACCCGGAAAATACACTATTTGCTATTAAACGCCTTATAGGTCGTAATTTTTCTGATCCAATCGTGGCTAAAGATATGGCTCTCGTGCCTTATAAAATAGTAAAAGGCGATAATGGCGATGCGTGGGTGGAAGCTCGTGGTGATAAATATTCTCCAAGCCAGGTTTCCGCATTCATCCTTACCAAAATGAAAGACGTTGCCGAAAATTACCTTGGCGAAAAAGTAACTCAAGCAGTTATTACCGTTCCTGCCTATTTTAATGACGCACAACGTCAAGCGACCAAGGATGCCGGACGCATCGCCGGTCTGGAAGTTTTGCGTATTATAAACGAGCCGACAGCTGCTGCCCTTGCTTATGGTTTGGATAAAGATAAGAAAGATGGAAAGACCGTTGCAGTTTATGATCTTGGCGGCGGAACTTTCGACGTATCCGTTCTAGAAATTGATGATGGTGTGTTTGAAGTTAAAGCAACCAATGGCGACACTTTCCTTGGCGGTGAAGATTTTGATAAGAGGATTATAGATTTCCTGGCTGATGAATTTAAGCGTGATCAGGGAATTGACCTGCGTAATGACAAGCTTGCGCTGCAACGTCTGAAGGAAGCTGCAGAAAAAGCTAAGATTGAGCTTTCCAATTCAATGCAGACTGATGTTAACCTGCCGTTTATCACTGCCGATGCTTCTGGTCCTAAGCATATGAACATCAAGCTGACGCGTGCTAAACTCGAAGGTCTGGTTGACGATTTGATCCAGAAAACCATCGCGCCTTGCAAAGCAGCATTAAAAGATGCCGGCCTTACTTCTAAGGACATTGACGAAGTAATTCTGGTTGGTGGTATGACCCGTATGCCAAAGGTTATCGAAGTGGTGAAAGAGTTTTTTGGTCGTGAACCACATAAAGGTGTAAACCCTGATGAAGTAGTGGCTATGGGCGCAGCTATTCAAGGAGCGGT
>JBEBHV010000111.1:0-6740 GCA_040080715.1 Rickettsiales bacterium | reverse complement strand
CCTCAGAAAAATGCGGACACGAGTAATACAAAAAAACCTGAATCCACTGAAAAAATTAAAGAAAAAGAAGTGGCAGTCGAGAAGCCTGCTGAAAAACTTGCTGTAGAACAACCTTCATCAGAACCGGAAGAATCGTTATCGCCTAAAAGCCGTGAATTGTTAGGAAAAATAAAACTTCCAGCGAAACCAGAAAAAGGCAACCCTACCAATCCATTTAAAATCGAACGTTCTCACGATATGCAGGATTTATTTAAAGGCAATGAATCTGGGGCTTCCGAAGCTTTGGGAGTTAAGGTTGATAAGAAAATACCTTATCAGGTAAATACAGATTATGAGCTGGAAAAAGCTTATAATGCTACAATTTCCGGACAAAATGAAGCGGCCATAGCAACTTATCAGAGTATACTTGATAATTCTCCAAACAATACTCAGGCCCTGTTTGGGCTGGCGACGCTACATCACCGGGCAAGGCAGCTTGACAAAGCTCGTCATTTGTATGGTCGCTTGTTATCAATAGATCCGGAGCATCGTGACGGGTTTAACAATTTCCTTGTACTGCTTGCCGATGAAGCACCGCGTGAGGCTTTAGAGGAGATGGAAAAGCTGGAGGCAAAGAATCCTGGCTTCAGCACTATTCCAGCCCAAATTGCTGTTATTTATCAGAAATTAGGGGATTATGATAAGGCGATTGATAAAATGTTCCGTGCCGTTGCTCTCGCACCGGAGAATCTAACTTATCGCTATAATTTAGCTATCATGCTGGATAAGCAGAAAAATTATGATGAAGCAACAAAACTTTACAAACAATTGCTTGAAGCTTCTGATCGCGGAGAAAAAATTCCGGGAAATATTAGCAATATTCAGCAAAGATTAACCTTTATTAGTTCTAATAGACCATAAGCCGCATGGAATTATTTAAGTCCCTGATCTGGCTTTAAGTCATTTTAGGAGATTCTCGTGGAAATCACTGACCTATTAATTTTTACCCAGAAAAACAAAGCCTCAGACTTGCATTTATCTGCCGGTAGCCCACCAATTTTGCGTATTAACGGCGATATGACTCCCTATAAGGGCGATGCTCTATCTGCCGAAGATATTAAACAGATGCTCTATTCTATCATGACCGAACAACAAAGGGCAGAATATGAACGCGATCTGGATCTGGATTTTGCCATTTCTTTTGGTAAAGATTTACGCTTCCGTGTCAATGCATTTAACACTCTAAACGGCGCGGCAGCAGTACTCAGGAATATTCCCAACCGGATACTGAGTTTGGAAGAGTTAAACGCTCCAGAAATTCTAAAAAAATTATGCGGTCTGCATAAAGGCCTTATTCTCGTTACTGGTCCAACCGGTTCAGGTAAGTCGACCACCCTTGCTGCGATGATAAACCATATAAATACTAACGATGCCAAGCATATCATAACTATTGAGGATCCAGTGGAGTTTATCCACGCTTCCAAAAAATCTTTAATCAACCAGCGTGAAGTTGGAAGGAATACCCGCTCCTTTACCAAAGCCCTGCGCAGTGCTCTGCGTGAAGATCCGGACGTTATTCTGGTTGGCGAGTTGCGCGATATGGAAACAATCCAGCTGGCATTAACCGCTGCCGAAACCGGACACTTGGTGATGGGAACACTGCATACTAACTCCGCCCCTAAAACCATTGACCGTATCATCGATGTATTCCCCGCCGCCGATAAGGAAATGGTGCGCGCCATGCTTTCCATATCATTAGAAGCGGTAATTACGCAAACCCTACTTAAAAGCAAGGAAGGTGGCAGAGTCCCTGCCCATGAAATCATGCTGGGTACGCCTGCCGTGCGCAACCTTATCCGCGAAGCACGCATCTCACAACTTTATTCATTGATTCAGATGGGGACAAAATTGGGCATGTCCACCATGAAGGATTGCATCTATGGTCTTCTTAATCAGAATATAATATCGGAAGAAACAGCACGCTCTGCCCTAAGTACCAGCACTTCCGATGATTCAGAAAATTTAATGGAACGGGCTAGCAAATCTGGTGATCATACCAATAACAATACTATCAGAAACAAACAAAGTGGGTTTTAAATGCCTATTCAAATAAATTCAATACTTGCAGATTTTCTGCAAAACAATGCCTCGGATTGCTACTTGACGGTTGGTGCGCCTCCAAGCTTCCGCTTCGGAAATAACATTGAGAATCTCTCTGAAGAACGACTGACTCAAAATGATATTGACGCTATACTTAAAGAGTTACTAACTGAAGAGGCAATATTAGAATTTGAATCAACTCTTGAATATAATACCGCTATAGTATGGAACGAAGCCCGTTTCAGGATGAATATATTCCGTCAGCGCAAACAAACCGGTATTGTTTTGCGCCGTATCCGCACTGACATTCCTGCAATAGAAAAATTGGATCTACCGAAAATATATGGTGATCTGGCTTTAGAAAAGCGAGGGTTGATATTACTGGTTGGCGCAACCGGCTCAGGCAAGTCAACATCACTTGCCGCAATGCTTGAACATCGGAATATTAACGGCAATGGTCATATTGTAACCATTGAAGACCCTATCGAATTTGTCCACGAACATAATAGATGCATCTTCACTCAGCGTGATGTCGGTATCGACACTTATTCTTTTGGAATCGCCCTTAAAAACACCTTGCGCCAATCTCCTGATGTTATCGTCATCGGTGAAATACGCGACCGCGAAACAATGGAACATGCGCTGGTTTTCTCAGAAACCGGACATTTATGTATCGCAACCCTGCACGCTAACAATGCCAATCAGGCTATTGAACGTGTATTAAATTTCTTTCCTGAAGAAAAACATAAGCAGATTGCACTGAATTTATCTCTTAATCTTAAAGCCATTCTTTCCCAACGTCTGGTTTTAAACAGGCATGGAGGGCGTAGCATCGCTGTTGAAATACTGCTTAATATTGGAATAATACGTGATTTAATAGCTGAAGGTCGTATCAAGGAAATTCGTGAACATATTGAAAAAGGTCATGATTCCGGAATGCAGACTTTTGAGCAGGCATTATTTGTGTTGTACACCAGCGGGCTTATAACTGAACAGGTGGCGATAGCTGAATCGGATAATCCAGCAAATCTGCGCCTTGTTATCAAACAATATGAAGTAGGTAAATCAATGGGTGGCTCCAGGTTAATCTCTCCGATGTCATTAGATGTTAAGGAAAAACTACAATTCTAAGCACTACTATAACAATTCCAAATAAGAACTATAGATTTCTAATCCCACTTTGTGATGGTGTAGAATGTACTGGTATGACAATAAACCTATTCAATATGCACGATTTTTTCAAATAACCGGTTATTAAGCCCGGTAATCTCCTCAATTATAAAAGGCATTGTAAGTACCAGTACCAGAAGCATCGCAAGAACCTTAGGTACAAAAGTCAAGGTTGCTTCCTGGATCTGAGTCAGAGCTTGTATCACCGCTATGATAAGACCAACCACCAGAGCCGTAATCATTACCGGGGCTGATATAATCACCAGCACATATATACTGTCGCGGAGAATTTCTAATACTTCAGCTGTTTCCATTATAACTCCATCAGACTAATTCATAACCTCTAAACTCGCTGGCGTGGAGCAAGCACCAATAGAGTTTTACATCGGCATCCGGATTATATCCTGATACGCACCTATAACCTTGTCACGCACCGCAATTACTGTATTTAATGACAACTCAGCATTGGTAATCGCAGTAACCAAATCCGATAAATCAACCTTGCCGGTAAGTGCTTCCATTTTCACTCCCTCAGTTTTATACTGGGTATCAATGGCATTCTGCAAGCCATCTTTCAGCATGTTGGAAAAGGATGATTTACTTGTTTCATCCTGCGCCGCAGAATCAACTATATCATTTTGTAATTTAAGCTGGCTGCGATAGGCGTTAGCTGCCGATAATGCGTTTACCATTTTTTATCTCCCGATATTATCTTAATAAATCAAGCGTTCGCGAAAGCATAGATTTTGATACTTCAATCACATTCAAATTCGCCTCATAACCTCTTCTTGACTCGCGCATATCCATCATTTCCACTATGCTGTTAACATTAGGGTAAAGCACGTAGCCTTTTTCATCGGCTGCCGGATGAGTTGGGTCGTATTTCTTCTGGAATTCTGACATATCGGGCTTGCGGCTGCTGACTTTGACCGTGTTGATGCCTAGATCTTTATCGAGCATATTCTGAAAAATAACAACTTTACGGCGATATGGTAATTCGTTCGGCGTTCTGCCTGTCGAATCAGCATTGGCGATATTTTCCGCAACCACTCGCAGACGGTCACCTTGTGCTTTCATCCCGGAAGAAGCAATAGCCAGAGCATCTGATAACTGCATAATTCACTCCTTCTATAGTTATTCCAAATAAGAACTACCCGTTATTTTTACCAATAGCCGTTTTAAACATATCAACCGATTTTCGGTATATATTCAGGACTTTCTGATATTCCGCCTGATTCTCAGCAACCTTTGCCATTTCTTCTTCAATCACCACATTATTGCCATTGGGATTCCGCTCATAAGTAGAATCACGCTTTATAATCTGTGAACTGTTAGAAGAACCACCCAGACCTAAGAAATGCTTTTCATTGGTAGCTTTTAATTGCAACTTACCACTCGCATTAGAAACCATCTTTTTGAAATTTGGAGTTTGTATATCCCGCGCCTGATAATCAGGAGTGTCGGCATTAGCTATATTCTGGGCAAGCACGCTCTGTCGCTGCGACATATAAGCCAGCTTGGACTTCATCACGCCAAATAAAGGTATAGAGCCAAAATCCATAATTACGTCCAAATAGGTAAATATTGCCTAGTTTATAAAAACCTAGCTTATTTTTTATTTATTAGCTATAAGTTTTTTAGAAAATTTCCTTAAAGGAATTAAATGCAATTATAATGCCAAGGTAAAATAAATGCTCTCTAAACAAAATTGTGTAGCAGTACAAAAAGATGAAACTGCCATTAGTGAAAAAGATGCAAAAGCGATGCTCGGGCAACTTGGCGGTTGGGCATTAGCCCATGGCGGCAAAGCGATTTTCCGTAAATACAGCTTCCCTGATTTTGACAGCGCATTGCTGCTTGCAAATAAAATCGCAACCATAGCCCAACAGGAAAATCATCACCCGGATATTGGCTTTGGCTGGGGCTATGTTAAAGTACGCCTGATGACCCACGATGTCGGCGGCTTGCATAAAAACGATTTCATTGTGGCTTCCAAGATAAATGAAATCAGGTAAAGCCAATTATACTCATTCTGTATTTAGGCATAATGCATTGTTAGGCTTTTCCTTTGATCAGCCTAAGTACCACTGCCCCCCATACGATACATAATAATGAGCCGCTGATTACCCCTACTTTTACCATTTCCTGCAGTTGAGGATCGGAAAATGCCAGCATTCCAATAAACAAGCTCATAGTGAACCCGATACCAGCAATCACGGAAACCGCATAAAGATGCTTCCACCCTGCCGCCTCAGGCATTGCCACCAATTTCGATTTAATAAGCAGAAATGATACCCCGAAAATACCGATCTGCTTGCCAATGAATAATCCAAGAGCGATACCAAGTGGCAACGGCTCCAGAAAACTTGAAACTGTTAAACCTTTCAAATCAACTCCCGCACTGGTAAATGCGAATATGGGAAGAACCATAAAACTCACCCACGGATGCAGAAAATGCATGCAGCGATTGAGCGGGGAATCTTTTGGATCAGACGGGTTACGCATCGGAATCATCAGACCAACCATCACACCCGCCAAGGTGGTATGGATTCCTGAATAATAGAAGCAGAACCAGAGAAATATCCCCAGCAATACGTATGGGGTCATTACTATAATATTGAAGCGATTGAGCGCGAAAAGGGCAATGGTTCCACCAACTGCCAGCAACATAGGCTCTATTGCAAGCCCTGAATTGTAAAAAACTGCAATCACAATAATTGCGCCCAGATCGTCAAAAATAGCAACTGCCAGAAGAAATATCTTCACTGCAGGCGGAATATTTTTGCCAAGCAGCGTAAGAATTGCCAATGCGAAAGCAATATCGGTTGCTGAAGGAATCGCCCAGCCATTGGTCGTTTCCGGGCTGCTATGGTTAAATAGGAAGAATATGAGGGCAGGAACTGCCATTCCTCCCGCTGCGGCAAAAAGCGGCAAAGCTATCTGGTCACGCTTCGATAAAAAACCTTCCGACATCTCACGTTTCAGTTCCAATCCGATAATAAAGAAGAAGAGCACCATCAGAATGTCTTTGACCCAATTCTTCAGCGGTTCAGAAACTATCGAATCCTGAAATCCAAAAGAAATTGGCGATGACACAAATTCTTTATAAAGTGTGGAAAAAGGAGAGTTAGCGGCAATAACCGCCAACACTGCGAACACAATCATCACTACGCCACTGGCGGATTCTGTTTCCATGAACTCGCGGATACGGCGAGGTAAAACACCTTTGCGAACAGAGTGTATTTCAGACGGGTGCTGCATGATAATTATCCTGCTTTTGTATTGTTATTATCAGCGTTCCATTCAGGCTTGCCACTACTGAATCTTTATTATTAATATCATGGGTACAAAACGTTTTAGCACTGTAGCTTTATAGTCCTGCAAATCAAGTCTATAGTCGTTATGGATAAGAATTATACATAACGACTATGAAAATCGAGACCGAAAGTCCGATTTTTCGCGCCGTAGGCAGCGTATCTTCAAATAAGAAC
>JBEBHV010000110.1:0-6790 GCA_040080715.1 Rickettsiales bacterium | reverse complement strand
TGCTGAAGGAATGGAGAAGTTACTTTCTTCTCTTGCAAGCTCAGTCGTATCATCCTCTAATGCCCCGAGGCTTTTGGCAGGCACTGGCAAGAGTGACACGCACCTTATAGTAGTTGCAACTTCCGACCGTGGTCTATGCGGTGGCTTTAACAGTACGATAGTTCGAGCCGTGCGCCGTAAAGTCCGTGAACTGCAAGGACAGGGCAACAAGGTAAAACTTCTCTGTGTCGGGCGTAAAGGCTATGAGCAACTATATTATGAATTTGGTTCTCTGATTCTATACAAAACCGAACTTCCTAAGAAAAAAATCGCATATAGCGATGCAAAAGAAATTTCTGACGAGCTTACAACCCGCTTTGAAGCTGGCGAATTTGACGTGGCGCATGTGGTTTATAACAAATTCAAGTCCGCTATTTCGCAAATTGTTACTTTTCAACAACTGATCCCTCTGGAAATCACTAATCACGAATCACAAACCACGAACCACGCGCCCTACGAATACGAACCAAACGAAGCAGAAATACTAGCTGAGCTACTCCCTAAAAATCTAGGCGTGCAGGTTTACCGTTCATTGCTGGAAAATGCCGCAAGCGAGCAAGGAGCGCGCATGACCGCAATGGATAATGCCACCCGCAACGCCGGCGAAATGATCAAGAAGCTGTCACTGAAATACAACCGCACCCGCCAGGCTGCGATCACCAAGGAACTCATCGAAATTATCAGCGGTGCGGAGGCGGTATGAGTAACGATGATATGATAATAGATGATCCGATTATCCGTGAAGTAAATGTAACTTTTACTCAGTCCAAACTAATTAGAAACCCTTGGGATTTAGAGGTTTTTAAACGCGCATACAATGCTTCTATGGAAGTACATCGAAAAACTCTTGCCTTCCCTAAAATAGAACAATACGCACTTGGCGATCAATTGCGCCGTGCCAGCAAATCAATTTGCGCCAATATTGGTGAAGGATTTATAAAGCAAAAATATTCGCGCGTGGAATTCGCTCGGTTTTTAACCATTGCTGAGGCTTCCGCCTGCGAAACACAAATCTGGCTAAGATACGCATCTGATTTACAATACATCGACCAAACTGAATTTACCAAATGGGATGATGATTTTAAAGCTGTCGGTTCTATGCTTGCTAAATTACGAAACAAACTTACTTAACACGGATCATCTGATAATCAGATAATCTGATCATCTAAAAGAGGAATATTAGTAAATAATGATAACCCTTGAACAACTTCGCACTGAGTATAAACCACAAATCCTAGAGCTGGCTAAAAAGCACGGGGTGGAGAATATTCGTGTGTTTGGTTCGATTGCGCGTGGCGATGCTGATGAAAAAAGTGATATTGATTTTTTATGCCACTTGCCGAAAGGTTCTACAATTTGGGAAATGGCTGGAATGCTTTATGATTTAGAGGAAATGCTACATACAAAGATTGATTTGGTTTCAGATACTAATTTACGTCCTCGTGTGGCAAATACCATATTAAATGAGGCTATTCCTTTATGAGGGGATACAACAAAGAGAGGGATATAGAAAAATTAGAAGATACCCTTAAAGCAATCGCTGGAATGGAAAGGTTATTAGCATCTGAATTACGTGATGAATTTGCTGAAAAAGCACTAGAAAGATATTTTGAGATAATCGGAGAAGCATGTCGTGGTATATCAAAAAATATTCGTGATAAATATCCATATATTCCATGGAGTAACATCATTGCTTTACGGAATATTATATCGCATGAATATGATAAAATAGAAATAACAACGCTTTGGGAGATAGCAGAACATAAAATCCCAGCTTTGAAAGATTGGATACAAGGAATTTTGGACGAACAGAAATAGAATTAAAAATAGAATTACTGATTATAATTTAGGAGAAGAAAAAAATGGCTGCAAATTCAGGTATCATCACACAGGTAATCGGTGCGGTTATCGACGTAAAATTTCCCGCTGGCAAATTGCCCGCGATTTTGAACGCTCTCACTACCCAGAACAACAATAAAACTCTGGTGCTGGAAGTGGCGCAGCATCTTGGCGAATCGGAAGTCCGCACTATTGCGATGGATGCAACCGAGGGCTTAACCCGTGGTCAGGGCGTGGTTGATACTGGTGCGCCAATTTCCGTACCGGTTGGCCGCGAAACTCTGGGACGCATCATGAACGTAATCGGTGAGCCAATTGACGAGCGCGGCAAAATCGGCAACAAGCAGACTGCGCCAATTCACGCTCAAGCACCTGCTTTCAGCGAGCAATCAACCAAAACCGAAATTCTGGTTACTGGCATTAAAGTTATCGACCTTCTCGCGCCATATGTAAAAGGTGGTAAAATCGGTCTGTTCGGCGGTGCGGGTGTTGGTAAAACCGTTCTCATCATGGAACTTATCAATAACATCGCTAAAGCGCATGGTGGTTTCTCGGTGTTTGCCGGTGTGGGTGAGCGAACCCGCGAAGGTAACGACCTATACCACGAAATGATGGAATCCGGCGTTATCAACCTTGAAGATCAAAGCAAATCAAAAGTGGCACTGGTTTACGGGCAGATGAACGAACCTCCGGGAGCGCGTGCGCGTGTGGCTCTCACTGGTCTAACCCAAGCTGAATATTTCCGCGATCAGGAAGGACAGGACGTACTCTTTTTCGTTGATAACATTTTCCGCTTTACACAGGCTGGCTCGGAAGTTTCCGCGCTACTTGGCCGTATCCCTTCGGCGGTAGGTTATCAGCCTACACTTTCCACCGACATGGGACAGATGCAGGAACGCATTACATCAACAAAAAAAGGTTCGATCACTTCGGTGCAGGCGGTCTATGTTCCTGCCGACGATTTGACCGATCCGGCTCCGGCAACATCATTCGCGCATCTTGACGCAACCACCGTTCTTTCCCGCCAGATCGCCGAGCTGGGAATTTATCCGGCGGTAGATCCGCTTGATTCAACATCACGCGTACTAGACCCAACAGTTATTGGCGAAGAGCATTACAACGTTGCGCGTGAAGTTCAACGTGTGTTGCAGACTTACAAATCACTGCAGGATATTATTGCGATTCTGGGTATGGACGAGCTTTCTGAAGAAGATAAACAGGTTGTTGCCCGCGCCCGCAAAATCCAGCGTTTCTTGTCGCAGCCATTCCACGTTGCCGAAGTATTCACTGGTTCTCCAGGCAAACTGGTTTCACTAGCTGATACTATTTCAGGCTTCAAAGGCATCATTGAAGGTAAATATGACGAACTGCCGGAATCAGCTTTCTATATGGTGGGAAGCATTGATGAAGCAGTGGCAAAAGCGAAAAAAATGGCTGCGGAAGTAGCATAACTGGTGGGTGGTGGATAGTGGTTGGTGTATGGGTGTCAGAAAAACTCTAATCACTTCCCACCATTCACCATTCACCATTCACCATTCACCATTCACGAGGTCACTATGCAAGTACAACTAATAACTCCTGAAAGAATCCTGTTTGAAGGCGATGCTGCCTATGTGCAGGTTTGTGGTTCGCAAGGTGAATTTGGCGTGCTGCCAAACCATGCCCCCATGATTGCAACATTGAAAGATGGTAATATAACCATTGACCTTTCCGGCGGTGAGAAAAAAGAGTTCCATGTAACTGGTGGCGTTGCCGAAGTCCTGCCCGAGCGTGTTACATTGCTGGTAGAGACAGCGTAGCTGGCACGATAGTTGCTCTGTTTTAGAGAGTAAATCGTAATTCGTACCTCGTAATTCGTAAATATAAACGGCTTACGAACTACGCATCTACGCAACTACGAACTACGAGATAAACCATGACCACAGATATTACCAATCCGCAACCAACACAAATTACCATTTACGCCCAGCCTGAGCGTAACCTTTCGCCATATCAACAGCGCATGGAAAAACCGTTCGAACTGGTGAATGATGATTTTTTTGGCGAAGGTGGCCTTAGTTTCAAATCGGTTTTAGATAGCGTAAACCCGTTACAGCAAGTGCCAGCTCTGTCAACTTTATACCGTGAAGCAACCGGCGACACTATTTCCACCGGTTCACGGCTTGTCGGCGGCGCACTCCTTGGCGGACCTATAGGTTTTGCTATCGCTTTGTTCAATGAAATTATTAGTAGCAGCACCGGCAAAGACATTGGTGGAAATTTACTTGCGGCAGTAAGCGATAAATACAGCGCGACCGATAAACTTATTTGATTGCGTACCTCGTAGTTCGTAATTCGTAACTACGCATCTACGAACTACGAATTACGTCTCTCCTCCCAATTCCCATATACACCGCAACAAAAAAACTAATTGCCAAACTTCCCAGCAACATATTCCCGGTGTCAAGCAAATCAAAATACACCAGCCAACCGCCAATACAACTAGGCAGCCACAATATGAAAACGACAAACCAGCAGAAAAAATCATCCAGTGAAAATTTATAGTATCTTGGAATTTGCATAACACACCATATTAGTTGTGTTATAAATATCTTATACAATTGTAAATTGCAATAATATTAATTCAAATAATAGCTCGCTAGCATGAGGCAAGCGCGAAGCAATAGCAAAAATTGTTTGTCATACTGAGCGTAGCGAAGTATCTCAGCCAAATTACAATGAGATTCTTCGGCTACGCCTCAGAATGACAGAATATCAATCACGCCTCCCAAACAAAGCCGTTCCAACCCGCACACAGCTAGAACCCATCCGTACAGCAATTTCAAAATCATCGCTCATCCCCATACTAAGCTCAGCCAAATTATTACGCAGGGCAATTTCCCGCAGCAACGCAAAATGTGGTGCAGATGGTTGATCTGCCGGTGGCACGCACATCAGCCCGACAACTGGCAAATCCAGACTTCGGCAATATGCTATAAATTCATCCGCGTTTTCTGGAAAAACTCCTGATTTCTGCTGCTCTTTGCCAGTATTCACCTGAATATAGAAGTGCTGAGTTTTGAGTGCTGAGTTTTGAGTTTTGTTTCTTTCTTCCTCAGCACTCAGCACTCCCAACTCTAAACTATTCTTTTTTATCTCAGCACTCAGCACTTCTGCCAAACTCTCCCTATCCAAAGTCTGGATAACATCAAATAATGTGAGTGCCTGTTTTACCTTATTAGTTTGCAAAGCCCCTATTAAGTGTAATTTAACATTACTATGCTTGCCCTTAAGCTCTGACCATTTCTCCCGCGCTTCCTGCACCCGGTTTTCACCGAAACAACTTATTCCTGCCCGGATTGCCTCTTCAATAACCGAGACAGGCTGCGTCTTGCTGGCTGCAAGCAAAGTCACAGCCTTTGCGGAGATATGAGATGCAGCTTTAGAATTTTCAATAGATTTTCTGATAACTTCTATATTATCAGCTAGTTTATCTGCTAAATTCATAGATAAAACACATCCCGATTAATTAAAAAACAATTAAAAACCTTCGAATCACTAACATTATTGTTGCTATATTGCCACATATTAAGTGAAAACACCTGAATTAATGCTTATGATTACCGTTACGACTTGCAAGGGGGAGATGTTTGCACAATAACTAGCTTCAGGTAAAGTCATAGAGCGGTAAAATGCTTTATGTAGCCTAGATTGTTCTTCTAGTCACAGTATAAACTCTTACTAAGGAAATATATATGAAAAAAATTCTTCTCGGTACCTCTGCTTTAGTTGGTGCTGCTGCATTGTTCGCAGGTGCTGCAAACGCTGCTGAAACTCCAAAAATCACTCTTGGTGGTTTCTCAACTTTCCAAGCTGGTTTTACTAGCGAAGATTTGGACACCAACCTTCGTTCTGGTGCTTTCCGCTCTGATAACGTAATCACCGTTCGCGTTAACGGTAAAACCGATGGTGGTCTGGGTTATGGTGCTGGTATCGATCTGCAAGCCGATACTTCAGGTACTGCAGTCAATTCTGGTGTTAACTCTGAACGCACTTTCGTTTATGTTGACGGAAAATGGGGTAA
This sequence comes from Rickettsiales bacterium, assembly GCA_040080715.1. Taxonomy (GTDB): domain Bacteria; phylum Pseudomonadota; class Alphaproteobacteria; order Rickettsiales; family SXRF01; genus SXRF01. The sequence continues at coordinate 849 of JBEBHV010000110.1, read as the reverse complement.
ATTACAGGGTGGTTCTGATTTCGGTGTAACTAAAACCATGAAAGTTGACGCTTCTTCTATCGCTCGCGCTTCTGGTGGTATCGATGGTGACTTCACCTATTTCATGAGCACAACCTCTGGTCGCACCATTGCTACACCTGATCTTTATCTTGATTATGGAACAACCGGTGCTGTTCAACTTGGTGATGAATCACAGCAGACCATCAACAAACTCAGCTACTACACTCCACGTTTCTCTGGTTTCCAGGCTGGTGTGAGCTATTTGTTCGATACAACTGGTGCTGACCGTGGTCAATTGTTGAGCCGTGCTGACAATACCTCTGGTGAAGCTGAGAACGTAATTCTCGGTGCTTTGAACTATCAAGGTAAATTCAGCAACGTTTCTGTAGAACTCGCTGCAACCGGTGAATATGGCAACGCTGAAGTTAACACTCAGAACGACCTGCGTACCTATCAGCTCGGTGCTAAACTTGGTTATATGGGCTTCAGCTTAGCTGGTTCTTATGGCAACCTTGGTGATAGCTTACAGACCAAAACAACTGGTAGCGATAGCGCGACCCGTTTCTGGACTGTTGGTGGCGCGTATGAAACCGGTCCTTTCGGTGCTAGCGTAACTTACATTGATAGCCAGGTTGATGGTGGTGCTACCAACAATGATTTCAGCAACCTGTCATTCGGTGTTGATTACAAATTGGCAGCAGGTCTGACTCCTTATGCTGAAGTTAACGTAGTTAAATTAGACCCAACTGGCACTGTAAACGACAACGATGCTACCGTTGTTCTAGTTGGTACACAACTCGCTTTCTAATTCTTCTGCCTTTCCCCTCTCCCTATGGGAGAGGGTTAGGG
>JBEBHV010000109.1:0-6814 GCA_040080715.1 Rickettsiales bacterium | reverse complement strand
GTAAAGGATCACTCAAAACCAAACGCCTCAAAGCCGCACTCCACAATGATTACAGAGCCGAGTTAATCAACTCTTCATAATATATGCGGTTGCCCTGTTGCAGCTTTATTCCATATACAACGGAACGCCAATTGCGTAAGCGACTGCTTTTCTTGCTTTTTGAATAATATCTGCTGAAACCCTATCATAATAATATTTCCGTTTTCCTTCATGATCCCTAGCATAACGATACAAATCCATCCTCTCAAAAGAAAGGCTATAAATCATATCTCCTTTTATCCAGCATTCACGAGATAGGTTATCTGGTAATTTGTTGGGGAGTTCAATTTTAAGATGATATCTTTCTATTGGATCTGGAGTTGTAGTGCTGAGAGCAACTACTATACAAGTTTTTTTATTCAATCTTTCTGGGCGTGGAGAAATAACTAAAACTGGACGAATTTTTACCATCTCTGGCGATTTTAATCCTGAAAAGTCACAACGCAGTATCATACCTGTATATGGAGGAAATTTTATTGACATACGATTTTTAGTATTAACATTATAGTTTTTTCACAGGCGCGAAAATAGGAGCTATAATATCAATTATTTTGTTTGCTGCTCCGCTTTTCCCTCGCAGCCATTCTCTGGTTTGTGCCTGCATTTTTGTTAGTTCATCGGAATCCTGCATCAGGTTATTGACTTTATCAGCAATCTCAAGCGCATTTTTTACATTGATGCAGATAGATAGATTTTCCATATCTTTATATACGGCAGAAAAATTTTCAGTATGTGTTCCTGTTATTATGCAGCAGCGCAACCTTGCCGGTTCCAGTGGATTTTGCCCGCCATGTGGAATTAGGGAGCCACCCATAAATACAATTTCTGATAGTCTATAAAACAAACCAAGTTCTCCGAGTGTATCAGCAATATAAAACTTAGTTTCACTGGTGATTTTATCGTTACGCGAACGCAAGGCAATCCTACCGCTTTTAGAAGCCAGTTTTGCAATTTCTTCCCCGCGCTGCGGATGTCTTGGTGCTATTATAGTTAGTAAATCCGGATGTTTTGCGGCAAGTTGATTGTGGGCTTTTATTATCTGTTCTTCTTCATTATGGTGGGTGCTGGCAGCGAGCCATGTCTGGCGTATCCCTATTGCTTGTTGCAGGGCAAATAAATCTGATTCATCACAGGGCAGGGCAGCGGCATCATATTTTAAATTTCCAACGCAGCGCACTTCTCTTGCCCCCAGTGCCCGGAAACGTTGTCCGTCACTTTCGCTTTGGGCGAATACCATATCAAAACAATTAAGCATCTGGTAGATCATGATAAGAGCAAATTTCTGCCATGAATTATAGGATTTTACCGACATGCGCCCATTTATTATAAACATCAGGCAACCACGCGCTTTAGCGTTAATCACCAGATTTGGCCAGAGTTCTGATTCCACCCAAAGACCTATGTCAGGTCGCCAATGGCGTAGAAAGCGGTTCGTTGCTTCTGAAGTGTCAACAGGTACAAATTGATGAATAACATTCTGTGGCTTGCGTTTTTCTATGAGTTTTGCCGAAGTAAGCGTGCCGGTAGTAAGCAGGATATTCACCTCAGGAAAACGCGATTTTATCTGCTCAATCAGGAATAATACGGAATTAGCCTCGCCTACACTTGCGGCATGTAGCCATAACAGAGTTCCTTTAGGGCGGGTTATTTTTGAAAAGCCAAAACGCTCATTAAATCTCTCACGGCTTTCTTTGCCTTGCAATTGGCGGATGCGTAGCCAGATAGTGATGAGTGGAGAGAGGGCAGAGGTAACTATTTTATAGATATTATAACGCATCAGCCTGTTCCACCAGATTATTCATAGAAGTTTCGATGGCAATTCTTGCTGCCTCATCTGCCTGTTCTATCATGATTGGTGCGCCTATACAAAATACTATTCTTCCAAACGGCTTGGCTATCATGAACCTGTCCCAGCTTTTCAGCCTTTTATGTTTGCTGGCAGAGAATGTTACTGGAATAACTTGCTTCCCAGAGAGCTTGGCAATGGTCACTATTCCAGCTTCTGCTACTTGATTTGGGCCACGCGGACCGTCGGGCGTGATGCTGATATTATCGCCTTTTTTAAGCAGGCGAACGATGTTGCGTACTGCTTCTGTTCCACCTTTGCTCGATGAACCAACCACTGTGTCCTGCCCGAAATGATGGATTACCTGAGAGATTAATTTGCCGTCGCGATGTTCAGAAATCAGCACATGCATCTTGCTGGGAGGGTTGATGGCGGGAAGGAGCATCATCCGTCCATGCCAGAAAGCGAAAATCGCATTTTTCTCACCGCGCATAAAAACATCGGTGTCGGGATGAATATGAAATTCCTTGCGGTTGGTTATCATCACCACGCGAATATATCCCGCCAGCAGATGGCTGAGGATTGATTGGGTGAGGGGATGTTTGAGGAGGCGTTTGGAAAGGGGCATGTTTACCAGGAATCAGGCTTTTTTATATTGGTTTTGGGCAGAATATCTGGAAATTGCGATTTTCTGAGAGCGGTGGAAGAAATATGTTTTATGAACGATGGCGGTATGGTTTTTAGCTTCTCCGCCAGATTATCATGCGGGCAGATAATGCCAATGGTTTTCTTCAGTTCTTCCTTAACTATGCGGATTGGTTCGACCAGATCGCTGTCGCTGGAAACCACCACCGCCACATCATACAGGTTTTTCCAGCCGTCATTGATCAGGTGGCTGGCGAGATTAACATCCGAGCCTTTTTCTTCGGTTAGCACCACTTTTATGTATTTTTTGGGAACAACAACCGGAACTTTCGGGCGGTATTTCTCGGAAGCGATAAAGCTTCCCCAATGGACTTCCACTTCCGGTATGGTTTTTATGGCGTTTATATAGGCATGTTGCCGCGCAGATGCGCCTTCGCTGATTTTATCAGATACATGCGCGCTGTAATATTTGATTTTCTCAATGCGACCATCGGCATTTAGCATTGATTGGAAAAGGGTTTTGAGATTGAGCCATCTGTAGGGGGTTTCTTTAAGCGAGCCATAATATAAATTAAAGCCGTCAACATATACGTATATTCGTTTCATATAAGACCCCAATTATCCTAAAAGGAGTCTAAAGCGTAACCCACAAAAAGCAAGGGCATCCTTACGGATGCCCCTGAGCTTACTGCACGCAATAAGCGGATATGGGATCATGCTAGGTGAAGAGGGGCTGGATGTCAACAGAAAATACACAGAAAATACATAAAATATAGAAATAATGTTAAATTACAAAATATTGTAAACTGTAACAAAACATTAACTTAATCTGAATAACTGATCGTGCTATGGTGTTTAATCAAATTCAGGAAGATTTAAGATTAAAATAAATAGGTAAAAATAATATGACAAATACAAAAAATTATAAAGCTAAACTTGAAGAATCAGTTAAGGGCAAAGTAATAGTGCCAGCATCCGAGCATGTGGACTGTAAGACTGTAGAAGATGAACTAGGAAAAACTTTTCAAAGAGGTGCAAACGAGTTACACGTACCTTTGCTGACGCAAAGGATTAGCATGATAGTACAATTAATAATCAGTGATTTAAGAGTAGAAGGTGGTGTTGGAGCAGAGCTTCCTTTGTCAGATCAAGGATATGATTGTAACCCAGTGCTTTCCATAAAATTAACTGGTAAAGATGTAGCGCACGCAGACAAGCTTGTTAGGTATCTTATAAAAGATACCCCATTACATGATGCTTATATAAAGCCCACACCTGAGGAGATAATGACAAATTATTCAAACTATCAGGAGCTGTTGTTTAATCCTGATCATGATGGTAAGAGTATAATGAAAAACATGCGAATGGTACAAGGAAAAGTTTCAGAAATAAAATTTGATTTAGAAAAACTCTCCAAAATGTCTACAGACGATTTTGAGAAAACAATGATTAGCATACAATCCAAAAAGGTGGCTATTGCCAGATTTGTAGACGAAAATTCTACTGATGTAGGAAGAATTTTGTAACTTCTATTCCTACTTCTCAAAACCATCGGCATAAAGCTGGTAATATTTACCCTGCCCAGCCAATAAGTTATTGTGGCTGCCGCTTTCAATTACTTTCCCGCCTTCTATTACATAGATTATATCAGCGTTTACAATGGTACTGAGGCGGTGGGCGATTACCAGAGTAGTGCGCCCTTTCATCAATGTTTGCAATGCCTGCTGGATGTTGCGCTCGGATTCATTATCCAGCGAGCTGGTGGCTTCATCGAGAAGCAATATAGGTGCGTTTTTAAGCATGGCGCGGGCGATGGCAATGCGCTGTCTCTGACCACCGGACAGGCGGACACCATGTGCACCAATAACAGTGTCATAACCTTCCGGCATGGCGCGGATAAAATCATCAGCCGAAGCATTTTTGGCAGCAGCAAAAATCTCTTCATCACTGGCATCTGCCTTGCCGTAAGCGATATTGGCTTTTAGTGTGTCATCGAACAGCATTGATTCCTGTGGGACAAACGCCATATTAGCCCGCAGGCTTTGCAATGTGACTTCTTTAATATTCTGTCCGTCAATTGAAATAGTGCCGGAGCCAGCATCATAAAAACGTAACAGCAGATTCATAAGTGTTGATTTTCCGCTCCCTGACACTCCGACAAGGGCAGCGGTTTTTCCTGCCGGAACATCTAACGATATGCCATTTATTCCAATTATTTCGGGAGTGTAATGAAAAACCACATTGTTAAAACTTATGTTGCCCTGCAGAACTGATAACGGTTTGGCATCCGGTGCATTGGTGATTTTCGCTGGCGTATCAATTATATTGAACAGGCGGTTGGCAGCAGCGATACCTTCTTGCAAAACGCCATTGAGTCCCGACATGGCGCGCACCGGTTTATAAGCCATCAGGAAGGCGGTGATAAAAGAGAAGAAAGCACCGGCTGTAATGGTCTTATCCAGCACCTGTGAGCCACCATACCAGATTACCAGTGCTATGGAAAGACCGCTTAAAACTTCCATCATCGGGGTGGCTGCTGATTGGACGCGTGAAGATTTGTAATATAAGCTGAAAAGAGATTCTATTATCTTGCGTGCCCTGCTTATTTCAGATGCTTCACGATTATAGGATTTAACGGTACGTACCCCGCTGAAGGTTTCATCAAGTGTAGCGGTAAAATTACCCATTTCATTTTGGGCTTTGTCAGAAAGCTTACGCATACGTTTTCCCAAGCGGATAATGGGATAAATTGCTGTGGGGAAGGCAAATAGAGCCAGAGCGGAAAGCTGTGGATTTTGGTAAAACATCACTCCCAGCAGGAATATCATGCTCAGAGATTCCTTGGCTATGGCAGTAAGCACATTGGAGAAAGCATTACGCAGCAGGTTTATATCATTGGTGAAGCGGGAAATAAGTCGTCCCGATGATTGCTGGTTGAACAGACCAATATCGCTTTTTATCAAATGTTCAAACAGGCGGATCTGCATATCAGCAATAATTCTCTGCCCGATATAGCGCATGGAAATTGTGTTTCCGTAATTTGCAACTGCGCCAATAATGGCGATACAAAATACTGCAAGTGGGATAAGTGTGAGCATTGTCCGGTTTTTCTCGATAAAAATCTGGTCAAGAGCCGGTTGGATCATCCAGGCATTAAGCGCGGTGCAGCTTGCCACAACTACCATGCAGAACATCGCTAAAAATAGCTTACCCCTATACGGTGCGATATGCTCGCGCAGCAACCGCTGGATTATTTCTTTGCCTGTATGTTGTTTGTCGTTGATGATGGTCATGTTAATTTGGTCTCACGTAACCAGTAGCAGCAAGAGCTAATATATTGCGACGTTCTTGATCATCTGGTTTGTTTGTGTTCCAACCGAGAACATTTGCATGTCTTGTATGCGGTTTCCCATTTGGTTCAAATGAAAGACCATTATCTATAAATGATTTAGCAGATAACTCAGCTCTGCCACAGGATTTCCTGCCATCAGTTCTCTTTCCATCAACATATTTAACGCATATATCCCATATGTGTTGAGGCGATAAATAATTTGTACGATAAATGGATAGGGTATTATCTTTTCCTTGTTTAAAGACTTGCTGGGACACATGCCCTTTAATATGAGATTCCTCATAAACAAACCGTGTCAGCTTTTCTTTATAATCCACGTAAGAACGCGGATGTGGGCAAGTTTTTTTCATTACGCAGAAAATTCTTTAACTAACAAATCAGAAATTGTACTAGGAAATTTTTCACTAAAAGTTTTTTCATATCCGCTCTGCTTTCTTTTGTTAAGCGCATCAACAAAAGACCAAGATATTTCCCTATCTTCTATTTCTATAGATAAAACTTTCTGCTCAGCAAACCATTCGATACTGTAACCACCACTTGTACTAGGCACTATGCGCGGGCTTTTTATTTTCTTTGGTAAAAAAGATACTATTTTTAATGCAATATTTTTAGAAATTTCTGTTATTGGCACAGCTTCATATCCGTCCCATCCATGTGTGGTTTTTGTTTCAAAATAATCTAGTACAGTATTTTTCAAAACATTAAAGGGATTTAGAAAGATTGAATTTGATGATGTGGGAGATGACTGTACTATAGACGGTTTTACTATGATTTTATTAAAATCATTGTTGGGAATGTTATTTTGAGTATATAGAGTTGCCAATAAGCCTGCATATACAAATGATGGTGCAGTTTGTGATTTGAAATAACTCATAAAAAAAGTCCCATAGTTTTTTCTTTAAGACTCTTGAAGAACACTATATCCTTAGCATGATTCAAATCAGTTAAAATTTCACTAATTTTTTTATCGTTAGGCAAGGTATTTATATGAC
>JBEBHV010000108.1:0-6842 GCA_040080715.1 Rickettsiales bacterium | reverse complement strand
ACCTTCCCAGAAAAAGCGCAAGAATGGACCGACCGCCTCACCGATAACTTCCGCATCATCGGCGCACCAAAGCTCGCCTAAAATATCAACTCTTCATCTTTCCTCCATAAAAACAGTTGGTTGCTGTTTCTAGGGGATAACAAGCTGGCAGCTGCAATCAATAGTCTTTTTGATGTAAATACAGGTGGTTAGAATTAGTGGTATACCACATATTCAGCCAATTCTTTGGGTATGGTTATTTGATATTTTGCAACGTACACCCCATTCTTAACCAGGCTGCGTTTACCTATGCCAAGATCAACTTTTTTCAGATCAATATAATCCATCCATGCATGCCCAGCTTTATTAGCAAGATAGAGGAATAGGCGTTTCACCTTGATAGAGGTGCAGTGCTCCAAAAGCTGCTGAATCACTTTGGGTCGAAGTGTATTCAACCCTTCCATAAGCTCGTAGCACTCAAGCAGCATTTGTTTATCGGGTGTAAGGTAAAGGCACTCCATGATAGCGCGTTCAGCTGTTGAAATATTTATGCCAAAATCTTTTATCTCGATATTGCAAATCGCCATATCGGGCGGCAGGAAAGAAGTCGGATAAAAACAAATCTTTGCTCTCCAATCATGTTTGTTAAACCACGCGGGCAGTTTTTCTTTATCGCCGCCGAACAGAACTGCTCTCGTCGGAGCGAGTTCTAAATAATGCGCCAGCCCATGCAAGGAAAGGGCTGTTCTTCCACCAATATGTATGCTCCGCCCCGCGTATTTTTGTAACGCGTAAAGTGCGCCGCGATAATCCACAACATCGCCAGAACGAATCATTGCGTCGGTGCCAATCGACTCAAACCATTGGCTTTTGCGATAGCGCTTTTGTAAATCCAAACTATAGCCTTGCGCAGCAAGCCAAGATGACAATACCACGGTGCTCTTGGGCATAATGCTGAGTAGTTGGTTTATCTTTGATTTATTATAGGTGCTCATAGTACCAATATAACATTTATTATAAACTTTGTCGATAAGTGACAAATCATTCTATGCTCACCACATGAGCACACAAAAATACATCAAGCCCAGCGATGCGCGGTCATGGTTATCATGCAGCCGCCGAGTGTGGTTCGATAATAACCCACCGCCTGACATGGAACAGGTGGAGGCCAACCCGTTTGACCAGTTGATCATGACGTTGGGTATGCGGCATGAGTGGAACGTTAAACGCCAGATGGAAAAAGAACATCAGGTGGTGGAAGCCGTGTCGCCGGAGCATACCAAGGCGTTGATGGAAGCTGTGGTGGAGATTATCTATCAGCCAAAACTGGTGGATGAAGCGCTTGGCATTGTTGGTGATCCCGACTTTCTGATCCGCACGCCGTCGGGCGAATATCAGGCGGCAGATGCCAAGCTCGCCCGTACTGGCGATAAGGATGAAATCCAAATTCAGTTAGCGGTGTATCGTAAAATGCTGGGCAGCACGCTTCCTGCGCTGGTGATTCACGGTAACGGCACCACCAGCGAGATCGGCGATGATGCCAATAAGTTGGCCGACGAGTTCCTGGGCGATATGCGCCAGACCCTCGCGCAGTCCAGCAAGCCACCCGCACGCTACAGCCACAGCAAATGCTCGCTTTGCAGCTATGTCTGCATCTGTAAGCCTGAGTTTGAGGCGAAGCAGGAGCTGACGCTGGTGTACGGCATAGATTCGCGCAACGCGCCGCATTTGGAGGCGCAGGGCATCGCCACCATCCGCCAGCTGGCCGATAGCGATCCCGAAGCGATTGCTGATGTGCCCTACCTCAAGGGCACCGATAAAAAGCTGCGGGCGGTGTTACAGGCGAAATCCTATTTCACGCATGAGACACACCGCATCGGCGATATTCATCTACCCACGGGCACTTGGGTGCATTTTGACATCGAGGCCAACCCGCTCAACGATTCCGGCGAAGACCATGTCTATCTCTGGGGGCTGCTCAAACCGCCCTATAAAGGCCAGAGCTTCGAATATGTGTGGACGGATGGGTTTGAGCAGGATCAGCAAGGCTGGCTTGCGTTTCTGGACGTGGTGGCGCGGCTGCGTGCGGAATATCCCGATCTAATCCTCTGCCATTTCTCGAATTATGAAGTCACCAACATCAAGCGCTATGCTAAGCGTTACGGCATGGAAGAACACCCCACGGTGGCGTGGCTGTTGGGCGATGACTCTCCGCTATTCGACATCCAGAAGCCGATCAAAGAAGCGCTGGTGCTGCCGGTGATGGGGTATGGCCTGAAGCCTATTTGCAAAAATGAAGGGCTGGTGAATTTCCAGTGGCAGGATGATGAATCCGGCTCGCAATGGTCGGTGGTGCAATACGTCAATTACCTGATCGAACCGCTGAAAGACCGCCGCGAACAGATGAAAAAAGACATCCTCACCTACAACTTCGATGACGTGATGGCGACGCGCAAGCTGGAGGAGTGGCTGCGGTCACTTTAAGTCATAGATTTTCCTTTTAATTATCCCCCTTCTGGTGCAATATGCACCACAGCATCCAGACAGGGAGAAATTGGTCATGTCCGCAGCGAAGAGTAAAGTTGTCCGCACCTCAGTAATTCTGCCAGAAAAGCGCCATCTTCAGCTAACCAAATTGGCTGAGGCAAATGATGTGTCGGTGGCATGGGTTATTCGTAACGCGATCACCGATTTTTTGGATCACAATCTGGATGGCAAAAAACTCACCATCAAATCAGCAAAAGAGTAACCCAATGGCTGCTAAAGAAACTAAGCAAATGACTTCTTCTACCGTGGGCTTTGAGCAGCAACTCTGGGCAGCTGCGGACAAAATGCGCGGCCACATGGATCCGGCGGAATATAAGCATGTCGCACTGGGGCTGATTTTTCTGAAATACATCTCGGATGCATTCGGGGAAAAACACAAAGCACTTAGCCAAGAAGCGGGCGCAAACCCTGAAGATCGGGATGAATATTTGGCGGATAACGTATTCTGGGTGCCTATGGAAGCGCGTTGGAAACATATTCAGGCACAGGCAAAAACACCGCAAATTGGTAAAATTATCGATGATGCGATGATCTCTCTCGAGAATGACAACCATACCCTAAAGGGCGTGCTGCCTCGCGACTATGCCCGCCCCGCGTTGGATAAAACACGCCTTGGGGAGCTGATCGACCTCATCAGTAAAATCGGTATGGGCAATGATCACCGCATGAGCAAGGATACGCTCGGGCGCGTATATGAATATTTCCTATCCCGCTTCGCCGGTGCCGAGGGTAAGGGCGGCGGCGAATTCTACACCCCGCAATCCGTGGTACGCCTGCTGGTAGAAATGCTGGAGCCCTACAAAGGCCGTATTTATGATCCATGCTGTGGTTCTGGCGGCATGTTTGTGCAGTCGGAGAAATTTATCGAGCAGCACGGCGGGCGCGTTGGCGATATTTCTGTATATGGGCAAGAATCGAATTTCACTACCTGGCGCTTGGCAAAAATGAATCTCGCCATTCGCGGCATTGAAGGAAACATCGGCAGCAAAAATGCCGATACCTTCCATAACAACCTGCATAAAGACATGAAGGCGGATTACATTATAGCCAATCCTCCCTTCAATATTTCTGATTGGGGTGGCGAGCGGCTGCGTGATGATGTGCGCTGGCAATATGGCATACCGCCTGTTGGCAATGCGAACTATGCGTGGGTTCAGCACATGGTGCATCATCTAAGCCCCCGTGGGTTTGCGGGTTTCGTACTGGCCAATGGCTCGATGAGTTCCAATACCAGCGGCGAAGGTGACATCAGAAAAAATCTCATCGAAGCTGATATTGTCGATTGCATGGTCGCGCTGCCTGGGCAGTTATTTTATTCTACGCAAATTCCTGTTTGTCTCTGGTTTTTGGCGAAAGACCGTAGCAATGGGCTGGTGGCCAAAGGTACGTTGCGTGACCGTCGCAAAGAGATTTTATTTATTGATGCCCGCAAACTCGGTTACATGGAAACCCGCGTCAACCGTAGTCTATCGGATGATGATCTGGCCTATATTGCAGATTGCTATCACGCATGGCGTGGTGAACCAGTGGAACACCCTGAATTTAAGGACGGGTACAAAGAAATCCCAGGCTTCTGCAAATCCACCAAGTTGGATGAGGTGCGCGAACATGGCTATGTACTCACCCCTGGCCGTTATGTGGGCGCAGAGGAACAAGAGGAAGATAGCGAAGTCTTCGCCGAAAAAATGCAGCGCCTAACCAGCCAACTCGCTGAGCAGATGCAGCAGTCACAATCGATGGATACCGAGATTAGAAAACAGCTGGCGCGGGTGGGGTTTAAGCTATGAGCAAAAACTTGCCGCAAGAAGCCGAAATCCTACTTTATGGATCTGACGATGGTAGCGTTAAAGTAGACGTGCTTTATCAGCAGGAAACCTTCTGGCTAACACAAAAGAAAATGTCGCAGCTGTTTGGAGTGGGCATTCCAGCTATAGCTAAACATCTGAAAAACATTTTCGAAAGCGGTGAGTTAAAGGAAGATTCAGTTATTTCCATTTTGGAAATAACTGCCGCCGATGGCAAGACCTACCCTACACAGTTCTACAGCCTCGACGCAATTATTGCGGTTGGCTACAGAGTAAATTCGCGTGAGGCCACACAATTTCGGATATGGGCAACAGACACCCTTAAAGAATTTATTGTTAAAGGCTTTGTGCTGGATGATGAGCGACTAAAAAATGGTCGTAAATTCGGCAAAGATTATTTCGATGAACTACTCGAGAAAATCCGTGAGATTCGTGCCTCAGAACGTAGGTTTTACCAGAAAATTACGGATATTTATGCGGAGTGCTCAGCGGATTATGATCCGCGTTCCGATATAACTCAGAAATTTTATGCCACCGTTCAGAATAAGCTGCACTGGGCGATTCACGGCTTTACAGCCTCAGAAGTGATTCGCCAGCGTGCAGATCACCGCAAGCCTAATATGGGGCTAACAACATGGAAGAACGCGCCCAAGGGTAAAATTCTGCGTAGCGATGTGGGCGTGGCCAAGAATTACCTGACAGAGAAAGAAATCAGCGAACTAAATCACGTTGTAAGTATGTATCTGGACTACGCCGAGCTCCAAGCCAAGAAGCAGCGAATTATGAAGATGGAAGACTGGATAGATAAGCTCGATGCTTTTCTGCGGTTCAATGACTACGAAGTATTAGAGAACGCTGGCAAAGTAAGTGCTGATGTAGCCAAGTCATTGGTGGATAAAGAATATGATCAGTTCCGCGTATCGCAAGATAAAACACATGAATCCGATTTCGATAAGCTGGTAGAAAAAACCAGCAAAGCAAAGCCCCCGAAGAAAAAGAAAGGGGATGCGTGATGGAGTTTTCAGCAGATACATACATAGCATTTGCCTCTGCCTTTGTTGCCGTCTGCGCGTTGGTGGTGACGCTATGGCAAGGCCGTCAGAATTATAAGCACAACATGCTATCGGTGCGTCCGTTCATAGGCGCACTTGAGCATTATTCGAATGAAACAAACCCAGGGCAGATAACCTTTGAGTTAATCAATTGCGGTGTCGGACCCGCTATCATAAAAAATTTTACGCTGCTCTATGATGGTAAAGAAGTCTCGCGCAACAACCGCAAAACCTATGAAGAGTTCCTGAAGGATTTACTCAAGGACTACAAGATTGTTGAAATTTTCTCTTATGCTCCAGGCGCTGCGATGCAAGCAGGCGAGAAGCTGCAACTCCTGACATTTCAATATGATCTGAAAAAACAGAATATCGACTTCACCAATAAGCTAAATTTATTAGTGGATTATCAGTGTCTCTATCAACGTGAAACCTTCACTTTTGATTCAAGAGATGCTCGTCGTTTTCAGGGTCGGGAGGCGGCGTAATGGCACAGTGGGTATTACCTTTATGTCCTCCCGACTGGAAACGATCAACACTCGGTGATGTATCAGTTTCTATCCAAACTGGACCCTTCGGCAGCCAGCTTCATGCTGCTGATTATGTTGAACATGGTATTCCGTGCATTATGCCAAAAGACATACGCAATGGGCATATTGTAGAAGACAGCATAGCGAGAATATCACAAGAAACGGCTGATGGTCTTGCGCGGCACAAAGTAAAATCGGGTGATATTATATACAGCCGAAGAGGTGATGTAGAAAAATGTGCGCTTGTACGCCCTCACCAAGCGGGATGGATATGTGGTACGGGATGCTTAAAAATTACATTGGATAGTACCGTCATTAATCCGGTGTTCATTTCATATTATTTGAATCATCCAGCTATTAAAAGCTGGGTAGTCGGACATGCCGTTGGTGCAACCATGCCGAATCTTGATTCAGAAACAAGCCAGGCGGTTTGATTGTAGATTATCTGGGCATTGCAGATAGCCTCAAGAAGGCGCTATCCAACTATACAGAACGTGACCGCTCAGAAGCGGGCGTGCCTCAAGAGGATGCCATTGCATTACTGTTGGAGAAGTACGATCTCACCAAGCAAATCTTCCACGGCTTTGACTATTTGCCTGCTATTAATGGCTCACCTGCCGACAGGTTACGGGCAATCCCTGCTGCCATGGAACATGTGCTGTCACAAGAAAATGGTCGCGACCGCTTCATGAAAGCGTGCCTTGATTTGTCTAGGGCGTTCGCTTTGGCAGCTGCCAGTGATGAAGTCACCGAAATTCGCGATGAGGTTGGATTCTTTCAGAATATCCGCGCTGCACTTGCTAAATCCACGTCTGGCACAGGCAAAAGTAATGAGTCCCCCGTTAAGAAGCAAATTTTAGATTTTTAGTTGGTGATGTTTGCATTATTTTTTGCAATAGCAGTGAGATAAAATAGAGCCAAAGAATCCTGAT
>JBEBHV010000107.1:0-6855 GCA_040080715.1 Rickettsiales bacterium | reverse complement strand
TTACAGGAGGACTGAAAAATACCCTCCTCGTTTCTTCTAATATCATGGGCGATTTTTATACCGATATTGAGCTGGCGGGCAAAGGAACATCCTACTCGGTTGGCACGCTTGGTGACGGACGCAAAGCAGTTGAGCTTGGCACTGGTGGTACAGCTCCCGACCTGCTTGGAAAATGGAAAGAAGAAGGTGTTTTGCAATTCAATCCTATGGCTTTTGTTGAAGGACTTTCTTACGGCGTAAAATATTCCGGTGAGCTTATGGCGCGTGACGGAAAAGATTCCAGCATTGCTGCCACCACGGCTGCGGCACTGGAAAAAGCCCTCTATGCTACCACTGACAACGGCATTATCCTGCCTATTTCCAAAGGCGCATTCACCATGAAAGCAAGTGCAAAAGAAACCAGAATCAGCACCCACACTTTTGTAAAATCAGTGGAGTTGGAAACTCTGAAAGAATTAAAAGGCAAACATCCAGCAGCAACTGATGCAGCCATTATCAAAACTGAAAATGACCTGAAAAAAATGATCGCTTATGACACTGCCGTTTTTGCAATTCTTGCCAGCGATAAAGCTGACGCGTGGAAAGCAAATAACAAAGCCTACAACGAAGCGCGTGAAGCAGCAGGAAAAATCGATCCGTTCAATCCTAATTATGATTTGGGTTTCGTGCTTGAGGAAAATTTGACTATGGAAAAACTTCTGGAACTTCAGGCGGAAAAAACCAAATTGCTGAAAGCAGCTTAAGTAAGTATAATCTTCTGTTTTGCTTCTTTCACTTCAAGCTTTGCAGATTCTTGTAATTCCCTTAGATGTCTTGGAATATCCATATTCTCATGAAAAATACCAACAATAATTATATTATTCTGTCCTATTTCCTGGAAAACAACATAACGATGCTCGACAAGATGAAGAGAAAAATCTGTTCCCAAGGCAAGATTCTTACGATGAGCTGAATTATAATTCTGGTAATTATCCGCTATATTTTGCAATCCATCCAGAAATTTTATCCTGTACTCTTCAGCTTGCTTCTGTCCCCATTTTTTTCTGGTATCATGCAAAGCCTTCCAAAAATGACTTTCTGCGGTAGAAGTCATCAGGTAATTGCGTTTTGGCTTTGGCATCAATTCTCTTCTGCATTATCTAAAAATGACCGTGAACGCTCTTCTACCTGTGCTGCAGAATAAATGCGGTTATTTTTTAAGTCTTCCGCTGATTTCATAAGTTCCCTGAATATATATACTCTTTCGGATTCCTTCTCCATATCCATACGGATCAATGCCCGGACATATTCACTGGGAGTAGAAAAATCCGCCTCCCCATTAGTTCGGAAATCCACATAAGCTCGCATATCATCAGGTAAACTAACATGTAAACTACTGGACATTCTTTTACATCCTATTCGTTATATTTAATTAAAGGCTTAATTATATCTAAAAATACAACAACTTGACAATAATGTCAATAGATGACATACCATTATAATCAAAAACCTCTATCTATATTACTGGTAAAACCATGCCCTACTTTAACTTACGCGATTTCATTGCAGATCTAGAAAAAGATGGTCTATTGGTGCGCGTAAAAACTGAAATTTCCACCAATCTGGAAATGACCGAAATAGGTACGCGCTTAATCGCCAGCGGTGGTCCTGCGGTGTTATTTGAAAATGTCGTGGGCAGCAAAATCCCGGTTCTCATAAATCTATTTGGTACAGTTGAGCGCGTAGCAAGAGGCATGGGCAAAAAGCCTGAGGAACTCCGCGAATTCGGCAAAACCCTTGCGTTTTTAAAACAACCCGAACCACCAAGCGGCTGGAAAGAAGCGTGGGAGATGTTGCCTATACTAAAAACCGCAATGGCGATGAACCCCAAAACTGTTAGCAAAGCTCCCTGTCAGGAGGTTGTTATAACTGGCGATGATATTGATTTGGGAATCCTGCCCATCCAAACCTGTTGGCCAAATGAACCTGCACCACTCATAACTTGGGGGTTGGTCGTAACTAAGGCTTATGGCTCAGGGCTTATGGCTTTGGGGAAAGATGAAGAAACTAAAGCCTCAAGCCTCAAGCCTCAAGCCTATAATTTAGGTATTTACCGCATGCAGGTTCTTGGTAAAAACAAAACCCTGATGCGCTGGCTGAAACATCGCGGTGGAGCGCAGCATCATGCTGGCTGGGCAGAAAATAAACGCGAACCAATGCCTTGCGCGGTAGTTATTGGTGCTGATCCCGCCACAATTTTAGCAGCAGTAACCCCTGTTCCTGATACTCTATCAGAATATCAATTTTCAGGGCTATTTCGTGGTAAAAAATTAGAGTTGGTAGACTGCAAAACCATTCCATTACAAGTTCCGGCACAATCAGAAATAGTTCTTGAAGGTCACGTTTCTCTTGATGAATATGGCGATGAAGGCCCTTACGGCGATCATACCGGCTATTATAATTCCGTGGAAAAATTCCCGACCTTCACCATAACTGCGATTACTATGCGTAAGGATCCTATTTACCACAGCACTTACACAGGTCACCCGCCAGATGAACCGTCAGTTCTTGGTGAAGCCTTAAACGAAATATTCATTCCACTTCTGCAACAACAATTCCCTGAAATTATCGATTTCTGGCTACCACCTGAAGGATGTTCCTACCGTGTGGCGGTGGTTTCCATCAAAAAAGCCTACGCCGGACATGCTAAAAGGGTGATGATGGGAGTGTGGTCATATCTCCGCCAATTTATGTATACCAAATGGGTAATTGTGGTGGATGACGACATTAACTGCCGCGATTGGAAAGACGTAATCTGGGCGATTTCCACGCGCATGGATCCGGTGCGTGATCTAACTTTAATTGAGAATACACCAATCGATTATCTGGATTTTGCCTCACCAGTTTCTGGTCTTGGTGGCAAAGTCGGTCTGGATGCCACTAATAAATGGGAAGGCGAAACCACCCGCGAATGGGGTAAGAAAATCCATATGGAACAGGAAGTAGTAGATAAAATTGATAAATTATGGGATGAGCTTGGGATAAAGTGATTTTATTATTGAATTGATTGAGTACTACGAGATTTGTTTAATGGTATACCCCGTGCCAAGATATTGTTTATAAGTGCATCATCAGCGTTAACATTATATTTGCTACCTTTTTCTTCTTGCAAACAATGAAACCGTACGCGCTCTAATACTTTGTTCCCTATAGATATACCTTTCAATTCCTCAGCGTATTTTTCACCAAAATGCTTTTTTACAATCTGTTGAACATCTGAATCCATTTTTGCAGCTAGATTATCCATATCTTTATTAGCTTCGTGTATGTAAACTTGCCCATCGTTAATGCCAACTGTATTTTTTATTGGTATTGCCCCAGCAATCCTTACTCTTTCCATTTCCTTCATTAATTTCTCAGAAGTACTTATTCTGTGATTTACTTCACCATACATCATATTAAGAAATTTTTTATTTGGTGCTTTTGCTAAATCATCATATAATTCTCTCTTGGTGTCTTTCAACTGATCTTTAAACCAGACTATTGCCGGATTTATGGGCGGCCCTTTAACTCCACCGTATTTACAGTAAGTGTCGCCATTATGTGGTTCATTGCCACCAACAGGCTCATTATCAGATGTAGTAGTCGGCTGAAATAGAGCAGTCAGTGGTTTAAAAATATCTGTAAATTTCCATTCGGACATAACTTAACTTATCCCATTTACGTTAAAACACAGTCAGCATAGCCTAAGCATCAATAAGCATGAAGTTAATTTTTGTTATAATTATGTGACAATAGGTCAAAGCAAGCAATACATTAGTCTAAGAATAAGCCTTGAAAAACAGGAAGTCATTGATAAAATTGATAAATTACGGATCGAAATGGGATTTTCCCAAAAATAATATATGAATATTAAGTAATTTGTTAACTATAATCTGCTATTATTTGACACGTAAATAAATAGAGCAGCACCAAATGGATTCCCAAAAATCAGACCCCAATATCTCGAATTTTGCCAAACAGGCATTAAAACTGATGGAGGAGCGAAAAATATCGCCCAATCCAGAAAATTATGCTGTCTGGTTTCAATATGCCCTCGGCGATAATAAAGAACTTAACCACGAGGTTAAAACCATTATTGAGAACGATCTTGAGTTTACCAAAGAAAACAACTCATATCTCTATCATAAATATGTTGTATCCAACCGTAACCAGAAAGTTCTCGATGATGCAACCATCAACACACAAAGAATATTGGCAGAGGCTCTGAAAATAGTAACCGATTTCAGTGGCGAAACAAAACATTATAATCAGGACACTGATAAATATATTGAACATATCTCTCAAGAATTTGGAGATAATGAAGATATAAAAAACGTATTTAAAGAGCTGGTTGATGCCACCGCTAATTTGCGTAAAAGCGGTGAAAATATATCACTTAAGCTGGAAGAATCAACACGGGAAATAAACCATCTGCGTAAGGATTTACAGCAGGTAACGGTTGAAGCCCAACGCGACTTTCTAACTGGAGTTTTCAATAGAAAATCTTTTGAAAGATTGATTGACGAGCAAATGCTACTTGCCAAAGAAGAAAAAACCGAGCTATGCCTGCTAATGATAGATGTCGATCACTTCAAGATGTTCAATGATAAATTTGGGCATTTATTAGGTGATGAAGTGCTGAAAATCGTGGCTCGTACTATTACCGACACAATTAAAGGTCGCGACGTAGTAGCACGCTTTGGTGGCGAGGAATTTGTAGTATTTCTGCCGGAAACTCCGATTGAGGGGGGGGTAAAAGTTGCCGAGATGATACGTAACAGTATAGCAGGCAAATCTTTGAAAAGGCGTGATACTGGAGAAACTTTCGGAAGTATTACCGTTTCCCTTGGGGTTTCGCGATTCCGTCCCGAGAACGATACCCTGCTTACTCTGATTAAGAGAGCCGATGACGCACTCTATTCCTCAAAACACAACGGTCGCAACCGCGTTACCCGTGAATCTTAAAAAAATACCGTAAAACCATTGACTTTTGTCCTGATGCACCCTAAAAACGTCACTCTTTTCGTTTTTCTAGGGAATATTCCCTATGTAGAGTATACTCATTCTGTATAATTATTATACATAATGAGTATAAAAATCGAGTCCGAAAGACCGATTTTTCGCTGCGAAGCGAGCGTATCTTCAAATAAGAACGTACAGTTCTTATTTGTAATTACTATAGTGGGTTCGTAGCTCAGGTGGTTAGAGCGCACGCCTGATAAGCGTGAGGTCGGAGGTTCAACTCCTCC
Organism: Rickettsiales bacterium; assembly: GCA_040080715.1. GTDB lineage: Bacteria > Pseudomonadota > Alphaproteobacteria > Rickettsiales > SXRF01 > SXRF01. The sequence continues at coordinate 1,585 of JBEBHV010000107.1, read as the reverse complement.
CGGACCCACCAGCCTACGCTCTGCGAGTTATGGCTCGGCAAGCCGTTTTCAGGTTTGATGGGACAGAGATCGCAGCTAAGCGAAGGCTGCCCCTCCGAGTTGTATGCGAAGAAGCGGCTATACTCCTAAAAATCGTTCACAAAGAAAATACCGATACAGCTGCGCAGAATCACAAAGCATGTTTATCCAGCCGATTCTTGTCAGAAGGTTTGGTGTCAATGCAATATGGGCAGGTTACATGCTCATCAAAGCTTGGCTGCGCCCTGTCTTCCGGAAGCAGTGCATGACCACAGGCATTGCACATGCTGGCGGTGGTAGTTGGAACTAAGCCATGCCCGACCGCAACCCGCTTATCAAAAACGTAACATTCTCCTTCCCATAGACTTTTCTCTGCAGGCACTTCTTCCAGATATTTCAAAATCCCGCCCCTCAGATGATATACCTCTTCAAAACCTTCATCCTTAAGCCATGCGGTCAGCCTTTCGCAACGTATTCCGCCTGTGCAGTAGGTGGCTATCTTAGCTTTTTTCTTATCAATCAGATGGGTATCGATAAAATCGGGAAGATGCTTGAAATTCGGGATTTCCGGCACAATCGCCCCTTTAAATTTACCAAGATGGGTTTCATAACTGTTGCGTGAATCAATAAGTATCGTATTCGGATCAGACAGCAACTCGTTCCACTCCTGCGAATTGAGATGCACCCCAGGATTAAGCGGATTAGCTGGTCTGCCCATGGAAATAAGTTCTTTCTTCAGGCGGACTTTGGTGCGTACGAATGGGTCTTTTTCGCTGTAACTTTCTTTATATTCAAACTCGCTGCCGATAATTTCCTGAGTCAGATATTCAACCAGTGAGTCTATAACGTCGCGTCTTCCGGCAACCGTTCCATTGATACCTTCATGGGCAATAAGGATCGAGCCTTTGATACCGCGCTGCTTGAGGAAATCAAGAAGTGGCAGACGTTTTTCCTCAAAATCAGAAAAATCAAAAAAATGATAAAAAGTAGCAACTACAAACATGTCATTTTGCGTAGTCATATATCAAAACCTATCTGAACCCTTTCAACAAATCTTTTACATTATCTTTTTTAATAGATTCTTTTATAGTTTTTACCGTATCTTTTATTTTTTCCGGATCTTTAAGCGCATCCTCAGCAACACTCGCCAAATCTGGAGTGAATTTCAATTTCTCAAAATTTCCTTCAACTACCACAGGAATTTCCAGACCAGTTTTGTCTTCACCACCCTGCCCCTTAAGCGTTGCAACTACGCTCGGAATCAAGCGGTAATTAACATAACGGTTGGGCAAGTCAACTGTTCCTGCACCTTTTAAACGCAGCAATGGGGCTTTCATCGCCAAATCATCATTTTTAACAATACCTTGGGCAATTGTATAAGTTCCAGAAAGCTCGGAAAATTTGGTTTTATCACCTGATGTATCGGCTCCAGTCACCATCGCTTTGGCATTAGAGACAAGCTGCGCGATATTGACTCCGCGGATTTCTCCATCATTTACCTTGATATTGCCCTTGCCGTTTAAGGAGGAAACGATATCACGCTGCGAAGCCCCATGCCCTGTTATGC
>JBEBHV010000309.1:0-1426 GCA_040080715.1 Rickettsiales bacterium | reverse complement strand
GTGCGGTTGTTTCGGAAAAAATCGAGCATGAGACAGACTTAAGAAGTTTTGGATTAAATATCGGAATTGCATTTCAGTTGGTTGATGATGCCCTTGATTACGTTGCTGACGAAGAAATTTTAGGAAAAACTGTAGGAGATGATTTTCGAGAAGGGAAAATTACCCTGCCGGTCATTATAGCGTATTCCGCTGGAAATAACGAAGAGAAAGCATTCTGGACACGTACGATGGGTGACCTTGAGCAAACCCATGATGATCTGGATAAAGCAATAACTCTTCTTGAAAAACATAATGCCATCAGCAAAACCATATCTATGGCAGAATCATACTGTGAAAAATCTCGCAAATCACTGAGTAATTTCCCGCCATCGCCAGCGCGCATCGCATTATTTGACCTTGTAGATTTCTGCGTTAGTAGGGCGTATTAATGTCATCAACATAATTCGTCATTGCGAGGCAAAGCCGAAGCAATCCAGACCTCATGAGCGGTAAGTTTTCTGGATTGCCGCGCATTTTTTGTAAAAAATTCTCGCAATGACGAATGAACTAACACTCTCACTCCCTATGTTGAGGAGGTTGCGCCTCCATCACGCCGGGCATTGGCATATAAATTGGCGGTTGCGGTTGTGAATAATCAGGAGTTTTCATCACCGGAGCAGATTTTGCCAACCTCACCATATTGATAAACTCAGCACGATAACCAAACTTATCCTCACCTTTTGCGGCTTGTGCAAAGTTAATCACATCATCATAGCTATATGATTTAGTATATGAATCACCGCGCAAAATTTGTGCAAACGCCACAACCGAAGTTGCAAATCTGGCATCAGTTGGTACTTCAGTAAGTTGCTTATATTCAACCTTGCTATCAACAGGAGTGGTTATAAGTTTGCTGGTGTCGCTGTCCGGCAGTTTATAACGGATTTTTACAAAAGCATATTCATCACTTTTATCTTTTTTCTCAGTCTTTTCTTCTGATTTTTGATAACGTGAATCATCAATAAGCCTTGCTTTGCTACCGACTGGAGTTACTTCATAAACTGCAGTTACGGCATGACCAGAGCCAATATCACCAGCGTCAATTTTATCATTATTAAAATCTTCACGGTTTAATATTCTAGTTTCATAGCCAATCAAGCGATATTCAGCAACTGTATCAGGATTAAATTCCACCTGAATTTTAACGTCTTTTGCGATGGTAAATAACGTAGAACTTGCCTCTTCCACCAACGCTTTGCGTGCTTCACTGAGGTTATCAATATAGGCAGCGTTGCCATTACCGTTTTGCGCCAGAGTTTGCATCAAAGCATCATTATAATTGCCTCTGCCAAAACCCAATACTGAAAGAGATATCCCCGTTGCACGCTTGCGCTCAATAAAGCTTTTCAACTCTTCCTGATTGGTAATTCCGACATTAAAATCGCCG
>JBEBHV010000106.1:0-6895 GCA_040080715.1 Rickettsiales bacterium | reverse complement strand
CTATTAAAGTGCCGTTGACATGGGATGGGCTTAAGGCGTGCAAGCATTTCACCAGCAAAAATATTATGGTGAATGTCACTCTGTGTTTCTCGGCAGCGCAAGCGATCCTTGCAGCGAAAGCAGGCGCAACTTTTATTTCGCCGTTTGTGGGCAGGCTTGACGATGTCGGGCAATCAGGAATGCAGCTAATTTCTGAGATTTGCACGATTTACAGCCAATATGATTATTTTGAAACAGAAGTTCTGGTTGCCTCTGTTCGCAGCCCGATGCATGTTGTGGAAGCGGCGATGCTGGGCGCGCATGTGGCGACGATTCCGCCTTCGGTTCTCAAGCAATTAGTGTCGCATCCGCTTACTGACAAAGGTCTCGCGACTTTCCTCGCCGACTGGCAGAAAACTGGCCAGAAGATAGGGTAATAAATGTCATCCTGTGGGCAACGAAGTTGCAGCAGAGGATCTCATGCAATTATAAACAGATCCTGCGCTGTGGCTAAAGCCACCCGCAGGATGACAGGTAAAGGATAGCTAGTGAGCAGGAAAAAAGAATTGGTGCAGGAAGTGGCAATTACTGAAGGTCAGGTTCGGGAATATTTAGAGGCGCATCCTGATTTTTTGCATAGTATCCCAGCACCCAAGCGCGATTTGGGAGAAGGGGTGGAGGATTTTCAACATTATCTGCTGAAGAATTTGCAGAGTAACTCAAAATCATTGCAACAGAGTTATGATTTGCTGGTGGATTATTGCCGGGAGAATTTATCGGCGCAGGTGCAGGTGCATAATGCGGTGCTGAAACTCATCCGCGCGCGCAGCATCGAGCAACTTCTTGAGCTGCTGACGATTGACATGCTCTCGGTGTTTGGTTTGGATGTGGTGCGGATTGCTATGGAATCGGATGTTCCTTTCGATACATCTTATGGTGAGCAGAATTATTCGGGTATTGTGTTTATTGATTCAGGAACGGTTGATGCTCTATTTGGTAAGCAGAAAAATGTCTTGCTATTTGCAGATACCGGAGAAAATTTGCCAATCGGGTTTGAGCAGATTTTTATAAATTGCGAGCAGCAGGTTGAGTCCTGCGCGCTGTTGCGTCTTGATTCAGAAATGGTCGATAAGCATATTATCCTGGCTCTTGGAGTGCGTGACAAAGACCGTTATCACGCTGGGCAAGGGACGGAACTTCTACATTTCTTCGCGCAGGCTGTGTCGTTGCAGCTCGATAAGTATCTGGATGATTTGACACTTTAAGGATTAAGTGTCATACCGCCGAAGGGCGGTATCTATGCAAACAACAAACTGGTAACTTGCGGTTAGGTATGGATTGCGCTCTACAGCGCAATGACGGCTAAAAATATCGGTAATATTATGTCTATAGATGATTTAATTGAAGAGTTGTTAGAGCTATATGAAGACCTTATGTGGTCAAAATTAGTAGATAAAAGACTGAGAGAAACTACAAAATGGATTTCTCATGAAGAAGCTTGGAACTAATCTTCCCATAACGCCTGAGCTTGATGCCACTCTCGAGCAGTGGGAAAGCTGGCTTGCGGATGTAAAGATTTTTTCAAATCACACGGTTATTTCCTATAAGAATGATCTCTCCAATTTCCTTATTTTTATGGCTGGGCATTTGGGTGATAAGGTTGGTTTGCCGGAGTTGGATTCTCTGGAGAATAAAGATATACGTGCTTGGCTTGCCAGCCGTGCTATGGCAGATGAGGAAAAAAAATATGAGGCATCATCGAACGCACGCGCACTTTCCACTATAAAGAATTTTTTCCGTTATCTGGAAAAACAGGGAAAGAGCAAAAACGCTGCTATATTTCATATCCGTGCGCCGAAAATAAAAAAATCCCTGCCGCGCGCGCTTAGTGAAGAGCAGGCAAAGGATGCTGTTGCGGGAATCGTTTCCGAAAATTCGGAAAGCTGGATAAATGCGCGGGATACGGCTTTGCTGCTGTTGATTTATGGTTGCGGGCTGCGTATTGGTGAGGCTCTTTCGCTTAACTATAGTGATATTCCTCGTGGTGAAAGTTTGGTTGTGACTGGTAAGGGAAATAAGCAGCGCAAATTGCCAGTATTGCCGATTGTGAAGGCTGCGATTGATGAATATGTTGCACAGTGTCCTTATTCATTTGATGCTGATTCGCCGTTATTTTGGGGGTTGCGTGGTAAGGCACTTGATGCCGGAATTTTTCAACGGCAACTGCGAAATTTACGCGCCAAATTAAATTTGCCCGACACGACCACGCCGCACGCTTTCCGCCATAGTTTTGCTACGCATCTGCTTTCGGCAGGAGGAGATTTACGCTCGATTCAGGAGCTGCTCGGGCATGTGAGTTTATCGACTACTCAACGTTATACGCATGTGGATAAAAACCGGCTGATGGCGGCTTATAAAAACGCGCATCCCAGGGCGTAGATTTTGGCATTAGGGATTGGGGATTAGGCATTAGGGGGGCGATAAGATGATTTTAACGTTCGCGAGCAGAATCTGATCTGAATCTGCTTAGGATACCTCTTTTATGCAACTTTGCAGTATGTTTGGCGGCTTCATCAAGTTTTTATATCATTAAGTCTTTGTTTCGTGTCTTCTATCATTTCGAATAGAGCTGGGCTGGTATAGTAACTAAGCTCTTTTTTGCGTTCTTGATACGCTTCAGGGGACGGGTCATATGTGCCATTTTTAAGATTTATCTGTTCTTCTATTTTCATAAGGTCGACGATTCTATCTTGCCTGACCTGTTCGGCAAAATTAAAATTAGTTTCTTGTGTTTTATTTTCAGTCATAATTTATCCTCTGGTATATCTGCCGTCTGAACCAGGAACAAGCGGTGGTGACGGAGGAGTAGGGCAAGGTGCGCTGTAGTTACTATCCACGCATTTAGATGTTTCTGTTGCGCGTAAAGTTTCTGTTATTTTAAAAATTGCTTGCAGGTCGGATTTTGAGAAATCTGCAAACGTTTCTTTGCGCTCTATGACATGTTTCTTATGTTCTTCACTATCACGATATTTTTCGCCCCTTTTTTCTGGATGCTGATATATTTCCACTATTCTCTCAGAGCTTATAATATTATTAATCAGAGTCTGCTCTTCCTTTGGAAGTTTATCAAATTTTGGGGTATCTGATTTCTCTTGTACTTTCTTTTCTGCCATAAAAATTCCTTAAAATTTAAGTTATTGCTTCGATAATAACACAGGAAATTAGTAAATATTGTTACAATATTGTGAAAAATGTTGCTGTGGATTGTTATGCCGGGTAATATATTGAATTATATACTTTTGTCATCCTATGAGGCGCGAAGCGACTGCACAGGATATCAGCATAGTTATAAACAGATCCTGTGCTGAATGCTTCGCATTCCCACAGGATAAAGCACTGCTACTCCACTGTAACCGACTTAGCGAGGTTGCGGGGTTGGTCAACATCGGTGCCTTTCAGGACGGCGACATGGTAGGATAGAAGCTGCACTGGAAGGCTATAGAGCAGGGGGGTGACGAAGGCATCAGCATCTGGCAGTTTGATGCTGGCGGTGACAATATCGCCCATATTATCAATCCCTTTTTCGTCGCTTATCAGGATTATTTTTCCGCCACGCGCTGCTGCTTCCTGTAGATTGGAGGCGGTTTTTTCAAACAGCACGTCGGATGGCGCGAGAACGATCACCGGCATTTTTTCATCAATCAGGGCGATTGGTCCGTGCTTGAGTTCGCCGGCAGCATAGGCTTCGGCGTGGATATAAGAAATTTCTTTCATCTTCAGCGCGCCTTCCATCGCTATAGCGTAGCTCGTGCCGCGCCCGATATATAGCATGTCGCGGGCATGGGTAAGATTATGCGCCAGCGCATTTATCTGATTGTCCAGCATAAGGATACCGGACATTTGCGTGGGAACTTCCAGCAGCAGGCGGCATAGTTCCTGCATCCGAGCGATATCAACGGTCTTGCGGATTTTGGCAAGAGCGATGGTGAAGCAGGCAAGAACAGCAAGCTGGGTGGTGAAAGCTTTGGTGGAGGCAACGCCGATTTCAGGGCCGGCATAGGTATATAACACGCTGCTTGCTTCGCGGGCGATGCTGCTTTCCGGAACATTCACTACGGCAAGGACAGGGTGGATCGGCTTTACAAAACGCAATACGGCTAGGGTATCAGCGGTTTCGCCGGACTGTGAAATTACGATGGTCATGCCTTTTTTATCGACCACCGGACTGCGGTAGCGGTATTCCGAGGCAATATCAATTTCCACCGGAATTTTTGCCACTGATTCCAGCCAGTATTTGGCGACATTCGCAGCGTAATATGACGTTCCGCAGGCTATAATCTGGATGCGCTCAATGTTCGCTAAATCAAAAGTAAGAGCCGGCAGATTTATATCCAGCGTTACCGGATTGATAAACATTTTCAGTGCTTCGCCAATCACGGCTGGCTGGTCATGAATTTCTTTTTTCATGTAGTGGCTGTAATTATCTTTGCCGACTGAGCCGATATTATAACCAGACTGGGTTATTTTGCGTTCTACCACTTTGTCATGGGCATCGTAAAATGCTACGGAATCTGGCGTTAGCACCGCCCAGTCGCCATCTTCGAGGTAGCTGATGCGCGAGGTGAGTTGGGCGAGGGCTATGGCATCGGAGCCGATAAACATTTCACCGTCACCATAACCAACGGCAAGCGGTGGACCACTCCTTGCAGCTATGAGAAGATCGGGTTGCTGCGTGAAGATAAATGCAAGGGCATAAGCACCATGCAACCGTTTCAGAGTAGCAGAAACCGCACTTTCCGGCGACAAGCCTTTATCAAGAAAATGTGTGACCAGAACCGGCACAACTTCGGTGTCGGTCTGGCTGGAAAATTTATATCCAAGCCCAGATAATTCCTCACGTAGCTCACGAAAATTTTCGATGATACCATTATGAACCACTGCAACTTTCTTAGTCGTATGCGGATGGGCATTGGTTTCGTTGGGCGCGCCGTGCGTTGCCCAGCGTGTATGCCCGATGCCGATAACTCCTGCGATCGGGGTTTTGTTGAGTTGGGTTTCGAGGTTGACGAGTTTGCCACTAGCGCGCACGCAAGCAATTGCGCCACCTGTTACGGTTGCGATACCCGCCGAGTCGTAGCCACGATATTCGAGTTGCTTTAAACCACTTAAAATAAGCGGGGCAGCCTGTCTTTTACCTGTTATACCAATTATTCCGCACACTAGAATAGACCTTGCTTAGTGTTTTATCTATTTGCCAATATCACGGTTTCCGGGCTGTATGCAATAGTATTAAGTAAAACCTTTGCTGCAGCTTCCGGTTCACGTCTATCAGATTCCCAATATTTAACAGATTGCAGAGAAAACCCAAAAGTTTCGGCAAAAGATTTTTGCGTCATGCAAAGCTTTTTACGGATTTTTTTTACATTTACTTTTTTGGGAACATGAACGACATATTCACGAATATTATCAACAGGTTTACCTTGGGCGTAATCAACAGCCTGCTGTACGCTTTTCATAAGTTTCTCAAAAGATTTTTTATCCATAATTTTTAGTCTCCTTTCAGTATTTTTGATTGTTTATTGAGCCAGTTTTTCTGACTGCTGGTAAGATTATCCATTTCATTCTTTGCATAAATCATAAACAGCATTATTGGTTTATTTGGGGTATAAAAAAAATAGATTATTCTGGCTCCTCCGCTCTTACCAATACCAGAACGTTTGAAGCGCAGTTTTCTAAATCCACCTGTTCCTTGAATTATATCTCCGGCTTTGGGATTACACGCTATGAAGCTTACCAATTCTTCATGTCCATCCGCCCCAAGGAGTTTCAACGAATTTTTATAAAAATCACCAAATTCTATTATTGTCTGCATGGATACCAATGTAAACTAATGTGGTAAATCAGTCAACCATAAAGTTACCATAGTAAACTATTAGAATAATTGCGTAGTTCGTGGTTTGTACATAGTAATTAGCAGCTATTTACTTTACGAACTACGAATTACGAGGTACGAATTACTCATGTCACTTGCTAAATATCCCAAAAGATTATCTTTGCTTGCGAAACTAGCTTTGATGCTGCTTGTTTTCTGGCTTGTGGCGCGGGGTGTGGATATGCAGGAAGTTGAAAACATGCTGCGCGGGCAGAACCGTATAGCGTTTATAGGAGCGAGTTTTTTTTTCATGGTGCAGGTTGCTCTGGGTGCGGTGCGCTGGCGGGTGATTATGGCAGCTATTGCCGGTGCGGGCGCGCATGTTATATCGTATCTCCGGGTATTTAAGTTTTTTTATATCAGCGTGTTCTTTAATTGCTGCCTGCCTGGGACTGTGGGTGGCGATGTGGTGCGGGTGTGGCTGATAAAAGCCGAGCATGTGCCGTTGCCGCTGGCTATAAGCTCGGTGGTGATTGACCGGATAATCGCGCTGCTCGCGCTTGGGGTTATGGGCGGGTTTACCATGCCAATTCTTGCGGGTTATATTGGCATCAGCGCGTGGCTGATTACGCCAGCTTATTTCCTGCTGGTTGCATTCGGACTGTGGGTTTTATTTCATATGGATAAAATAATTATCCGCAGCAAATTTTTGAAAAAATTGCAATGGATGGAGTTTCTGCTGCAAAATATCCGCACGGTGATGGCGCGCCCTAAGGCTGGTTTATGCTCACTTTTCTATGCAATAATTTCACATGCCAGCTTTTGCATGACGGCTTATATACTGGCGGAAAGCCTTGGCAATCCGGTTTCGTTCATAGATTGCCTCACACTTATTCCGTGGGTGCTGCTGATTTCCATTATACCGATTTCCATTGGTGGCTGGGGATTACGTGAGGCGGCGATGGTGTTTTTTCTGGGGCTTATCGGAGTGCCGCAGGAAGCCGCACTAACCCTTTCAATCCAGATCGGGCTGCTTGCTATTGT
>JBEBHV010000105.1:0-6922 GCA_040080715.1 Rickettsiales bacterium | reverse complement strand
AAGCGCAAGAATGGACCGACCGCCTCACCGATAACTTCCGCATCATCGGCGCACCAAAGCTCGCCTAAAATATCAACTCTTCATCTGCGAGGGGTATAATAGCAATTTTAGCAACACCAACAATTGTTTACGCTAAAACTCAAGCTGGTACATATAAAGTAGAATTTCAGCCGAGGAATATTTCTGGCATTCCCATCGGTTGCGCTCTGGTTTATAACGCTATTGCTCTTGATACTGCATATATGAACGGTCAAGCAGTTATGCTCGATGGTACTTTTGGCTATATTGCAGGAACAAAAGAGCATCCTGAAAAAAAAGTGACCCTTAAAGTTGGACTGAAAGATTATCTTGGCGATACTTTTGGGGAAATTAAAATGCCACATTTTGCGTATTTACAATCGGCGCATGGAACTACTGCAAATAGCAAGTTTGTTGCAAAGGAAGGTGAGCAAGGCTACAAAATGTTTATTATTCATGAAAATGAAGAAACATCTGCTTTATTAGCTGATATAATGGAAGGATTACCGATAACTTTAGGCTACAATCGCAGGGAAGGTGGTATGGATGTTTTAGTAGATTTAGACCTGAGTGTATCGGGTGTGGATGCTCAACTAAAAAGCCTACATTCTACGTTAGCTGTTGATAAATTTACAAGCTGTATGAAAAAGTTGGATAAATAAGCGATGATTACGCGTAAAACCAATAAGGTATTTAGTACCCTAATTATTGCGGCATCACTAAGTGGTCAAGCTTATGCAAGCGATGAGATAGGCACTGTTAGTGTTCAATACGCTCCAGTTTCTTCCAGTGGAGTCACAACAGGCTGCTCTCTTATCTATACAGGTACTTTCCTCGATATTATTCACAAGCAGGGAATACCCGTTGCACTTAATGGAAATATTTCTGTAAACGTTTTTCCAGAAAAGAAGGCTGTACTTTTAACTTACAAACTAGGCCTAAGAGACTTCACCAACAAAGGCTTGGGCGATCTGTATCCTCCTCATTTTATGTTTTTGAAAACATCTAAGCATACTACTTCTAAAATCAAATTTGTATCCTATGATTCTGATATCGCTGGGTATAGAAAATATGCAGTACAACTTGATAAAGACGCACTTGATGTACTGGAGGATATGCTTGCTGAACAAAAAGTGTTTATTGGTTATAATCTTTCTAAAGGTGGAACAGACGCATTAGTACAATTGGATTTAACCGTAAAAGATTCAAATATAGTTAATGGCGAGATGAAGCGGATCCATTCTAATGAAGCTATAAGTCAATATGCAGATTGCTTAGGTGAGCTTACGAAGCAGTTATAGCGACGCTTGGCAAATGACTTTAACGGAAATTCTTGAGTAACTCAATCAAGAAATGCAGCCCTAACTTTTCCAAATATCCAGCGCATATTAAATATGCAATTGACGATTGCGGATTCCATGCTATTCAAAAAAATAGATTGGTTATGGAAAAATAGGCGCAGATATTACAAGCGCCTGACATTTGATTTAACCAGAACAAACCAGACGAAGAAATTTTCCCAAATAACATCTAATTTACAATTCATACTCACTCAATTACCACGTACTCTATCATAGACCCGGGTGTTTTACCTGCGTTTTGGGTGGGTGGGGTATCACAGAGCGTCTGCGCTGGTTTTCGGAGATTGGTTGAACCACTGCAAACTAACAGCAGAACTGGCAATCAATTGGCAAATGCCTTGAAGGTGATGCTAGGTGTTTAGCTATATGTTAGGTTTCAGGATACAGATAATTTCTACTCTGAGTTTATTCTTGCTGCTTCCCCCATGCTTCCCCAAAAAAATTTAGAAAAGCATCTCGCAAATTATGATACTATAAGGCATTGATTTTCATGGAAGAAAATGGAGCGGGAGAAGGGATTCGAACCCTCGACATCAACCTTGGCAAGGTTGCACTCTACCCCTGAGCTACTCCCGCTTATAAGGATATATAAGCTATATATCGGGTAATGAGGAAACGGATAATATGCATTCTTTTCTACTTTGCAAGTATTTACTTTACATAAAAAACAATGTTATACTCTTCTCATTTCAAGAATTGGCGTTGTTAACCTTCGACTCCTGTAGTTTTTCTACACTTCGCCTCGGTTGTCTAGCCAATTCTTGAACTGCTTTTAGTATAGAATACAGACCACTTAAATTAACTGGAGTGATATGAGTAAATTGGATCGTAAGCTTCTGGATATTCTGGCTTGTCCCTTGTCAAAAGGGTCGTTGCGCTATGATGAGGAAAAGCAGGAATTAATCAGCGATAAGGCTGGGCTTGCCTTTCCAATTCGTGAAGGGATTCCTATTATGCTGGTTGAAGAAGCACGGAAATTGAATGAAAATTGATAACATGTTTAAAATTGGAGTTTTTTATGCCTAAAATATTATTAGCTGCAATTGTTCTGATTGGGCTTTCTTCCTGTTCTCATCCTCGTCCAGACCTTAAAAGCCCTTGCGTTGGCGCAGAAGGCAGCCCTTGCGAACGCCGTCCAGTAAATAATGATCACGCTTAATTAAGGCTTAAGGTTTAGGGCTTAAGGCTTAAGCTATAGACCTATTCGCCAGCTTTTCGGGCTATTTCTGATAATTCTTCTTCGCTAAGGGGAGCATTACGGATGCCGTCTTTGCCGGAAAGCCAGACCAGCGACAGGTTTTTAGGGTCACGGGCGAAAACACGCTCTTCTCTCAGCATGCCGATATTAGGTGGAATGGTGTTCTTAGCAAGCCCAGCGACTGTATAATGACCATCACGGTACATGCCTATGATAATACGTGGACGGTCGACAAATGCCTGAGATCCACTCAAAAAATCTATAATGTCGCTTAATGACTTTGGTGTTTTACCCCGTTGCAGGGGATGGACAACCAAAACTGCCGTGTTTTTTTCGACGGCAAACTCTTCCAGCGCATCGAAGAAATTGTTTACTAAGTTAATATCATTTTCATCACCACCCAGATATTTACGTGATGGATCGACTATCATCAACGGTACATCGGGAATTTTTTTCAGGTGGCGCAGATATTGTGTAAAGCTAACATTCTCACCAAAATCAGTTCGTTGAAACATAAGACGTATAGAGCGTTCATCCGGATCAATAATTGAAGCACGGGCATTGAAAATCTGTGGGCCATCTTCACCGGAGAAGAAAATATTGATGCCATTACATTGTTCTAATTCCAGTGGCTGTCCAAGCCATTTTGCAGGTTCTTCGCCTTGTTTGTAATCACTTGAGGCAATAACACCAAGTTGATGCACCAGAGAGCTTTTCCCACATCCTGCCGTACCTGCCAGTAAACTCACCGAGCCACGCGGAAGTATACCAGGCACGACAAATTCAAATAAATTTTTTGTGGAATCATTTTTTTCCGTTCTTACCGGACCGGTTGCATCGAACAGGTCAATATCGCGAGCAACAAGATTAAAGAAGCGCAAATTCTTTTCTATATTTTTTGTGTCTGCACCAAATTTTTTGTACAGCGAATGAATCCTGTCATAAGCATTCCAGCATTTATTAGCATCCAGAACCTGCTGGTTTGAGATAGTATTTTTCCTGACGAATTCATCCAGCACTGCCGGTTTTGTAAAATCAATATTTTCCGGAAATAAAGCGGCAATATCCGGCTGTTCAAATAGACCATTGTTAGTTAAGTAAGAAATGCCTGATAAAAAATATGACTTAGAATACAGGTCGCTTTTAACATCGACAATTTCATAAAGGTCATTGCAGCACTCTACAGTTTTTCCATCTGCTTCCGGCTTTTGGACAGTATCAAGGAAAGCAATCGCTTTCAACCCGGCTTTATCGCTGCCGCCACGGTGAAAATTTGTAGAGAGTACGCCTATTTTCTTCAGGCGTTCAGCAGGCTGGTCTGCCAATGTGTCAATACCCAGAATTAGAGAAGTACACCATGCAATTCCAGAGCCTATAGGTTTATAACTTCCGTCAGCTTCCTTGCTATGGATTATCGGATTAAGCAGCATTGGGCTGTTTGGCAAACGTCCATTATTATAATGTTCCAAAATGGTATCAATAGCGGTTTGGTTATCACTCGCGCCAAACCAGAAGGTCAGGCCGGCATCTTTACTGCGGAAAGGAATCTGCTCGGCATTAGTGTATAAACACATGTAACCATCAAGACCGACATTTTTATGTGCCGCCCACAGCAGGTTTAATTCATTTCTTATTGTATCGCTAATTTTTTTGGCAGGAGAAGTCATAAAATTACATGGTGGTTATTGCTTCAATAATAGGATATTTATACCTTATCGGGGTTAAAATACTATGAATTCAGCAGTAAATTGTTATAGTTTTCCAGCAAACGCCAGCTTTTTACACAGTTTGGCAAGATGGGTTTTGAGCAATTACGATACATTATCCTATACGAAAATACTAATATTATTGCCAAATAGACGCTCCTGCCGTTCCCTGCGTGAGGCTTTTCTGGATTGTTCTGGTGGAAAACCTCTGCTTTTACCGCGAATACAGCCTATTGGGGAAACCCCAGAAGAGGAATTCTGGGGCGGCATAGAGGGAATAAATACCTGTATACCCCAACCTATTAACCTTGTGCGCCGGCATTTTCTGCTCATGCGCCTGATTATAGGCTTCGGGCATAAAAATATTGGAATGATTTCCATGAATCAGGCGGCGGAATTGGCAAGACAGCTTATTAAATTCATGGATGAAGTTAACCGTGAGGGGCTTAGCTATGATAAACTTACGAATCTGGCACCGGAAAATCTCGCCAGCCATTGGCAGCAAACATTGGAGTTTCTTGGTATAATTTCTAAACAATGGCCCAGACTCCTGGAAGAGGAGGGGACAATTGACGCGGTGGTTTATCGTAACCAGTTGCTTTATAACTTAAGCAAAATGTGGGAAAAATCTCCGCCGGATTATCCGGTTATTGCTGCCGGTTCAACCGGAAGCCAACCCGCTACGGCAAACCTGCTTAAAACAATAGCCGGGTTGCCAAATGGTAAGGTTATTCTGCCGTTTCTTGATAAAGAGATGCAGGAAGATGAATGGAAAGAAGTTACTCAAACCCATCCGCAATATGTCCTGAAGCAGTTACTGGAGAAAATTGGGATTGAGAGGCGGCAGGTAGGTATTATCAGTCATTGCGAGAGTAACGAAGCAATCCAGTCTTATCAAACAAGTGAATGGATTGCCACGTCGGCTACGCCTCCTCGCAATGACATTGACAAGCAAAAATATCTGCGCGCTATATTTTCGCCACCAGCCACGACTACCAACTGGTCAAAAATCGAGCTGCCGGACCCGAAATGTCTGGATTATATAAGACTTATTGAGGCGGATATGTTATTTGATGAGGCGAGGGCTATAGCCATAGCCATGCGCGAGGTTCTGGAAACACCGGAAAAGACAGCGGCTCTTGTAACTCCGGATCGCACACTGGCGCGGATGGTTTCCGTACAATTAAAGCGTTTTGGGGTTATGGTTGATGATTCGGCAGGAAAACCGCTTGCCAGCTCGCCGCCAGCTTGTTTCCTGCGCTTAATCGTGGAAATGATAGCTTCGCGTTTTGCGCCGGCAACTTTGCTTGCGGTTCTCCGGCATCCGCTTGCCACTGCTGGAATGAATCCTGCCAGATGCCGCTTTCTATCGCGGGAGTTGGAATTATTATTGCTGCGTGGGATTCGCCGTGAAGACGGCATTGCAGGGCTACGCAGAGCGGCAATTATTCATAAAAAAACCTCAAAAGAATTGCTGGATTTGCTTGAGAATCTTGAAAAAGAATCAGAATCATTCCTGAGTTTGATGCGGCAACATCATAACGCAGCATTGCAGCAGTTGCTTAGTGCGCATATAGGTTTTGCCGAATGGATGGCGGGGAGTGATACTGAATCTGGCACGCAACGTTTATGGGCAGGGGAAGATGGCAACACTCTTGCTGAAATCGTGGCGCAGTGGAACTTGCAGGCGGAGCTGCTTCCGGTTGTTGAGGCAATGGCATATCCGGCGTTGTTTGATTCATTGCTGGCTGCTGAGATTTACCATTCGCAGTTCGGTCTGCATCCACGGTTACATATTCTAAGCCCGATGGAGGCGCGGTTGCAGCGTTATGATCTGGTGATACTCGGTAGTCTTAATGAAGGTATGTGGCCGAACAGTTCACCGCCTGACCCGTGGATGAGCAGGCCACAACGCGCGGCTTTCGGTTTGCCGTCTGAAGAGCGGGCTGTGGGGCAGAGCGCGCATGATTTTGTCATGCAGCTATTCGCACCGGAAGTATTGATAACAAGGGCGCGGAAGGTTGAAGGAACGCCAGCTATTGCCTCGCGTTGGTGGGTGCGGTTGCAGACATTGATAGGTGGCAGGATGCCGGAAATTTTTGCCGGAATGAATGATGAGGATTATTTCCTTGCAGCGAAGAATATTCTGGAACAGCCTGTGTCACTGCCACCAATTTCCGCTCCTGCTCCGACTCCGCCTTTTTCTGCCCGTCCACGCGAACTGCGGGTTACGGCGATTGACCCGCTGCTTAATAATCCCTATAGCATCTATGCGCGCTATATTTTGAATTTGCGTAAGCTTGATGATATTGATCGTGAACCGGACGCGGCGGATTTTGGAAATATAGTGCATAAGGCGTTGGAAAAATTTACCAGATCTTTTCCGGATAATATGCCGGATGAACCTTACGAAAAACTGCTTGCCTGCGGGCGCGAAGCTTTTGCTGATTTTATTGATAGGCCGGCAGTTGCCTGTTTGTGGTGGCCACGTTTTATGTCGATGGCGACATGGTTTATTGCTGAAGAAGAAAAACGGCGGGGATTTATTGAGTCGGTGCATAGCGAGGTTAATGGACGTTGGGATTTTGCGGTAGCGGGCAAGGATTTTTCCTTAAAAACCCGCATTGATCGGTTGGAGA
>JBEBHV010000104.1:0-6970 GCA_040080715.1 Rickettsiales bacterium | reverse complement strand
ATGTTAAATACATCTTAACGGGGGACTAATGAGGATCTCGACACTGCTGTGCAGCAGCTGGTGTCCCGTGCCGTATCATCCACGGAGATGATTGATATTTTTGCAGCGGCTGGGTTGAAAACTCCCGACATTTCCATCCTCTCAGATGAATTCTTAGCCGAAGTGCGGGGCATGGAGAAAAAGAATCTTGCCCTGGAAATGCTGAAGAAAATGCTGCGCGATGAGATTAAGAGCCGTTCTAAGAAGAATGTTGTTCAGGCACGCAACTTTTCAGAGATGCTGGAAAGCACGATCAAAAAATATCAAGGACGTTTGATCGAAGCTGCCCAAATTATTGAAGAGCTTATCCAAATCGCTAAAGAGATGAAAAATGCCAAGAGTCGTGGCGAGGAGCTTGGGCTTAATGAAGATGAGGACGCATTCTACGATGCCCTGGCAGAAAACAATAGTGCCCGCGATGTGCTGGGTGATAACCAGTTAAGGCAGATTGCCCGAGAACTTGTGCAGGCGGTAAAGAGTAGCACAACTATTGATTGGACTGTTAAAGAAGGTGTGCGGGCAAAAATCCGTGTGACGGTGAAGCGCATTCTCCGCAAATATGGCTATCCGCCAGATTTAGAGGAAAAAGCGACGCAGACAGTGCTGGAGCAAGCCGAAATCCTTTCAGAGCATTGGGTTAGACAATAACCTTCCGAAACGTCAGCGAAACGCGGCGGTTGCGGTTGATGATCTGACCGTTGTAGCGATCCGTTTTGCGCCCTGCGATGGCGTGTTGCCAGATATAACGCGCATCGCCAGTGAGTACGATCAGGCTGCGTGGCTCCAGCAGTAGCGATGATTTTTCGCCAGTTTCATTATGGGTGAAATCCATGACGCAGGGCGAACCGAGGCTCAGGCTGGCAATGGTGTCGGCAAAGCATGGCACGCAGTCGATATGTGCGGAAATACCTTGCCCAGGTTGGTATTCGTTAACTATAACCTGATCGGGAGTTTTGTTAAACAATCCTGCTTGCTGTAAGCGCACTGCGTAAGTTTGCAGCCAGTCAGGTAGTACGCCTATCCGCAAGTCGTTTGTTACGCTTCTCGCCTTATAGTCATACCGCCAGCCATAATGCTGCACGCGCCGCTTCAGTTCTGTGATCCATGGCTGGGCATCAATCGTTTTGATGAGAGCAGATTCGGTGGCGCTGTCGATAAAGTCGGGAATGTAGCTCACTCCGCTCACGACAGGTTGAGCATTGGCAGAAGATTCATCTGCAAACAAGTCTTTCTGGGCTATCATTTTTTAGCCCTTTCGCCGATTAGCAGGGCAAAGAATTTCTTCGTCCTGATTGATCCATACTCTTGCACACAGCGCATGAGTGCCACTTGTCTGAATGTAGGCAGCTTCTTTTTCACACGCTCCAAAACAGCGCTTGTATCTTCAGCCAGTGCATCAAGATTATTGACCATATCTACCAGTAAAAATTCGGTGGTCAGGCGCATAGGAAAACGTGGCTTTACCCGAAATTCAAATGTCCGACCACCCAGTTCAAAACGCCCATGACGCTTATGATTATAAACAATGGTTTCGTTATAGAGCTGCGTGGTGCCAAGCCCGAGGGAGTTATAGGCATTGGGCGAAGTCAGCAGAAAGCGGTGATCACGCAGAAACGCCTCCACCAGCTTTCGGTCATCCGCAGGTGTGTTGCCGAATACAGTTTTCTTCGGGCAATAGTAGAGGCCACCGGATAGCTTGGTGAGCTTTCCTTCTTCTTGCAACTGCTTTAGGTGGCGATCCACCGCGTTTGACCATTTAGCCAGATCCTCGCGGCGATATACCTGCCCAGGGCGCAAATGCTTCTTTATTTCTTGGAGCTTTGACATTCCTGCATGATAGCATTCCTGCGAGACCGCGTAAGTATATTTATTGAAAAATCATGCAATCTATCATGATGTGATGGCGAGGCGATTTTGCCTCTTATGTCTATTATCTTGGACAAATAAGGCTCTAATGTACAAGATAATAGGCATAAAGCGTCAGATAGAGGGTGTTGCACCTCAATCATCCACGAACCCTTGCGCGGTGAATTTATAGAGCACCTTGGCGTTGGGGTTGGATTTGAGGGGCGTGTCCATTTTGTAATCGACGGTGGGGTCGATGTGATCGGCGTAGCGTGCCACCCAGTCCAGCCACTCTGTATGTTCGGGCGCGGTGGCGTTAGGGAGTTGGCGCATCGCTTCCAGATAGTGGCGCGTGCGGCGAGCTATCTCCATATCGCGCAGGGCAATCTTTAGGCGGCGCACGCGCTGGCGCTCGGTCATCATGGCGGGTTTTTGCACGCGGCGTTTATCATTGGCTTTGGCGAGTTGCTTGGCATCACGATCCACGGTGATCTCGGTGGGGATGTCGGCAGGCGCTGGACGTAGGATGGGTTTCGTTGTGGGTTGACCGTAAGACCACTTCGCCCAATAGCCACGCGGCGGACGTGGGATTTTCATTTTGGTGCAGATTTTGGCGAGACCGACATCGGACAGCCCATATTGCTTCGCCAGCTGTAGGATGGGCACCGACCAGATTTCATCATAGAGCTGGTCGCGCTGGAAAGTGATAACTTGGGCAATCTCTCGCTTCATCCTCTATCGGATAAGCTACTGGCAGCTGAGGTCAACCCTCTTTTTTCGGAAGGTGGATGCGTATAGGCTTTAGAAAACCTCACTCCGTCGTCTTACCGTCAAAATGCTCTTTTAACGCTTCTGCATCGGCTTTGGTGGCGCGGATGGTTCCGTCCACATGCTCGGGTGGTGCATAGATGGTGTAAAGCTGCAAAGCTGTTTTGCCGGTGTTTATGACGTTGTGCCGCGCTCCGGCGGGAACGATCATCGCGTCATCGCTTTTGATGTTGGAGCGATTGTCATCGATGACAATTTCGCCTTCGCCTTTTTCCACGCGGAAAAACTGGTCACGGTCTTTATGGGTTTCTTCGCCGATTTCTTCCCCTGGCTGAAGAGCCATCAGCACCAGCTGGAGATTCTTCCCCGTATAAAGCACATGCCGAAAATCAGAGTTTTTCTGGGTCAGCGTTTGGATGTTATCTACAAAGCCCTTCATATGCGTTCCTTGACTTTCATGCTGTATGCGGCGGATTCCTGAATGGAAATTGCGGCAGGGTACAAGTTGCTTGCATTAGCATCATGAAGCGATACGGCGTATGCGCTAATTGATAAGGATGTCGTAAACCCAGCGCAAATCCTTACGCTGAAAGCGATGGATCCGAAGCATTTAGGTGGTGAAAATTTACGCTCGACGTTCTATAAGCAGGGCTATGAAAAATATAAAATCTCTGAGCGCTCTTGGTATCGTATTCATCTGCTCGCTGCTCAGCGGCTGCTACGGTGGTCAAGTGGGCAATGCCAATGTACCGCAGCCCGCGAAGGCGGTGGATTTATCGCAGTATGTCGGGCGGTGGTATGAAATCGCCCGCTATGAGAACGGCTTTGAAAAAGGCTGCGAAGGCGTCACGGCGGATTACACGGCGCGTGAAGATGGGCTTATCGGCATCCTCAATACCTGCCGCAAGGGTGCAGTGGATGGCGAGGTCAGCACCGCTGATGGGAAAGCAAAAATCGTGGAAGGCTCGAATAATGCAAAGCTGAAAGTGTCCTTCTTCGGTCCGTTCTATGTGGGTGATTATTGGGTGCTCGACAGGGCAGAGGATTACAGCTGGTCAATCGTTGGCGAACCATCAGGCCGCTATCTCTGGATATTGTCGCGTAAACCCGTGCTCACCGAGAAACAGATGAGCATGCTCACTGCCAAGGTGAAAGCGATGGGGTATGACACCTCGCTGATTTATCACCCCAAGCAACCACCAGCGCAGCGTTAGTCACTCCACCCGTATTTCGACGATCACGCACCAGAGCCGCGCACATGCGCTTCATAGTTTAACTCGAAACACGAACTGTTGCAGATTTTGCAATAGTTGCGAGTTAAGCTACTATCAGCTGAGGTCAACCCTCTTTTTATTCCCGAACGGGAATAATTGTGGCCAGCAACCATTGGAATCGGCATATTATTACCGTACGGGAATAAATAGCTTGAAATTGGGCTTTTAATACGGTATTATTACCGTACGGGAATAACAAAGGCCTTAGATATGAAATACACGACTGCACAAATTGGGGAGCTGGTTCGGGGAACGCGTAAGGCTATGGGCATCACGCAACGTGATCTTGCGCTTACTTCTGGCACCGGCCAACGATTCATCAGCGACCTCGAAAACGGCAAGCCTACCTCTCAGTTGGGTAAGACGCTGACCGTGCTACAAACGCTGGGCATCAAATTACAACTCAAAAGCCCTGTAGATTATGAAGCCTTCGCTGGTGATGGGTCAGGATCGGGCGCGGGTGCAGGGCGTGGTGATGGCTCGGGGGAAGGATAAGCAATGATCAAAACCTTAAATGTTTTTCTCCATCGCGATCTTGTCGGACAGCTGCTGCTGGATGAAGGGCGCATGGTGTTTGAGTATGCGGAGAGCTGGCTTAAAAATACGCAGGCAGTTCCTCTGTCACATTCTCTGCCGCTAAAGGCAGAGCGTTTTGATCGTAAAATCTGCAGAGGATTCTTTGCTGGTATATTGCCAGAAGAAAGCAAACGCCAGATGGTGGCGAAGAACTTGGGCATAAGCCCAACAAATGATTTCGCCATGATTGAGCAAATTGGTGGTGAATGCGCTGGCGCGGTGACATTTCTTCCAACCTCGCAAGCGTTGCCCGAACATGATTATCACTATCGCTCATTGTCGGATGATGAGCTGATCAAGATTCTTGAATCGCTCCCGCGTCAGCCTCTTATGGCCGGTGAAGATGGGGTAAGGCTGTCGCTTGCAGGAGCACAGGATAAAATTGCGGTACATGTGGCAAATGGTAAAGTTTCAATCCCGCTTGGCGGCGCACCAAGTACGCATATTTTGAAGCCTGCTATCGAGCGATTCGAAGGGCTGGTTTATAACGAAGCCTATTGTCTGAAGCTCGCGGAGATTGTTGGCCTTCCCGTTGCGAAAGCGCAAACGCGCACCGTGGGTGGGATCGATTATTTGTTGGTGGAACGATATGACCGGCATATCGATGCGGATGGAAACGTTCATCGCCTGCATCAGGAAGATTTCTGCCAAGCGCTGGGGGTTGCCTCCGAAGAAAAATATCAGAATGAGGGCGGACCCAACTTGAAGGACTGCTTCGCACTGTTGCGAGATGCATCATCGCGCCCCGCAATCGATATTATGCGTCTGTTGGATGCGGTGATTTTCAATTTGCTGATCGGTAATCATGACGCACATGGAAAGAATTTCTCGCTCCTTTATCAGCCTGGGAATACGCAGCTTGCGCCACTCTATGATCTGATAAGCACCGTGTACTATCCGCAGCTAACTAAGAAAATGGCGATGAAAATCGGCAAAGAAGCAGAGTCGTCAAAAATCACGTTGGAGCACTTCGAGCGTTTGGCGCAGGATGCTGGTTTATCTACTCCTATCATGAAAAAGTGCCTGCCAGAACTGACTGAGCAGGTGCTGGCAAATATTGGCAAGGTGGGGATTGATCACCCCGTTGCGCACAAGCTGGCGGAATTGGTCGGTGAACGCTGCGCATTATATTTAGCGCGGTTCAAGTCATAGTAAAACTCCACCCGTATTTAGCTCATCACGCCCCACCTACGCACATGTGCGGAGTTGTTTGATACGAACCGCAAGTTTGGCATTCAAACCAACTGTCCCGCAAGTGGCTCTATGGGACACTGGTGGGACACTCGGGCGCAAAACCTCACAAATTTTGACAATCGCGCACAAAAGGCATAATCTGAAAATGTGACGGTGAGGCTGTCGCGGTGTTTTGTAACCAGCTGTAATAAATGGTGAAAAAGCGCCTTGAAAACTGCCGAGGGGGCAACTCCTCCGTGAGTTCGAATCTCACAGCTTCCGCCATTTTCAGTTGGGTTTGCCAAAATCCTATGGGTTCGAATCTCAGTCTCAGCTCACGCAGGTTCGAAAACAATAATTATCTGGTTGTTAGATAATTATCCATCTGTATTATTGCGCTTTTATAGGTTCGAATCTCAATTGGATTTCTGCATGGCATCTCCTAAAATTTTAGTCATTGGTTCTTCAGGGCATCAACACGTTAAATGCGTGGACTGGATAAATATTGATACTGTCAATATTGTCGATTTTGATACAGTCGTAGTCAATACAAGACCACTGACTGAAGATTTTCTTAAAACATGCGATTGGAGATTTTTCGATAATATTCGGACCAGCCTTTCAAGATTGCTCAAATCTCCTGGAGAAATCATTACCTTTGGAGACAAGGCGCACTATGTCAAGATTTCAGACTATACCTCCTTCTCTAATTATTGTTGGAGCCCTATTAGAGTAGATACAGAAGATGAATGTGGAGATACTGTTGTTATCAAAACACCCAAGTTTCCAAGATATTTTGAAAAGCTCAAAAGTTGGGAATTTTATTACCATTTTTATTATTACAAAGATGGTTTGACAGATGAACTAAAAAAAATATGTGGCGAACCGGGTGATCGTTATAAATATCACAGAGATGTTGAACATTTTGTTGAGAATCGTTATGGCAAAATGCTTGCTGGCTCGATTAAATTAAACACTACACATCAAGAAGATAAATACAGCGAAAAAAGCAAGAAAATACTAGAGTTAGGATCTTTGACAGTATTGCCTATTATTTCTGGAATAGAGCCGCGTCAAGCTATCAACATAATTTTAGAAGATATTCTTTCGCTACCTCAAGAAATCTTACCACCCGAGTGGGTGGAAGCAGTCCCTATGCCTCTGGTTGAACAGATTCAAACAATAATAAGTGAGAAAGAACTGGCAATCCAAGCTATAGAAGTTGAAATATCAGGTCACAAAATTGAGAAAGCAGGATTAGAGATTTTCAAAAAACTACTTTATGCGAGCGGTTC
>JBEBHV010000103.1:0-6980 GCA_040080715.1 Rickettsiales bacterium | reverse complement strand
AACTTCCGCATCATCGGCGCACCAAAGCTCGCCTAAAATATCAACTCTTCATCTGCGAGGGGTATAGTTGACGATATTAGCTTTGATAGAGAAGTTGTAGAATTATGTGTTAAAAAACTTGGATTTTCTACTACAACTGTGGCTAATGAACAGGATATGCTTAAATCTCTACAAGATGAAATTCCAGATTGCATTTTGCTTGATTGGGAAATGGGAGAAACAAATGGCATTGAACTGTTAAAAAAAATAAGGTTGTTAGATAGCGAGGATAAAACAAAGGTTGTGTTTTGCACGTCGAACGACCATCCAAGTTATGTGGGACATGCTTACACACAAGGAGCAGATGGCTTTATAGGAAAACCAATTACCATACAAAAGCTATCGGACAAGCTGAATGAGATAGGGTTGCTATAACAATTTCACGCTTTTCAGAACAGCATCCACATGCCCTTCCACTTTAACTTTACGCCATATTTGCTGGATAATGCCTTTTTTATCAATTAAAAAAGTGGTGCGTTCAATGCCCATATAGGTTTTACCATAGTTCATTTTCTCTTTCCACACACCGAAATCCTCGCAAACGCTTGTTTCTTCGGCGGAAGCAAGAGGGAAGGGCAGGCAGTATTTTTCCTGGAATTTTTCGTGGCTTTTCACCGAATCCTTGGAAACACCGATGATTACAGTGTCGAGCTTCTCAAAATATTCTATGCTATCGCGGAAATCCTTGGCTTCAACGGTGCAGCCGGGTGTGTCATCCTTCGGGTAAAAATACAGCACGATATTCTTGCCGGACAGACCGGAAAGGCTGACATTTCCACCGCCATTAGTCGGCATAGCAAACGCAGGGGATTTATCGCCAATTTCTAGTTGGTTATCAGTGGTCTTTGCGGCTGCTTTCATATTATTCTCCTGAATTGTTTGGGTTTAGTAGTGATATATAGTGGTTATATACGTTTTTTTCAACCAGCAACAAACGCTTATCAAGCTCATCAAAGCTTTTTTCTCCCACGGTTTTAACCAGCAGTTTTTTTAATCCTTCCGGGGCGGTTTTATCATCAAAATCCTTATCGGAACACAGGCGCAGCATATTGAAAATTTGCTCAAGGAATTTGTTATATTCTATAAGCTCATCTATGGTTTGTGGATCAAGAAAATTGTCATGCTGAGCTTGTCGAGGAATCTTTGCTTTGTTTTTCAAAGATCCTTCGACTCCGCTTACGCTTCGCTCAGGATGACAACCTATAGTGTTCCTTAACATCATAAAAATATCACGTGCGCTGCCTGATTTTACTTCTTTCATATCCGGCGCGTGGTGCAACAGCAGGTACTGCGCGATGAAATCAATATCAGTAAGTCCACCACGCACATATTTAAGATCCCAGTGATTGACTGCTGGATGTTCTTTTTCGATGCGTTCGCGCATATCGGCAACATCATTTCTAAGTTTATCAATATCACGTTCTTTGCGGATTTGTTGCACGATAAAATTTTCCATATCTTCCCTAAGCAAGGTATCACCCGCCACTGCCCTTGCTTTGGTGAATGCCATATATTCAAATGTCCATGCCGATTCTTCAAAATAATTGGCAAGAGCTTTTTTGCTTACCGCGAGCAATCCCTGATTTCCGGATGGGCGCAGGCGTGTATCCACTTCATACAGCCTGCCATCGCGCCCCATTGCCGTAAGTGCATTCAGCAGGCGTTGGGTCAGGCGGTTATAATATACGCTGGCAGTGAAAGATTTTTCACCGTCGGAATAGGCTTCAAAATCAGGTGCGTCATAGATAAATACAAGATCTATATCCGAGCTGAAAGTCATCTCCCGACTGCCGAGCTTGCCAAGGGCGATGATGGTAAACTGACTTCCTGCAATTTTTCCGTAGGTTTTCTGGAATTCGGAAAGCACTATGTCGAGTGTCTGCTTAAGAACGCACTCAGCAAGTGCGGCAAGGAATACACCACTGGTTTCAGAATTGACCATTCCTCTTAGCAATTGCACTCCGACCTGAAACTGTTTTTCATTGCGGAACTGGCGGAGATTATCCATTGAATCTTCAAAATGTTCACTATGCTGCAATTTTTCCTGTAGCTGCGTTTCCAGATTTTCCAGCGATGGCAATATGTCATAAAAATCCTCATAAAGCACAGCGTCCAGCAATTCCGGATTATGGCTTAATATTTCTGCAAGCATCGGTGCGCTACCCATAATATCAGCTATCAGCCCGAGCAGGTGCGGATTCATCTGGAACAGGGAGAAAAGCTGGATGGCGGCAGGCAGGTTTTGCAGGAATTCATTAAATTTAAGAAAGGCGGTATCAGGATTAGAGGTTTCCGATAGGCGTTTAAGGATAGCGGGCATCATTTCGGTGAGCAATTCACGGGCGCGTTTGGTACGGGTGGCGCGGCTTGAGCCATGATGCCAGCCCATGATTATTTCCGAAATAACTTCCGGCTGGCTATAACCCATATTACTGATGGTTTTTAAAGTTTCTGTATCATGAGTTACACCGGTAAATACCAGATTTCCAGTATCTCCCAATATTTCAGCACTACGAAAAGATGATGCATAAATTTCATGAACTGCGTTTAAATGCGCCAGTAAATCCTTGGCAAATGAATCAACGTTTTCATAATTCATGAATTCTGCAATATTTTTTAATTCGGAATCGCTGGTTGGCAGGCTGTGGGTTTGTTCATCGGCAACCATCTGGATGCGGTGCTCAAGCGTTCGCAGGAATTTATAGGCATTTAGTAATGTTTCTTCTTTCTTGGAATCTATCAGCCCTTTATTTGTAAGCGTCGTCAGGGTTTCGCAGGTGGCTTTCTGGCGCAAATCTATCTCGCGTCCACCCCATATTAATTGATGTATCTGGGTAAAAAACTCAATTTCCCGAATTCCTCCAAGCCCGAGCTTTATATTATGTCCTTTAGGTTGGATCTGTTTATTCTGGCGTGTATCCATCTGGCGTTTTATAGAATGAATATCATTGATAGCAGCAAAATCCAGATTCCTGCGCCACATAAATGGTGTCAGGCTTTTCAAGAATTTTTCGCCGGCTTCTATATCACCGGCTATCGGGCGAGCCTTGATCATCGCCGCCCGTTCCCAGTTCTGCCCGACACTTTCGTAATAATAATAAGCTGCCCCAGTAGTTACGGCAGGTGGCGTTGATGCTGGGTCAGGGCGTAGACGCAGGTCAGTGCGGAATACATAGCCGTCGCCGGTTCTGTCCTGCATTATGGCAACCATGTCATGCGCCAACTTATTCATAAAATGTTGTTCGGTATACTTGCCTTGATAACCAAGATTGCCTGGCTCATAAAATAATATCAAATCGATATCGCTGGAATAATTCAGTTCACGCCCGCCAAGCTTGCCCATTGCCAAGATTATGATGCCGCTGGTTCCATGGTCTGAGTTGCTTATATCATTGCGTTTTTTAGCAGAATTTAGTAGATGGTTTATGGTGATAACCAGGCATTGCTGTGCGAAATCAGATAACACAGCGGTCACTTTCTCCAGTTGCCATACTCCGGCTATATCAGCGAGGGCGGCAAACAACGCCAGCCTCCCTTTTGCCAGACGTAATTCTCTCATTAATGCTGCTTGTTCCCATTGCCGGGTTTCATATTCAGAAACCGCTTGAGAAAAATCGGAATATACACGGTCAGCACCATTTTCGCATAAACCGGTTAATATATCAGGGTGTAATATTAAAAGTTGCGCCAGAAACGGTGAATGTTCTTTTGCTTTCTGAGCTGCTGCTTCAAAAATTAAATGATGACTTAAGTTTTTCATTTGTTGTTATGCATTGTTTGTTGCTATATCTTTTGTATCACACTGTATGCGGTGGTGTATTTAATACTATTACTAATAGACGAAAACATTGCGAAGCAAAATATTTAGATTTTTTTTGGGTGTGATGCTGATGCTGGTAGTTTCGGCACTGTTGGCATTTAACGCCCTATTATTATGGGTAGCAACTGGTCCGCGCTCGCTTGCCACTGTTACCCCATACATTGAGGATGCCCTTTCCAGCACCGATGGCAGCTATAATGTCAAAATAGGTGATACAAGATTAATATGGGATGGCTGGAAACATCCGGTTGATATTCGCCTTAACAATGTTTCTGTGGTTACAAGGGAAGGCAAAATATTTACGGTTTTTCCAGAGATTGCGCTTGGTGTTAATGTTTTATATCTGCCGCTTGGGAAAATAATCCCAACCTCGCTTATTATCACTGCGCCGGTTATGAACCTTGTGCAAAATGACGATCGTACGTTTGGCTTTGGCTTTGAGCGTGCCGATGAGAGTTTTTCTTCCGAGGCTACCGTACCATTTCCCGTATTACTTTCCTCTTTTATGCAGCAAAGTGAAGATGGTAGTTTGCGCCGCTTGCGCAGGATATTGATTCGTGATGCGCAGCTACATGTAAGGAATAGCAGGCAGGTATCATTTTTTGATGCAAGGGATTTGAATATTGAGCTTATCCGCAATAAAAATGGTGCGCTAAAGATAAGCAATAGTACAACTATACATTATAAGGATTATAACACTAGTATAGTCGCTGAATTTTCTATGAATAAGGAGCAGCCAGATATAAACGGCGTAGTCGAATTCTCAGAATTGATGCCACATGTACTATCTGGAATGTTTTACGATGATGCTGATATAAAATCTTTTGCTGTTCCCATCAGTGGCAAAGTTACTATGGCGTTTGATAAGCAGGGAACGGCACAAAATATCGGGTTTGATATATTCGGCAGTAAAGGCAACATAACTTCAGACAGGCTTTCTGCTAACCTTCCTATTACTTCCATGCGGGTGAAGGGTAATGTTAAAGATGATTTTCATGCGGTTAACGTTGAATCACTCTCAGTAAACATGGAAGGTATGAAGCTGGAAAGCAACGTTGAAGCTAATATTTTTGACACTGCTTCTGACGCAAGTGCTACTCCAGAAATTAAAGCTGCGATTATAATGACTGAAGTTCCTAGCGATAAGGTTAATATATTATGGCCACCTGCGCTATCGCCAATGTCGCGGGAATGGGTAACAAGCAATATCAGCGGCGGGAAGATACCGGAAGTCAGGCTTGTTGTTGATATTAAAAAAGGCGATTTACAACTTCCAACCCTGCCTAAAGAAGCGATTAACGCTGAGATAAAAGTGGAAGATCTGAATATTTTATATCTGCCGGAGCATCCTCCGGCAACTAATGTTAAAGGCAATATTCACATTGATGGCGTAGGTCTTATTGCCGATATTGAATCAGCCAATTACCTGGAAAAAACCAAACTTACCAACGGTCATGTGGTTATTGAGGATTTGAACGCCGATAACCCATATATCAAGGTTGATTTACATGCCGATGCGCCAGCTAAGGATATGGTGTATTTCCTGGGATTGCCACGGCTCAAAAAGGCAGAACGCCTCGGTCTTCGTGAAAATGAGGCAAAAGGAAATGTAAAAGGCATTGCCAAAGTTGGGTTTAATTTTTTCGCGCCTAAGGGCAAAAACGCTGAGGATGCCATTGTTTATGATGTTAAAGCAGAGGTTTCTGGGGTTTCACAAAATGGATTTTTAAACAAATTTGACATAGTCAATGCAAGCGGCACGGTCAGCGTTGATAATAACGGTGTTGAATTTTCCGGTGTTGGCGAAATTAACGGGGCGGTGGTGAGCAAAAGCAATGTTAAATATCTTTTTTCTCCTGAAAATGGCTTGGATACTTTTATAGAAGTTGCTGCCCGGTCGAACATTGAACATCTGAAACGCTTTGGCTATCCAGAATTTCCTTTCATGAAAAGTGGAAGCATAGGCGTGGTAAATGCTAAAGTGAAACTGGGCGATAAGTTGGAATATACTGAGGCTAAACTTGATTTGACCGGGGCGGAAGTGAATTTCAGCGATTTCGGACTTAAAAAGCCAAAATCAGAAGCGGCAACTCTTGATATTGCCACTGAAAAGAAAGGTGACAGCTTGCAGATAAATTCATTTGCTTTGAACGGGCAGAATTTATCGGTAAAAGGCTCGGCTACTCTTACAGATAATTTTTCTACGGTAGCCAGTCTGCAGCTAAGTGAGGCTAAGTTTGATGAGAATGACATTGCAAGCCTTAATTACGGGGAAAATAATGGCGAAATACGGATTGATGTAAAAGGTGATAGCGTTGATTTGACTTCCTATATGAACAGCAAAAGTGAAGGGTTTTCCTTCAAGAATTTTCCGGCTGTAAATATAAAAACTGATATTGGCAAATTGCGTTTAGACAAAGATAGGACAGTATCAAATTTAAAAGGTGAAATATTATGTGACAAAATAATGTGTCATAATGCTGATTTTATAGGAACAACTGATGCAAATAAGAAGTTTTCTGTAAACATTTCCAGAAATAATAAGCAGCAAAGAAATATTACGGTTTATTCTGAGAATGCCGGAGCATTCTTGCATTCTATTGGGGTAATTGATGGAATGGATGGCGGTATACTTAACCTGAGTGGTGATTACAAGGATGATGGCACCGGCGTATTAACTGGTAAGATGGTTATAAGCGAACACACTATAAAAGATGCACCGTTGCTTGGAAAAATCCTGTCACTTGCCTCGCTCACCGGCTTTATTGATGCGCTGCAGGGAAATGGTATCCGCTTTAAAGAAATGAACATTCCATTTGTTTTGCGTAATGATGTAATAACTTTGGAAAAAGGTAAAACTTACGGTTCGGCTATTGGAATAACTGTTGACGGAACTATTACCTTTCCTAAGAAAATTCTGGATTTGCAGGGTACAGTCGTGCCGTCATACACGCTGAATAATGTTCTTGGAAATGTCCCGATATTGGGCGATATGCTGGTTGGTGGGGAGGGGCAGGGGGTTTTTGCCGCTCGTTACAGCATAAAAGGACAGGAGGAGAAGGCTGATGTCAGTGTGAATCCTCTATCAATACTGACCCCGGGATTTTTACGTGGATTGTTT
>JBEBHV010000005.1:0-29006 GCA_040080715.1 Rickettsiales bacterium | reverse complement strand
ACCCAGCACCCGCGAAAGCAGCGTGTATCCGCCAATTGTTGCTGTTGATTTGACTAATGACATGAGAAATATGTAGCGGATTATCTTTATTATTTCCAATAGTCTTTTGTCATCCCGGGCTTGACCCGGGATCTAGAGCCACAATCTCTGTCAGTGGTTCTTGCTATAGATCCCCGCGCTAGGCGGGGATGACGATTAAGAAGTAAAAAACTTTTTCCCCGTCTCCTGCAAGTCTTCCCGGGCTAGGCGCAGGAAAACATCGGTTATTTGATCCGGATGCGGAAGAGTTTCCGGGTCTTCGCCCGGGAAAGCCTTAGCCCGCATGCGAGTACGCACACCACCCGGATCAATCAGGTTAGCTTTCAATGGTGTTTTCGCATTTTCCGCAGCGTAAGTTTCCACCATTTTTTCCAACGCCGATTTACTCACTGCATAAGCCCCCCAATAAGCATGCGCTCCCCTTGTTACCCCAGATGACACGAACATGGCGCGCGGAGCAGGAGATAATTTCAGCAGAGGGTCGAAACAACGAATCAGGTGAAAATTAGCAGTGAGATTAACGGCAATAACCTTATCCCAATCTTCGGGATTAGTATGGGCAACCGGCGACAGCTCACCCAGAATTCCAGCATTGCCAACCAGAATATCCAGCCTGCCAAAACGCTGGGCTACCGACTGCGCCATCATCTCTATCTTATCAGTTTCCAGCAGGTTGAGCGGAACCAAAGTCGCTGTTCCGCCAATTGCTTTTATAGCATCATCCAGCTCTTCCAACCCTGCCACGCTGCGACCAGTAGCGATTACATGCGCGCCCTCAGCAGCAAATTTCTTAGCCACAGCAAAGCCAATCCCGCGCGTCGCACCAGTTATAAGGGCTATTTTACCGGTTAATTGCCGGTTGCTAGTGGTTGGCGTTGATTGCATAAAAGTTTTCTGTACAAACAGAATATCGTTAATGAGATTTTTTATATTCCTGTAATGCTGTATTATAATCGTTAGATTTAAGTATTTTAGGCATATAACGTATTTTTCGCTTACTACTTAAAGTAAATTCTCCGTTATATCCACCCCTTGCACCGCAAGAATGCTTCCTACAAATACCATTAGGATCACTAAGAACTAACTTATCCCCTTTTACAGAAATTGTTAATTTACATTCGTAACTTGCTGGTGTTTTAAGTACAAATCCACCTATTTTTTTGTATTCTGCAACCCCAAAAATAAAACACTGATGACCATTATAAAACTCAAGTTTCGTTTTAATATAAGCTGCTGAGTCCGAAACACGTACAAATTCTAAAACATTCTCAGACACAAACTTGTCTCCATCAATAGTCCCATTGTTGAATCGCTTCTTATAAACGCCCTCAAGCTTTTTTATTAATTCTTTTGCGAGCTTTGGATCTCCATTCTCCTCATAAGAAGACACAGCATCTACTTCCTTATCTTCTGCAATAGCAACAAAACTGTATAAAAATACTACAAAAATAGATAATACCAAAAGTCTCATAAATCCTCTCAGCTTTACTGCTTTTCCGAAAATAAATCTTTCTGCGAACCACCGCCAGCATTCTCAAAATCAGTGAGCGGGATCGGGTAATCACCAGAGAAACAGGCATCGCAGAATTGCGGGTTATTATTATCGCGGTTAATGTCCGCTACCGCCTGATACATGCCATCAAGCGAGATGAAAGCAAGGCTATCCACCCCGATAATTTTCGCCATAGCCTCAACATCATAATTAGCCGCAAGAAGCTGGTCACGCGTTGGCGTATCAACCCCATAAAAGCAGGAATTAGTGGTTGGCGGGCTGGCTATGCGCATATGCACCTCCGTTGCTCCGGCATCGCGCACCATGGAAACAATTTTCTTGGAAGTCGTGCCGCGCACGATACTATCATCCACCAACACCACACGCTTGCCATCAAGGATCGCACGGTTGCCGTTATGTTTCAGCTTCACACCCAGATGGCGCACATGATCAGAAGGTTCGATAAAAGTGCGCCCGACATAATGATTGCGGATAATGCCAAGCTCAAAGGGAATACCCGACTCATTGGCATAACCAATCGCCCCGGGAATGCCGGAATCGGGAACAGGCACAACCACATCGGCCCCTACACTGGTTTCCCGCGCCAGCCACGCACCAATGCGTTTGCGGGTTTCATAAACATTGCGACCTTCACTGATTGAATCCGGACGCGAAAAATAAACATATTCAAAAATGCAAAAACGTTTTGGTGCTTTAGCAAACGGTCTTAGCGAACGCACTCCACTTTCCGTGATAATAACAATTTCACCAGGTTCAATATCGCGCACATATTTCGCGCCGACAATATCCAGCGCGCAAGTTTCGGAAGCCAGTATATAGCTATCGCCCAGCGTTCCCATGACCAAGGGACGTACACCAAGGGGATCTCTCACCCCTATCAGCATATCATTACTCATAACTACCAGCGAATAAGCTCCCTCAACCCGCGACAAAGCGTCAAACAGGCGGTCTTCAACTGAAGCATGCTTAGAAAGCGCGATAAGATGGATTATAACTTCTGTATCTGAAGTTGACTGGAACAAACAGCCAATATCAATAAGCTGTTTGCGTAGCGTCATGGCGTTGGTGAGGTTGCCGTTATGCGCTACACCCAGCCCGCCAAAACTGAAATCCCCAAACAGCGGTTGTACATTACGCAGCAAGGTTTCTCCGGTAGTAGAATAGCGATTATGCCCAATCGCAATATGACCTTTGAGTTTACCGATAACTTCTGCGGAATTGAAATTATCGCCCACCAACCCGAGTGCGCGGTGTGTATAGAAATGATCGCCATCGAAAGAAACAATACCCGCTGCTTCCTGCCCGCGATGCTGCAGCGCATGCAGCCCCAGCGCGGTTAGTGCCGATGCTTCACCATGCCCGAATATGCCGAATATTCCGCACTCTTCATGAAAATGATCTGTATCAAAAGGTAGCATTATTTTTTACCTAAATTTTTAAGTAAATCTTCAAAGCTTCCGGAACCTTCAGTTGCTTTATCTTTCATTTCACCACCAATTTTATCAATATCAGTTGAATTTATAGAATTTGTTATCCCTGTAGCTGAATCCTGAGCTTTCTCTTTTGCTTGTTGCTGCATATTAGAGAGTTCTTCTACATATTTAGGAGCGATATTAGCAAGCATTAAAGCTCCTTTCTCAACGTATGGTCTGGTCTTCGCCTTTTCCAACCACTCAGGACGATTTTCGTCCTTTATTACTACCGTTATCAGCAAATAACCAAGGGAAATTATAAATGCACCACGCAACGCGCCAAAAGCCAGTCCTAGGAAATTATCAAACCAGCCTATTTCCGTACCTGACTTAAGAACTTTTATAATGATACGGTTAAAAATTGCAAAGACGATAAGTGAACCGAAATACAGACTCAAGGTCGCAACAATATTGGCAGCAAGTGGCTTGGCAAAATGTGGCTGCAGCTTTTCTGAAGCTTCCGGGAAAAAACGCACTGTAATAAACGCCGCGCCAATCCAGGCAATAAGTGACAGTATTTCCTTAACAAATCCACGAAAAAATGCAAATATACACGATAAAGCCATGATGCTATATATAGCCATGTCAAAATAATTTAATTGTGCATCAACCATTATTTTTCCCCATTTTTCTGGTAAATTCAAACAACTGACTAGCCAAACCTTGCACTGTTTTTACAGGTTTTATTTTAAGCGTCAAATCTTTAAGCTGACTGGAAGGCGTATAAGCGATCGAAAACCCCAATTTTTCCGATTCCTTAAGGCGGGCATCAGTGCGCGAGACCGAACGCACCTCACCGGAAAGCCCGATTTCCCCAAACATCACAGCTTTATCCGGCAAAGGCACATCATAAAGGGCGGATAGCAGGGCGGCAGCTACCGCCATATCAGCCGCCGGTTCAGAAATTTTTATACCCCCTGCCACATTTAGATAAACTTCCTTATCCGAAAAACGGATGCCGCAACGCGTTTCCAGCACCGCCAGAATCATCGCCAGACGGTTGGAATCCCAGCCAACCACTGCCCGCCTTGGTGATGACATATAGGACGGCGAAACCAATGCCTGAATCTCGACAAGCAACGGGCGCGTCCCCTCCATCCCGGCAAACACACAGGCACCGCTGACCGGCGTATCGCGGTGAGAAAGAAATAGTGCCGAAGGATTAGTGACTTCTTTGAGCCCACCTTCCTGCATATCAAACACGCCAATCTCATCAGTTCCACCAAAACGATTTTTGACCGAACGAAGAATACGGAACTGATGCCCGCGCTCACCTTCAAAATAAAGCACAGTATCTACCATATGTTCCAGCACACGTGGCCCGGCAATCTGCCCATCCTTGGTGACATGCCCGACCAGGAACAAGGTTATACCGCGTTTTTTCGCCAGTTTTATCAGCTCGTGGCTGGCTGCCCGCACCTGCGAAACTGTCCCTGGTGCAGCTTCGATATTATCGATAAACATGGTTTGGATTGAATCAATAATCAAAACTTGTGGCGGATCCTTATCAATGCTTGCAATAATATCACGCACCGAAGTTGCCGATGCCATAAGCACCTTCTTGCTTTGCAAACCCAACCGACGCGCCCGAAGACTCACCTGCGCCACCGATTCTTCACCGGAAATATAAGCACATGAAAGACCTAAATTTGCCAGTGACACGACCGCCTGCAAAAGCAAAGTCGATTTTCCAATACCAGGATCACCGCCGATAAGCACCGCGCTTCCGGCAACCAACCCACCACCAAGCACTCGGTCAAGCTCGCTTATTCCTGTTGTCTGCCGCGCTGCATCCGGTGCATCAGCATCAAGCGGTACAAAATCAACTTTTCGCCCTTTTCCGCCAACCGATAAGCCTTTGGGCGTTATTTCTAAAGCCTGCTCTGAAATACTATTCCACGCTCCACAATCATCGCAGCGACCCGACCATTTGACATGCACCGCCCCGCATGAGCTACAGATAAATTGTGAAGTAGATTTTGCCATTATTTAATCGCCACTAATTAACTGCCATTTTATTATTTCCATAAATGTACATTTGTGCTAATGTACATAAGTACATCAAAAAATAAAAGGGGTTTTTATGAGTAGAATTAGCATAGAAGTAACACCAGACATACACAAGGCAATTAAACTTGCGGCTATTGATAATGGATTAAGTCTTAAGGATTTTGTGATTCACAAACTAATGGAAAATCATACTCATAAAAAATTAAAATCCAGTGCAGGGCATGACGATTGTCCATTATGCCGTGCTTTTGGTGGGAAAAATAAGAAATACAAAAAACTAAAGCCAAGCGATATGAAGATCGTAGGAAAATACAAAACCGCAAAGGATATGTTTGCAGACCTGCTTAAGGAATAAATGATGCGGAACATTCAAATCACCAATAAATATCGCAAAGATTTAAAGCTTTGTTATAAAAGAGGTTATAAACTTACCAAATTGGAAAAAATAACGGAGCAACTTAGTATTGACGGAAATCTCCCTCCAAAGAATAAAGCGCATAAACTGTCTGGGAATCGCGCAGATCAGTGGGAATGTCATATAGAACCAGATTGGCTCTTAATATATGTAATAGACGATAATTCACTTACACTAATTGAAACCGGGACACATTCTGACTTGTTTGACTAAAATGCAAATAACTGAACTTAAAACTTTAAAGGATTTTGCGCCTGCCTATAAGTTGGTTATCCAAACCAATCCGACGCTTACCAAAGCCGAATTTAACGCAAGGCTGAAGAAGATGCTTAAGCAAGGTTATCGCTGCATCGCCATGGGAAATGACCGGTATTACGTGGGAATTTGTGGGTTTTGGTGGGGAACTCGCCTATGGTGTGGGGACTATATTGACCTTGATAATCTGGTGGTTGATGAAAAACATAGGAATAAAAACATTGGCAAAAAGCTGGTCGCCTGGGTAGAAAATGAAGCAAAATCACTTGGTTGCGCGCAAACAGGGCTGGATTGCTATGTTACATTTAATGAAGCTCACCGCTTTTATTTCCGCGAAGGTTATATTATAAAGGGTTATCATTTTATAAAACCTTTATAGAAAACTAAACAATGGTTATAAAAAATATTTTAATATACTCTTCTGCAATCTTTACATTTGTTGCTGCTTGCCTATGGTTTTATGCCTGCATTGTCAAAGTGCCACCAATTGAAAATCAAGATGGAATGAGTGATTTTACAATAACTTCAATTGATGACAAAGGCAATAAAGCAGATATATTAAAAACGGCAGAACAACAAACAAGATGGAATAAGTATGCAGCTGGTGCTTCCGCAATAGCAGCTTTTTTCCAAGCGATTTTATTATTAATTAATTAAAATATCAAAATGAGCAACTTCCTAGACTTTATAGAAAAGAATATACTGCTTCTTGACGGCGCGATGGGAACGCAGATACAAGGTGCGGATTTGAAGGTAGAAGAAGATTACTGGGGGCAGGAAAACTGCTCAGAAATCCTGAATCTGTCGCGCCCGGATTTCATTCGCAACGTGCATATGAAATATCTGGCGGCGGGTGCGGATGCGGTAGAAACAAATACTTTTGGCGGTTCGGTTCTAACCCTTGGTGAGTTCGGGCTGGAAGAAAAGACTGTGGAAATAAACCGCCGTGCCTGTGAGCTGGCGCATGAAGCAATTGCTGAGTTTACCCATGATGGGCGCAAGCGTTTTGTGGTTGGTTCAGTTGGCCCGGGAACTAAACTTCCCAGCCTCGGGCATGTTGCCTATGACGCGTTGGAGGCTTCTTTCATTCCGCAGATGGAAGGAATGATTGCCGGACGCGCCGATGTTATTTTAGTGGAAACCGCGCAGGACGTGCTGCAGGTGAAAGCTGCGGTAAATGCCGCAAAAATTGCTTGTGCCAAAGCGGGCATAAAACTTCCGATCATGGTGCAGGTGACAGTAGAAACCACCGGAACGATGTTAGTTGGAACGGATATTGCCGCCGCAACTACCATAATCGACGCGCTGGATGTCGATGTGATGGGCCTCAACTGCGCGACAGGGCCGCAGGAAATGTCTGAGCATATCCGTTACCTAGCCAAAAACTGGCGCAGGAAAATTTCGGTGTTGCCCAATGCGGGCTTGCCTGAGCTGCATTGTGGCAAGGTGCATTTCCCACTTTCGCCAGATGAAATGGCGCGCTGGCTTGAGCGTTTCCTGAAAGAGGATGGAATAAATATTGTCGGCGGATGTTGTGGCACTAATGAAGAACATATCGCTGCCATAAATGCGATGCTGGAGCGACAGGAAAATGGAAAGCGTCGCCCTGCGCCAGTAAAGCGCAATATGCATTTTGTACCCTCTGTTGCCTCACTGTTTAATGCGGTGGAATTGCGTCAGGAAAACGCGATTCTTTCCATCGGCGAACGCTGCAATGCTAACGGCTCCAAGAAATTCCGTGAGGCACAGGAGCGCGAAGATTGGGATGCTTGCGTGGATATGGCAAAGGAACAGGTACGCGAAATGTCGCATACGCTGGATATTTGCACGGCTTTTGTCGGGCGTGATGAAGTGCGCGATATGAGCGAAATGCTCACCCGCCTGCGTGGTGGCATTACAGCTCCGCTGGTTATCGATTCCACCGAGCTTAACGTGCTGGAAGCATCGCTGAAACTTTATGGTGGCAAGGCGATTATCAACTCGCTGAATTTTGAAGATGGCGAGGAACCGGCAGTAAAACGCATGGCGCTCGCGAAAAAATTCGGGGCAGCCATGATTGCCCTTACCATTGACGAGGAAGGCATGGCAAAAACTGTAGACCGGAAACTGGAAGTAGCGCATCGCTTATATGATTTCTGCTGCAATAAACATGGTTTGCCACCGTCGGATTTAATGATTGACCCGCTGACTTTCACCATCTGCACAGGTAATGAGGATGATAGAAAATTAGGGCTGTGGACGTTGGAGGCCATAGAGCGCATCGCCAAGGAACTTCCCGAAGTACAAATTGTTCTTGGATTATCAAATATTTCATTCGGGCTAAACCCGCCTGCCCGCCATGTGCTGAATTCGGTATATCTGGATCACGCGCAAAAACGCGGAATGACAGGCGCAATCATTCATGTTTCCAAAATCATGCCCCTACACAAAATCCCAAAACACGAGGTGGAAGCTGCCGAGGATTTGATCTTTGACCGGCGTAGTCCTATGGAGATGGTGGCTTGATTTTGTCATATTGAGCGTAGCGAAATATCTCCATCAGGTTACAAGGAGATTCTTCGCTACGCTCAGAATGACAGATCTAAACCTCTTCAACCCGAATCATCAGCGGATCTTCCAGCACTGAGGAAAGTTCGGAAACTTCTTTTATGGCAGTTAGCATAGAAGATTCATTGGTTTCATGGGTAGTGAGCACCAGCTGCACATTTTCATTTGGTGCATGTGAATGTTGCAAGAATGTACGTAGTGAAATATTATTCTGCTTGAAAATATCAGTGACTTCCGCGAGCACACCGGATTTATCCGCCACTGCAAGGCGCAGGTAATAAGAGCTTTTCAAGCTCTCCATCCCGATAAAATTATTCATCTGCAGCTTGGCGACCGGCAAGCTGAACGGTTTGTATTTCACACCACGGGCAATATCCATTATATCAGCAACCACTGAAGAGCCGGTTGGATTCGCCCCTGCCCCGCGCCCTTCGAGGAATATCCGCCCGACGAAACTTCCTTCCACCAGCACAGCGTTATATACGCCCTGCACTGTTCCAAGCATTGAAGCTTTACCAACCATTGAGGGATGTACTCGCTGCTGGATTCCGTTTGCAGTCTGCACGGCAATTCCGAGTAATTTGATAGTATAACCAAGCTCATCGGCAAATTTCATATCGCGGAGCGTAATGCGGCGGATGCCTTCGACATAAACCTTGTCAAGAGCAGGCGCGCTACCATAGGCAAGGCTGGCGAGGATTGAAATCTTATGGGCAGTGTCGATCGCATCAACATCAAAACTCGGGTCAGCCTCGGCGTAACCAAGCTCCTGTGCTTCCTTCAACACTTCATCAAAGCCGCGTTTACTTTCCCACATATTGGTGAGGATATAATTACAAGTTCCATTTAAAATACCCATAACCCGCGAAAATTTATTGGCAGCCAAACCATCACGCAGGGTTTTTATAATCGGGATTCCGCCAGCCACCGCTGCTTCAAACGCCAGCACCGCTCCGGTTTTTTCGGAGAGTTTAGCCAGTTCAACTCCATGATGGGCGATTAAGGCTTTATTCGCAGTAACCACCGATTTGCCGTTTGTAAGTGCGGTTTCCACCAGCGTTTTTGCGACACCTTCTGAACCACCGATCATTTCAACCACAACGTCAATTTCAGAATCACCGGCAAGCGCGACAGGATTTTCTACCCAGCGCAAACCGCTAATATCACACTCACGTTTTTTATTTTTATTGGAAGCTGAAATCGCCACAACTTTCAGTTCACGACCACAACGCTCGGCAAGTAGCTCAGACTGTTCGCGTAAAATATTAAGCGTGCCGGAACCAACCGTGCCAAGCCCGGCTATGCCTATGCGAAGTGGAGAATCAAATTTTGTCATGATTTTTTATATGGCACTAAAATATTGGTAAGCATAGGAAAGTGTTTTTTATTAAGGGTTACAAGAGTAGCATCTTCATAATGCGCGGTTGCCGCTATAATACAATCAATGATCCCGGATCCATGACTTTTTCCATATTTTTTACGAAACCGCCCAGCTAATATGGCAATTTCTTCATTAACTTCAATTCGTTCAAATAAATTACAAAATGCCATCACTCGCCTTTCTTCTTTATCATTCTTAAAACCAGAATAAATTTCTGAAAATGTGATAACGCTAACCGAAATTTCATCTTCATATTTCTCAAAAAACGCCAATGAATCCACAAAGCCACGAGTTGCATCAATCAGCACATCCGTATCAATAACAAATTTCTTCATTTTGGAAACACTCTATCCGCACTACGACGAATTTCCCTGAATTCCTCAGGATCACGATCTGCCCACACACCTGCCATATTATGCAATGCCTCTAAGTAAACAGCCCTACGCTTTTTCTTATCAACTACACGCTGCTTAGCATAGCTCTCCGCTGCACGGCGGATTATTTCACTCATATTTTCGCCATCTTCTGCAGCTATGGCTTGCAATTGCTTTTTTAAAGCCCGCGGTAAATATATTTGTGTGCGTTCCATATCCATATACACCCCCTATATACACCATCATAACATGATGGTAGAAAAGATGCAAGCTGTGTTAGACAGCGGTGTTACACAGCCTTCTCCAGACTGCGTATATTTTTCTGAGGGTCAGTGGCAAGAAACTGCTTTATATTGCGCACAGCCTGGCGGATACGGTGCTTGTTTTCAACCAGAGCGATACGCACGAATCCTTCCCCTCCCGGACCAAAACCAATGCCTGGGGCAACCGCAACATCCGCATGTGTGAGCAATAATTTAGAAAATTCCAGGCAACCAACATCCAGATAAGCATCGGGAAGTTTCGCCCACAGGAACATTGAGGCATTTGGAACAGTAACATCCCATCCAGCATCAATAAGACCTTCAGCAAGTATATCACGGCGCACCTTATACATTTCCCGTAAATTCACCACATAATCCTGCGAACCATTAAGGGCAGAAGCGGCGGCAACCTGCACCGGCAGGAACGTTCCATAATCAAGATATGATTTTATTTTGGTAAGAGCTGCAATCAGGGTTTTATTACCGGAAGCAAAACCAATGCGCCATCCCGCCATTGAGTAGGTTTTGCTCACTGTCGTGAACTCAACGGCAATATCTTTCGCGCCTTTTACCTGAAGGATAGAAGGTGGTGGATTGCCATCAAAATATAACTCGCAATAAGCCAGATCTGAAATCACATATACGCCATAATGCCTGCAAATATCAATAACCCGCTCGTAAAAACCAATATCCGCCGACTGCGCCGTCGGATTGCACGGATAATTGACTATCACCGCAACCGGTTTGCGCTTGCCATCATCAAGCACAGCTTTGAGCGCGGTAAAGAAATCCTCTCCAGTACTATTGGGAACCGGAACAACCTCCGCGCCGGCAATCACAAATCCCCAGACATGAAT
The DNA here is from genome assembly GCA_040080715.1 of Rickettsiales bacterium. Taxonomy (GTDB): domain Bacteria; phylum Pseudomonadota; class Alphaproteobacteria; order Rickettsiales; family SXRF01; genus SXRF01. The sequence goes on along the minus strand of JBEBHV010000005.1, from coordinate 17,880 downwards.
CGGATAGCTCGGGTCAGGAACAACAAACCTGTCACCAGGACCAGTTATAGCCTGCGCCAGATTAGCCAGACCTTCTTTTGAACCAATGGTAACTACCACTTCCGAATCTGGATCAAGCTCCACGCCAAAACGCCGCGCATAATACGCTGCCTGTGCTTTGCGCAGACCATGAATCCCACGCGACAAGGAATAGCGGTGGACTTTAGGGTCTTTAAGCGTTTCCCTAAGCTTGTCAATCACATGTTGCGGTGGCTGGGAATCAGGATTGCCCATCCCGAAATCAATAATATCATGACCGCTCGCACGGGCAGCAGCCTTGATTTTATTTACCTCAGCAAACACATATGGAGGTAAGCGACCAATCCTGTAAAATTCTTCCTGCATATAACAAACTAATAACCCGAAGTTTGAGTTCTGCGCGTATCATAACGCGACGGACGAATGGTCTTTATAATTGCTGGCGATGGAAGAGAATCAGGAACATCAAGTGATTGTGAGGCTGGATCATAAGCTGGATCAGCTGACGGAATCGGAGATTCTGCGATTGCCACTGCGCTTGCTGCAATATCATCAATAACCTTAGCTTTTTCATGAGCTTCTTCTTTATTATCTGATGATGCCTCAATATTCACTTCGCTCAAAGAACTAATCGAAGCGACAGTCTCAGTCTCTTGATTTTCTACTACCCCGGAAAATGTTTCTTCGACTGGCTTAGTTTCAGAAAAACTGCTAAAAATACGCTCAAAGAAATTCGGCTTATCTTCTTCCATAGTTTCTACAATTACCGGCACAGAATTTTCCTCTATATTACTCTTTTCCGAAGCAAGAAAAGGAGCAGGAGGATGCTCTAAAGCTGGTTGCAAAGGTGGAACCGTAACCACACCGGCGACAGGTGATAAATCTTCCTTCAAAGGTTCTGATTCCAAAGAGGATGGAGACTGGTTAGATGTATCAGGAACAGATGGGGTTGGAGCTTCGCGTTCCAGTAATTCCTTCTCCTGCTTCGAAATACCGTGTTCCTGCTTTAGTTCATTAAAGTTCTGCTGTTGATCGCGCTTAACGGCATCAAATGCCTCAGGTCTAGGAGGAACTGACGAAAGATCAGGGTAAGCTGTTGGCCGCGCTTTTTCAGGCTCACTTGCAGAAAGCCTAAACACATCAAGTTTAGAACCGATACTTCCAAGCAAAGTTTCTTCAGGTTCAGCCGGTGGTACATCAGCTGGTGGTACACTAGCCGAATCCAACAATTCCGTATTATTACCTACATTGACATTTGTATTCTGATCAGAAGCTTTTTCAACTACTATAATTGAGGCTTTTTCAGGTTCTGCCGCATCCACAAACATTATCTTTGATTCTTTAGCTTCCAGTTTAGATTGTGGTGATAAAGGGACTGATGATCCCATTAACGGGTTGGCGATGCCTTTTGGTCTATAAGGATTACCAAGAAAAGACTTGCGGGCAACAATTGGTTCGACTATCCGCTCCACTGGCTCCTTAGATTCTACAACTTCCTTCGGGGTTTCATCATCAAAACTAAACCAGCCACTGAAAAAGCCTTTTTTACTTCCAGAATCATTTTCCGCCTGCACCACTTCCGCTTCCGGCACTTCATTTCCATAAGCATCATATTTATCATACGGATCATCCAAAGGTGTCTCTACTTTTTGTGGTGAAACACTGGTGACCATCGGAGGCAGTTTATTACTAGTCGCAGGTGGCATATCCGGCGATTTAATGGCACGGCTATTATGAGTCGGAGCACGACGCCCACCATCAATTTTCTGAGAAGACCGACCATCACCAAACATATCGGTAACGCTCGACATGCCACACCCTGTAAGCAGCAAGATCGTCGATACTCCCAAACAAATTCCCATACGCGAAATTGTAAGGCTGGATGTAGTTAGCAAATTTTCATCTTTTATCGTATTTTTCATAATACTGAATCCAATGCATAATATTTGGTTTTATTTATTTTAATTTAGCTATTTTAATTAGTTGCCAGTAACTATACAACATGTTTAGATAAGATATATAGTAGAGGCTTGCCTTATGCAATTACCTATTTGTTGTTACTATATGTTTTTTACATTTTGAGAAATGATATTGGACATGATGTCACCATATGCAAAATAACAAGCAAGATAGCAATAATTTCTCTACATTTACTCATGATCCTGCTGAATTTGCAGGAAATATGGCAAAGGCTGCTGAAAAATGCCAGCTTATTATGCAGGAATTCCTCTCCAAACAGGCGCAGGATGTGGCAAGCACACCAATTGACCCGCTTAACATAGCAAATGCCTTTACGGAATTATTCACCCGCATGATTAGTGACCCGGTTGGTTTGGCAGAAAAGCAATTGAATTTTATGCAGGATTATATGTTCCTGTGGCAGAAAACCACCCAACGTTTATTCGGAGAGGAGCAAGAGCCTGTTATAACACCAGATAGCCGGGATCGTCGCTTTAAAGATGTGGCCTGGGAACAGAATACTCTCTTTGATTTTCTTAAGCAGTCATATTTGTTATCAGCACGTTGCATCCAGCAATCGGTAAAAGAAGTGGATGGGCTAGATCCACATGATGCCCGCAAAATCGATTTTTATACTAGGCAGTTTATCGATGCCATGTCGCCTAGCAATTTTTTGATGACCAATCCTGAGGTATTGAAAGCAACGATAGACAGCAATGGCGAAAATCTGGTTAAAGGCTTGGAAAACCTTCTTGAAGATATCGAACGTGGCAAAGGAAGTTTACGCATCAGCATGACGGATCAGTCGGCTTTCGCTGTTGGCAGAAATCTTGCCGTCACTAAAGGGAAAGTAGTTTTTAGGAATGATTTAATTGAGCTTATTCAATATGAGGCTACAACTAAAGACGTTTACAAAACTCCATTACTAGTCATACCTGCATGGATAAACAAATACTACATACTGGATTTACAGCCGGATAATTCTTGTGTGAAATGGGCTGTTGATCAGGGGCATACGGTATTTGTCATTTCCTGGGTCAATCCCGATGAACGCCTGAGCAAAAAGAGCTTTGACGATTATATGAAAGAAGGACCTCTGGCAGCTATGGAGGCAATAGAAAAGGCGACAGGAGAAAAATCAATCAGCGTATTTGCTTATTGCCTTGGCGGAACTTTAATGTCCATTACTCTCGCTTGGCTGCATGCTAAAAAGCAGCAGGATCGCGTCAAATCTATAACTTATCTCACCACCATGATTGATTTCTCAGAGGCTGGTGAGCTTTCTGTATTCATCGATGAGGAACAATTAAAACTTCTGGAAAACCGGATGTCACAGCAAGGTTATCTGGAAGGCAGCGAAATGGCGATGACTTTCAATATGCTGCGAGCTAATGATTTAATCTGGTCTTTTGTAGTGAATAATTATCTGCTCGGCAAAGATCCATTCCCCTTTGATCTGCTCTACTGGAATTCCGATTCTACGCGCATGCCGGCAGCTATGCATAGCTTTTATCTACGCAATATGTACCAGCAGAACAAATTGATTAAACCAAATGGCATTACTATTGATGGGGTTCCGATTGATCTGCGCACGATAAAAACTCCGACCTATATGCTTTCTACGCGTGAAGACCATATAGCTCCATGGAAATCAACCTATGCCGCCACCCAGGTATTCGGTGGCAGTATTCGCTTTGTACTTGCTGCATCCGGGCATATAGCCGGAGTTATAAACCCGCCTTCCAAACAGAAATATTGTCACTGGATTAATGAGAACTTGCCTAAATCCTCTGATGACTGGCTGAAATCAGCGCAGGAACATGCCGGTTCATGGTGGATGGATTGGCAAAATTGGCAATTACAGTTTGCTGGAGAAAAAGTTCCGGCGCGTATTATAGGTGCCGGCAAATTAAAGCCGATTGAAGACGCGCCTGGAAGCTATGTCAAGGCTATGGTGTAATTTATAATCTGTAGTTTATAATGATTACAACAGCTAAGCGTGACCAACTGAAGCCGAGAAATTCCCGACATCAAAGCCGAGAGAGGAAATAGCAAGCCCCCATTTTGCTTCGTTATCAGTGTCAAAAAGCAATTGCTTAGTTGCTGAAACGACAATCCAGCTTCCACTTTCCATTTCCGCTTCCAACTGCCCAGCACTCCAGCCGGCATAACCAAGGGCAAGCATAGAACGCTTTGGTCCACCACCTCCTGCCATTGCCTGCAACACATCGGCATTAGAAGTAACAGCTACACCGTCATGTTTGCAGATAGAGCCGTTGGCAATAAATTCATCGCTATGAATTATAAATCCTCTATTACTCTCAACCGGACCGCCAAAATGCACCTGCGTACCGTGGCTGTAAGTAGTTTCTATATTAAGCTGTTCCATTATGTCATCAACCTTGACATTATCTATAGGATAATTAACGATAATTCCCATAGCCCCCGCTTCATTATAAGAGCACATATAAATCACCGCCCTGGTGAAACACGATTCCTGCAAAGAAGGCGCGGCGACCAGAAATTTTCCGGCAATAGAACCGGCACTCGCCCCCACAGAATAACCACCGCCAGATCTGACGGCAGCACCTACGCCAGCCACTGACGCTTTCTGCCTAAGTAATGTTACATCTTCAGCCATATTTGTGAATATAACGTATTTAAAAAAAAATAAAAGTACATATTACAGGATTTTTATGCTTTTTTTGTCCAGCTTGCCGGCAAGATTTCCAGCTTTACACCATCACCGACAAAAGGCGTATCAGCATTTTTGGCAATAGCATATTTATCATTATAAATCAGAGCAATACCAATATCTTTAAGTGAGGTGCGCATCTCTCCTATTACTTCATCACCCGCCATTATTTTGCTGCCGGAAACAGGCAGATTCTCATCCGCTTTCACGCTGTAAAAAGATTTCCTGACCTGCCCGCGAAACTTGCTGCGGGCGGTTACTTCCTGTCCAATATAGCAGCCTTTGGAAAAATCAACTCCGTGCAATTCTTCAAAACCACTCTCTAATAATAATGATTTTTCTACAACCATGTCACTGGTATCAGGTACGCAGAGCGAAATCCTGAAATATTCATATTCTTCTTCTGCCACTGGTGAAATAGATTTTTGCTGACAAAATTCGGCAATAGCATCTTTCCTGCCAATCACCCTGAAACCAAGCTCAGGCAGGCGCGGATCAGCATATATATTATAATCAGGATTTTCATTTTCTGCTATCACCTCCCCCCATAAAGCACAAACGTAGAACGATTCTTCTACTGCAATTTCAACTTTCGAGCGCAGACGGTAAATTTTTAATCTGGAGAATAAATCACCTACCCTATCGCGCTTTACATCAACGAATATTTTGCCATTCCACGGAATAAGAAAAAAATCATGCAGGAATCTGCCTTGTGGCGATAAAAGCGCGGCATAAACTGGCTTACCATCAGCAAGCGGTCTAACATCATTACTTACCAGACCCTGCAGAAACTCCAGCGAATCTTCTCCGCCAATGCTGATTAATCCACGCTGCGATAAAAACGCATTAAACATCTAAATACTCGTAATTAGTAGCTCGTAATTCGTATTTTGTAGCTCTTAACACACTAAGCCCTGAATCACAATTCTTGGCTTTATTTATGAGAATTATTCTTACTTTTTTCTTCTTCTATTTTCTCCAGCCTGCGCAGACGCTCTTTAATGAAATAGTTCATATATTTGAGATCCATATCCTTTATATCATTTGCTTCAGCACGTTCTTTTATGGTCTGCATAATATTATATGCATCTTCCATTTCACCGCGCTTCTCCCTTACCACCGCTGCCATCTGCTGCGCCCATACTGGAACTACTTTATTGACCAGAGGCGATGAAACTTTAAGTGCCAGATCCTTATCATCGAGTTTGTGCATTGTAAGATAAATAGCCTGCACCAGCCACCACCATTTAGCACCAACATCACGCGTTGAATGGGTATAAAGATAATCCACCACATAACGCACATCCGCCGTATTCTGCGTCTGGCTGAAATAATAAGTCGCCATGGCAGGAATAATATTTGACCTTGTATCCAGCTCATCTAAAAGGTTGAACCATAAATAAAGCTTGTTGAAATCATAATAGCGGAGTGAAGTTGAGCGTCCAAAAGTGTCGCCGGCGTTTTGTAAGTTAAACGCCAGTATCCTGAAATAAAACTGATTATCGCCAAAGGTTAAGGCATGGAGAGCTTCTCGCCCGGGAACATCAGGAACTATTCCCATATCTGGGGTAATATCCTTGGTTTTATACCAATAACCAAGCTGTAACAGCACCAGAACTGCAAGCAGCAAATAGTTACGAAAAAATGTATTTATTTTTGTTGCCATAATCAAAATTGCCTGCGACGGAAATCAATCATAGTTGCAGCAAGCAGAAGCGGTATAAAAACCAGAGCCTGCGCTATGCAGACTTGCCAGTCCTGCTGACTTACAAAACCATAAACCAGCCAGTCACTTTTAGCAAAAAAATCAAGTCTGGGCAATAAAGTAGAAATAGCCTGCAACGCCCATTTAAGACCAACAAATTTTATATCATTAAACATTCCGGAATTAGACGTAAAAACAAAGAAAGCCATCATCCGAGACAATATATAAAAACCCATGCAGCCAAGTACCGCTGTTACCGCACTACGCATAGTGAATGCAGAAAACAGGGCAAGTGCAACCACAATACCCATTTCCAAAAGCAAGCTAAGCGACCAACCAATAAATCCGGTAAAATTAACAGCCCCTATAAAGGCAATGATGGCAACCACCGGAATGGTAAGAAGCAAGCCGACAAAGGAAAAGCCAAGCCAGTAGGAAATGACCAGATTAGAGCGCGATATAGGGCGCGAGAGAATCACATCAATTTCTTTAGTATCAAAGGCATTACGTATATGAAAACAGATAAAAACTATAAGCCCTGCCATCAAAATTAATCTGGAAGATGAAGATGCGAAAGACAAGGTCATTTCTGTTTCTTCAATAAAGGCAGTGCTGCCAAGAGTTGCAGAAATTGCCGTTGCCACCAGAATACCAACAAACAAACCAATAAAAAGCCAATCGCGTAAAGCGGTAATCATAATATAACGGATATTAGTCAACATAAGAAACCTCTTAAGAATGCCTTATTTCAAAACTTATTACTTTAAAATTTTAGGGGGCGAGGATCCTGCATGAATTTCTGGTAAACCGCTTTATCGTAAGGATCTGCGCTACCGCTGCTACCAACAATAGTGGCGCGTATAAATATCACCAGTTCTTTTTTGGTGTTCTTCTTATCTACATATTTGAACAGATTGCCAAAAAACGGCATTTCGCTGGCATAAGGAACTCCACTATCAGTATTAGTAACCTTATCTTCCAGCAGACCACCAATCACCAAAGTCTGCCCGCTTTTAACTTTCACGATGGAATCAAGCTCCCTGGTTTCAACCTGTGGAATCTGGCTGACAGTTCCCGCAAGGGCCTTCCCTACATCAGTAGTAACGTCAAAAGTCTGAAGGGCAAGAGCAAGATTAATTTTAAACCCAGGATCATCGACAAATTTTATAAAACGCTTGAGTGTCGGGCGAATACCAAGAGTTACTTCATCCGTCTCCTTGTTAATAGAAGGCTGCAAACTCAGTATTATTCCCACAGGCTCAGATTGCTTCTCACTGGTAGCGGTTATAGTTCCCTGCGTGGTAGTCGTTCCGCTGGTCGTTGTCGGAGTGGAAGTCAAAGTTACTTTGAAATAAATCAGATTCTCTACAAAACTGAGCACTGCCTGCTGGTTATTCATAGCGTTGAGACGTGGACTGGAAAGAGCGCGTGTGGTTCCGAACTCATCCAGCAATTTGACTGCCGCCGAAAGATCAACGCCAGTGCCGAAAATATCATTTTTCAGCACAGTCATCAATGGCACACTATTATCCGTAACACCTTTTACTGCATTGCCCAGATTTCCTGAAAATTTCAGGGTATTACTACCGAAATTTGTCCAGTTTATACCGCTTTGATAAGTATCATTAAGGCTAACCTCCACCACTTTAGCTTCAATAAGAACCTGTGACGAAGTATTTTCCACAACACTATTTATAAACTTCTTTATCATCTCATGCTGTTTTTCTGTAGCTGAAACAGTAAGAGTTGATGCCTGACGGTTCACCACATAGAAAGAGCCATTTGCTCCAGTGGTAGCAACGGCTGGAGCACTAGTTGCTGGCACTTGCGGTTGGGCCGGCGCAACCACCGCTGCCTGCGTTGGTTTTATAACACTTTTATATGACTCGGAAGAAGCATCACCAACCTCTTCCAGAGGCGGCTCCACCGCAGAAGAAGACTTCTCTGCCGCAGCAGGAACCTGCTGCGCGGCAGTTGTAGAAACCGAGCTGCGCTGCGGTGGTGTATATGCCAGAATTTGACCTATACTACTTTCAAATTTTAACCAGAAATCACTGCTTGAGGTTGCGGTGATACTGGAGCTGGAACCACCACCACCTGATGATCCGGAACCACCACCCCCTCCTCCTGATCCAACACCTCCAGTACTGATACTGCCATTGGCACTGCGATCACTATTCAGTAAATCAAGGGAATAAATATGCATATATGGCGTATCACGCTCAACGCGCAGCACACCATTCTTCATGCTATAGCGAAGTCCTGCCATGTTGGATATGCGCTCTATCACTTCGTTAAACGGTCGATCAGTAGCGCGCAATGAAACACCTCCGGTGATACCGGCATCAACATCAATATCCACTTTTGCAAGGCGGGCAAGCTCAAGTAGAACATCCTTGAGCGGAACATCATCGGTAACGGCTAAAGACACCAGTTGTGTTTCACCAATTTTCGGACGCGGTGGCGCGGCTATAATTTCAGCAAGGTCAGGAATCGGTGGCTCAACCACATTACCAAGATTGGCGGTGACTTCCGGCTTATTAAAGCTTGCTGTATCACGCATATCACGAAAATCTTGACGCACCAGACCACCTGGTCGATCAATAGAGTCTAAATTCTTCCACCTGGAAGCGAACTTATCAGTATCACAACCGGACATCAAAACAGTGCAGGATAATAGCAATAAAAGCTTATTCGCTCTCTGTTTCACAATACACCGTACCTTATATATAGTTGTATCAAAGTAATATATCCAACCTACATTACTATATCTAGTAATTTAACAATGCAACTATTCAATCAAGGTAAGTACAAATTTTTCTGTAAAATATTTTTACTGTTTCTCAGAAGCATCAATAAACACGTCAAGCTGTTGCCCGACATAAAGCGACGCATCAGCGAGAGGCTCGATTGAATATACCACTTCCATTATCCGCGTATCGACCAGTTCGGTCGCGCTGCCACTTAGCTGTGTCTTCGGCTGAACCAACGGCTCAACGCGAACGAAATTAAGATTATACTTACGTTCCTTGTTGCTACGCAGGTAAGCGATGGCTTTTGCTTTTTCATTAAAACGCCACAGATCATTTTCATCAATCTGCACTCGCAAATGAAGCGGGGTAGTATTGCCAAGAACAATCGGAGCAAATGCCGCCCCTGCCGAAGCAAACTCACCTGCCCGCACCCTTACTTTAAGTACCTCTCCTGAAATTGGCGCAATCACTGTGTGTTTATTTAGCATAACCTTAGCTGAATCGAGAGTACTGGTAGCACTTTCCAAATTAGCGTTTGCTTTACGTACAATAAATATCTGTCGCTGCTTCTGAGTTACACTAATAGAAACACCGCCTTGCAAATTGTTATACCGCTTGAGCAAATCATCCTCATCATCAAGCTGTGCCTGCGCTACTTTTACATTAGCCTGTGCAACCGCCAGGTCTGATTCGGCAGAACGCTTATCAGTTACCAGCAAAACATCACCGGCATTTACCTTGTCGCCTTCATTGACTTTTACTTCGGAAATTATTCCGGAAACAAAAACACCGACTGATAAATTTCTGCTATTTGCCTCAACCACCCCCGTACCGGAAACCGACTGAGTGTAAGGAGTAACAGGTGGTGAAACCAGATTGTTGGAAGGCGGTGGCGGAGGATTGCCTTTAGTAAAAGTAAAAATTATCGCTCCAGTAAGACCAATAACCGCAACAATGATTGATAGATTAACCTTGTGTCCTAGTATCTTCATATGATTTTTCCATGTTATTGGTTTCAATTTTTACTATCACCCCATCATCCATATGGGCAATACGATCAGCATAATTAAAAATCCTCTCATCATGTGACACGACAATCAAAGTAGTGCCAAGTTTTTTCTGCATGGCTTTCATTGTGTCCATAATTTTCATTCCGGTATGATGATCCAGCGAACTGGTTGGCTCATCACATACCAGCAAAGCTGGTTCATGTACAAGTGCGCGGGCGATTGCCACTCGCTGCTGCTGCCCACCGGAAAGCTGGTTAGGGAAAGAATCAATCTTATCAGCAAGTCCGACTTCTGCAAGTATCTCCCGTGCCTTTTTCATTGCATCATCCCAGCCCATATTGTTTATAATAAGCGGAATACCAACATTCTCAGTCACAGTAAGCGTTGGTATCAGGTGAAATGACTGGAATATGAAACCTATGTTCTTTGCCCGGAAATCCAGAATTTCTGTATTCCCCATATTTGCATAATTCTTGCCCATGACTTCGCAGATGCCACTATCATAATGCAATATACCAGCAACGATGGAAATAAGCGTGGTCTTTCCACAACCAGAAGGGCCAACCAGCATAAAAAATTCGCCTTTTGCAACTTCCAGATCGGTGCCGCGGATAACATTGATTATATCATCACCAGCCGAGAAATTTTTAATTAAATTGCGACATATAACAGCCTTCATGCTTCAGCCCCGAAACACAACGGCTGGATCAATTTTAATGACCTTACGAATGGCAAAAAGCGCGGAGATTGTTACAATCGCCAGCACGCCCAGACCAGCAAAAACCAGAAGTATAGGTGGCATTCTGAAAGCTAAAACCGAATCATGGAACTTCATTCCGAAAAGCGATGTTATGCCAACCCCTATTCCATAACCAATCATTCCAACCACAAGGGCCTGTAGCACCACCATCTTTGCCAGAATGCCATTACGCACACCCATTGATTTAAGGGCGGCATAATGCTTGGCATTTTCATTTACGAAAGTAAAAAACGTCTGCCCGACAATCGCTGCACCTACCAGAAAACCAAGAGCGACTGAAATCCCGAAATTGATTGGGATACCCGTGCTTTTCATCCAATGTTGTAAATTTTGCTGCTCGAAAGCTGCGCGCGAATAGGCAGCAAGCCCAGTCGCATCTTCAATACGTTTGCTTAAAACATCAATACTCTCTCCCTCTTTGGCTTTCACCAGAATGTAACTCAGATGTTTGCGGGTAGAAGGCGAATAAAAAACGGCGCGGGAATAGGTCGTGTAAACTTGAGGCTGCAGCACAAAATTGCGGGTGGTTTTTATTTTCCCGACAACAACCGCCCGCTTATCGTTTATCTCAATTACATCACCGGTAAGCAATGGACGTGTATCACCGTCTGGAGTTTTTACACGCAGCTGGGTTTTCGCCGCCTCATCACTAACCAATATTGCATCCGCAAGCCTGAGATCAGTAAGTTTTCCCTCTAAAATTCTACTTGGCGCACCGACAAAAGTTGCGTCATCCAGTCCGGTCATATCAACAAAACGGGTATTGCCATCAGGCAGCTTGGTTGCCACCATATTTTTAAATAACGGAATAGCCCACGCCACCCCTTCTATTCCCCGCACCCGACCAAGCTCTACATCACGCAGCGGTTTATTTTCTTCTACAAACTGGATACCAGCATCCATAACCCAGATGTCAGGTTCGGAAACATCGCCAATAAAACTATAAGTGCGTGAAAGTAGGCCAACCAGAATGGCGGGCTGCTGAGTCATAATCAAAGCGGCGAAAGTTACACCTACAATCATGGCTATATATTTGCCACGATCACCAAACAGCATCTTCAGGGCGATAAGGTACATTACACCACTATAGGCAGCGGTTAATTCATTGCAACTGATAAATGGGTTTTAAGATATAGTCTTTGCCAGCGAGACTTTACCACTACCCCTGCTTGCCGCTTTCTGCTGCGATGAATGTGGTTTCCATCCAGTCAGGGTGATAAGCTCAAAACTGGCTGTGATGCGGTTATCATTATTGGAAAAATCGCGCAGGTAATTATCAACAGCCGACATCATAAGCGAACATGGGGTAAAATTCTTCTCACATTCAGCAAGGGAATTGCTTTCTCCCATATAACGCAGCTCCTTCATTAGTTTCAGCGGATGGCTATATTCGACGGTGACAATCTCGCTATCAACCACTGGCAGGGCAAAACCAGCTCTTTGCAACAAAGAGCCGGCTGTCTGCACATCGATAAAAGGTGATATGCGCGGGGAAACCCCTCCCCGATATTCTATTTCCGCTTTTTCAAATGACGCGCGTAGTTCATGCAAAGTCTGCCCACCAAAAAACACGGCAAGAAACAACCCATCCGGTTTTAATGACCTCTGAATCTGAATCAACGTCCCTGCCAGATCTTTCACCCAGTGCAAAGAACCAGCACTTATAACCAGATCAAATTTATTATCGGCAAAGGGCAATAATTCCTCATCGCCAACCAGACTGATAGTATTATTGGCATTTTGTGCAGCGCGCAATAATTCTTGCGCCACCGCCATTTGGATTAAAGTCTTTATCTTTCCGCACCCCTGCAAGGTTTCAGCCAATATTCCACTGCGCGTCCCTAAATCAAGGGCTAAAGGAAAATCACGGTTAATATATTCCAGCCGGTCACACAGCCTATGTGCCATTTCCCTGAACAAGAAGTCATACTCAGAAAAATTTGCCGCCGCCCGCAAGCGATGTTTTTTGAGTCTTTTTCGGTCAAAGATATTAGGAACATTATTATAAATCATAGAGATACATAGTTTGCAATGGTTAACGTAACATTAGCGAACGGCATTGTCATCAATTCTTCATATGTATGATATTGATTTTAAGTGAAATAGTGATAGTTTTTTATTAAAGGGTTTTAACTAAAAACTAAAGCAAAATTGGTATTCTAATATAATACTTGATAGATTGCCGATTAAACAGGGAATATGCCAGATATAACTAGTACAACGCCAAATCCTCTAGAAACAACTGTGGCTATTGATTTAGCACGGGAACTGAGCGACCAGCAGATAGAAATTATCAGGAAAAAACCGGATTTTGGCGGGAAAGAAATCGCTGACAGGCTAAAAATGCTGCGCGACGCAGTATGGGGGGATAAAGAAACTAAAAAACCCCTAGCCGAAGACGAACAAAAAGCAAGATTTACCGCAGCAATTGAAGGGCTTAATGAGCCGCAAAAGGAACAGCTGCTTTCCTCATACGCTAAAATGGGACATTTATATGAAATAGCCTCACTTTCTGCACGCTCCAATTATTTTAATAAAATCAAAGCAAATCCAAGTGATGCGATACCAGACAGTATCGCTGATTTAGCTACAACCTATATTAATGTCAAAGAATTGGTAGAAAAACTTAACCATCCTGTTTTTGAAGTAGTAATGACCGCCCATCCCACCAACGTCAATTCGCTGGAATCGATGCAGGCGCAAAGGGAAATTAATAAGTCCCTGGAAAAACATGATCAGGAAGACCTCACCAAAGCCCTTACCAACTATCAGAAAACTTCTTTGTTAAAAGAAAAAATAGAAAATGGTAAAAAAGCAACTGAAAATCTTACAGTTCGCGAAGAGACCCAAACAGCACTCTATTTCCTCGGCAACATTTACGAAGATTTGCCAAGGATCTACGCCAATTATGACAGGGCTTTAGAAAAACATTCTAAAGAAACAAATTCCAGCTATGACCCTACTGCGCTTAATCTAAAAATAAAGCTTGGCTCATGGGGATCTTCGGGCGACAAGGACGGGAATAACAGTGTAACAGCGGAAACAACTCTGGAGGCAATCGCCCTGCATACTCAAGCTATAATCACCCGCTATCGTGACGATTTAGAAAAAATTCCTGCACTGAGCAGATGGAAAACTAACTTTTCCGAAGCATTGACAGAATTAAATCCACTTACAGAAGAAATCGCAAAATTGCGTGAAGATGCAAAGAAAGAGCAGAAAGATAGTAATTCTACACCCGAAAAGCTCAGCGAACGTTTTGACAAATTATCAGGGAACCTAGCAAAAATCAGGAATTCCCTTGATGCCAAGAATTTTGAGAAAGATTTGAAAGAATCAGCAGAGCATAATAGTGAAGAAGGCAAAAACTCTTTAAATTTATTGCGTCGCGTCCGGGTTTTTGGTTTTAATTTCTCAAAAATTGAATATCGGGAAACTGCGAAAGAGTATAGTCGAGTGGTTGGAGAGTTAATTGATGGCTATAGAGATTTAACACCAGAACAGAAAGCCGAAAAGCTGACTGAACTTCTGCAACAACCAGGCAAGGCTACAAAACTTTTTGAAGATAAAAAATCTCAAATTTTAGAAGGTGCTGGAAAAGTTTACTCTAAAGATTCGGCTAAACCTATCGCCTATCATACTCTTAAACGCATGGCACTGGCGCGTGATTTTGGCGATATGATAAAAGATAATGTGCTGGCAGAATGCGGGCAGTTGGAAAATGGATCTGGAACGAAGCTAACAGATAAAGAAAAAGAACCGTTAGTAGCCGCGCAGGGACTCACTAATATTCTTGAAGCACAATTCCTGCAACAGGCTGTCGCAAAAGACGGAAAACGCCCTAAGCTAGGGATAATACCGCTATTTGAAGAACCTGACACTCTTAAGAATATTGAGCTTATAATGGAAGCCGCTTATACAAACGAAACCTATAAAAAACATTTAAAACTTTTAGGAAGCAATGATGGGGCTACACAACAAGTGCAAATTGCCCATAGCGACAATGCTAAACGTTCCGGCCTGCAAGCAGCAAGAGCGTATATCCACACTGCCCATCACAAGATGCGCGAGTTGGGCAAAAAATACCCGGATATACAAACCCAGTTTTTCGAGGGCGGAAGCATATCCGACACCTACCGTAATGGGGTACGGGCATTATCGAAAACCATTGACGCTTTTGCTTTGCATGATTTTGCTAAATTTACCTTCCAGGGTGGTGATTTACTGAATTTCTTTAACCACCCATCCTCGGTGGAACGTTTATTTGATAACGCAGTTTCCCACCAGACCAGGATGCTGGAAGCTGGAAATCCAGTAGATGGAGAAGGCAAGAAGTGGGTGACTAGAGTAAGAAATTCGCAAAGTAATACTCCAAACCCGGAAGTTGAAAAGAATGTCATCAGGGCATTAAGGCAAACCCTAGTTGACTATCAGACTCGAGACTTAGCACCTGATGCCCTACCAGTTTTGTTGGAAGCACTTAATTACAAGAAAGTTACAAGGGATAGTAATGCCAGCTCACGCGCTGGCGAAAGAACTGGAACAGCTTTTGCTAAAGCAAATACGCATTTAGGAAACATTACTTTTAAACCAATAAATGTTGATGATATACGTACTATAGGCTTAAGTAAAACAGCACAAGGTGCTTGTTTTATTCCTACCATTGCCGGCTCATCGGAACTAAAGGAACATCTTAATACTGTGTTTAGTAAAAGTGAATTTAATGATCCTAAAAAAACAGGAATACCTCTTGCCCCTCTTACATCTGAAACGCTAAAAAAAATCAATGATAGTTCTGCTGTTTTCCATGATGACCAAGAACGCTTAGCAATTGCTGTAGTACTTGACGATTTGGATATAACTGAAAAGGTAGCAAAACCACAACTTATAAATGCACCGACAGAATATAGAGAGGCAAGTGCTTTTTATCTAGATAATCTTAGAAAAACTGACAGACTTGCTGCCGAATTATCTTATGCTTCTCTTACTGGAAAAGACCTGCATGCAAGCAACCTATCTCCTAAAATAATTCGTGAAAAAATGACCAATGACGCTTTGCCACATCTGAAAGAAGATATAATAAACAAAACCAATTATCGCGCTGCGCTGCTGCATTGGCAGATTGAACATCCCGAACTTTTTGAAAGCCAGTATATGGGAAGAACCGCACAAGTGGCAAAAGACACCGTAGAACATGGGCGTTGGCTGGGGGCAAGTGACCCGTCAACAACAAAACATCAAAAAGATAATATTGCCGGACGCACCAGGTAGCGTTAAAAGGGCGTATGCACACGCCCATTCTCAACCTCTTATTTCCACCGCAATGTTTGAATTGTGAAGTGCGTGTGCCAACACACGGGACATTATGCATCCCCTGCTGGCAGCAGATCCATTTCATAACCGAGCCAATGTGCCATGCTTGCGGTATGCCCTTTGATTATGACATCGGCGATGGTGCATTATGCGGGGCATGTATGCATAAGCATCCTGATTATAGTCATGCGCGGGCAGTTTTTCGTTATGACGAGCATAGCCGCAAACTTATAACCCGTTTCAAATATTCCGATCACACCCAGCTTGCTAAAATTTATGGAGCGTGGCTGATAGGAGCCGGTGGGAAATTACTAGAACAAAGCGACCTGATAATTCCAGTGCCACTGCATTATTTCCGCTTCCTGCATCGCCGCTTCAACCAGTCGGCACTCCTTGCCCATACTCTATCAAAAAAAAGCTCTGTAAAATGCCTGCCGAATGCATTAATCCGTACCCGTAAAACCACCCCGCAAACTGGACTCACTCGTAACCAACGCGAAAAAAATGTGAAGGGGGCGTTTGCCGTGAATAAGCGTTACCTGAAACAGATAAAAGGCAAAAACATATTGCTGGTTGATGATGTTCTGACTACCGGCTCGACCATCAATCAATGCACCAAAATCTTACTAAAATCTGGTGCAGCACAGGTTAATGTGCTAACCTTGGCACGAACAGTTAAATAAGGATATTTATATGAATAGCAAAATAACAAATATATTGAGCCTTTTTCTTACATTGGTGGTAGCAGCCTATAGCGTTCCTTCCCACGCAGAAAAAGGGGGAAAGGGCAAGCATGGTTATGAAGATGATGATCATGGTGGTGGAAAACATAAAAAGCATAAAGATAAGAAACACAAGCATCATGAGAATGATGATAGTGAACATTCATTCAAAATAAGCTTTGGAAATGATGATCGTGTTGTTATCAGAGAATATCTGACGCGTGAATATGCGCCAAACTGCCCACCGGGACTTGCCAAAAAACATAATGGCTGCCTGCCCCCTGGAATCGCCAAAAAACGTTATGTTGTCGGGCAAGCATTCCATGGGCAGTGGGTTCCTGTCCCGCATGATTTGCTGGTATTGCTCGGACCTGTGCCTGCAGGTCACCAGTATGTTCAGGTTGATAAAGATGTGCTGCTGATTTCCGAAGCATCGAAAAAAGTTATAGATGCGGTGACGTTGTTATCTGCTGTTGGGAATTAAGCACTAAATATTAAAATATTTCGCCTGCGGATGATGGACGACAATCGCTGAAGTCGATTGTTCAGGATGCAGTTGGAACTCTTCAGAAAGCTCTACACCGATGCGCTCTGCTCCTAGCAGCGACATAAGCAGTGCTTGATCCTCCAAACGTGGACAAGCGGGGTAGCCAAAGCTATAGCGTGAACCGCGATAACCTTGCTTCAGCATTTTCCTTATGTCACGGTCATCCTCATGTCCGAAGCCAAGCTCGGAGCGGATGCGTTTATGGATATATTCAGCAGAGCTTTCGGCGATTTCCACGCCCAGCCCATGCAGATATAAATAATCCTGATAACGGTTATTTTCAAACCACTGCCGCGCCACATCAGCAACTGTCTGCCCGGCAGTTACCACCTGCATAGCCAGCACATCGCCTTTAACTGTGGCGAGACCGATCTTTCACTTTTCCTGCCCTTCGACTT
>JBEBHV010000308.1:0-1457 GCA_040080715.1 Rickettsiales bacterium | reverse complement strand
TGAGCAAAATCCTTGAGCATCGGCTCAACCTGTACATTATTTATATCAAGATTAGCAGAAATTGCGTTGCTGGCATTTGCCGTTGCTGAAACTTTTGCTGTCCCGCCATATAATTCTACATGCGGTATATTAAGTGCCAACGCTCCATTTGCCAGTTTCACAAGCAGCGATACATTGGTCAAACTTGTCGTTTGATATAACATTTCTTTAACATCAAGAGCCAGATTTACATTTGCCGTCTTGAGACCTGAAAGATCTATAGGCTTTGCATCCCAGCCCCCAGTTGCTGCCTGTGCCTCACTTATCAGCGATAGTGAAGCTTGTTTTTCTGCCTCAAGTAGATAATAGTCAAGGATAAATTTATCCGCGGTGAGCTTTGCCTCAATCGACGGAACTACGCCTGCAAAATTTATTTTCATATCGCCACTAAATTCATTGCTATTCAACCCGAAGTGCGCATGATTCAAACTGCACACAGAATCGCTGCAGGTAAGAATGCCACCGATGCTAAATGCAAGATCGGTATTGCCTTTCCAATCCATTTTCTTGCCAGTCAAACCAGATAGATCAACAAGTGATGAGCTGATAAACCTCATGTCACCTTTTGCACTATTTTTACTGGCAACGCCGTTAAATCCTAATTCTAGAAGTGAGCCAATTTTAATGTCAGTATCTATTTTGCTATCGCCATCTTGCAAGAGTTTCATAGGATTTTCAACATGTAAACCGGCATAAACCTCTTGCTTATTATAATCAAAAAGTACGGCAATATCGAGTGGTGACTCCAACGCCTCCATTTTTACACCAAGGTCAACTTTAGAAGCGTTATAGGTTTTTCCGGTTCGCTGGTCTTTGTAAGTAAAATCACCATTAGTTATTTTGATTTCTCCCAAAACAGGAAGTGCTGCTGGTTTTTCCGGAGCTGTATTTTCCTGTAAAGAAGTTGCTTTACTCTCTTCTTTTTGCTGAGTGGCAAATTCCCAGTTAACCACACCTTGCTTGTTTATCTCCAAATGAATTATTGGCTTATTTATAATGAATTCTTTTACCTGCACTTCTTTATGCAACAACGGCATCAACGCCACCGCAATGGTTATATCACCGATTTCCGCCATGTTCTTATCGCTATAGCCTTCTGGGTTGGATAAAGTTACTTGCTGCAATGTAACCCCGATATTCGGCCACATGCTGGCTTTTACATCTCCCGCGATTACCAGATCGCGCCCTGTCATTTCCTTGACTTTTTCGCTGGCAATTTTCTTTACACTATCAAGTGGAATAAAAAACGGCGCGGCAACCAGCGCAACAATAAGCAACAGAACAAATATAAAAAACCATTTCAGCAAACGCTTCATAATAAAATTTCCCGTCCATAATAGATGCAGTTAAAAAACAGTAGAAAGTATAAACAGTAAGTGGCATAGTTTCCACCTGATTCATTCCAAATTGGAGTAGCA
>JBEBHV010000307.1:0-1475 GCA_040080715.1 Rickettsiales bacterium | reverse complement strand
GTAGGCTTGTCATTCCGCTGAAGAGCGGAATCCATTCCTAACTTTAAAAAGCACCACCTGTCGCTTGGCATGGATACCGACCTTCGTCGGTATGACAACTACAAATAAGGATCTTCCTTAAGCAGATAATTCTGAATGTAGTCTTTTATCCCGTCCTGCAGCGAGGTAAATGGTGTGCTATAGCCAGCAGCGCGCAGGCGATCCATTTTTGCTTCAGTGAAATACTGGTATTTCTTGGCAATACTAGGTGGCATATCAATATAACCAATCCTTGCATCGCGCCCGATAGCGGCGAAAATTGCTTTCGCCATTGAGTTAAAACTATTCGCCTGTCCAGTACCCAAATTAAATAACCCGGAAACCGATGGATTATCCAGACACCAGAGCATCACTTTTACAATATCCTTCACGTAAATCATATCCCGCTTCTGTTCACCATCAGGATATTTACTGTTATAAGATCGGAAAAGTTTTACACTACCATGCTCTATCGCATGCGGTGCGATTTGTGAAATAACACTGCGCTGGTTTTCTTTATGATATTCATTAGGACCGTAAGCATTGAAGAATTTGAAACCGACCCATTGCGGAGTTGCTACTTGTGCATGCGCGACAGCGGTTGCCACATGCGTATCAAATAAATGCTTGCTCCAACCATATCCCGATAGAGGCGTAAGAGAGTTGAGATAGGTAAGATCCATGCTATCATCAAAACCATTACCCCCATTACCATAAGTTGCAGCAGCTGAGGCATACACCAGACGAATCCCCCGCTTATTACACCACCGCCACAATTTGAGCGATGCTGTAAAGTTGTTATGCAACACCAGATCAACCCGTTCTTCTGTTGTCGAAGATATAGAACCGAGATGATAAATCATTTCCAGATTGCTATGATTTTCATCTAACCATTCGAATAATTGATTGGTTGGAACAATTTCATGTACTGGATGTTTGCCTAAATTACGCCATTTATCATCAGTCCCGAACTCATCACAAACTACAATATGATGCGTTCTTCGCTTAATAAGCTCCGCCACCAGATTAGAGCCTATAAACCCGCCACCACCCGTTACCAAAATAGTTTTCATATAAAACTTCCCTGTAATGCACTATTATTATATAGTGACAACCATTAACAAACGGTAAAATACCAATAATCAACATATTAGGTGTAAGCATATGCAAAACAGTAATAAATTCCTTAATGACTTATCGCGGATGGCAAGCGGAGCTGTCGGCGGATTAATGGATGTTAAGCACGAGATTGAAATAATGATTGAGACGCAATTGGAAAAATTGTTGCAAAAGATGAACTTAGTGACAAAAGAAGAGTTCGACACCAACAATCTCATGCTTAAAAATTTACGAACCCAGCAAGAAGAAATGAAAAAACGCCTGGAAGCCTTAGAATCCCAGATAAATTCCTTAAAGGACTAGCCTAACCATCGGGGAAAAAAGCACTAAATAAACAG
>JBEBHV010000102.1:0-7103 GCA_040080715.1 Rickettsiales bacterium | reverse complement strand
GCAGAGTATTTTGTCTTTTGCAATTTTTATTATAGCAAAACACTTGCTGGGTTAGGTGTTTTATATTACGATTGGAACGCTAGCGGAGAGTTGGTTTGCACAAGCGAGCCACGGTCTTATGACCTCTGTTAGCACTTTTTTATTTAAGGGAAATTTTTGGAAAATAACCATCCTTTTCCTGAACTTATTCGGTGGTAAGTTTTATAAAAATATTTTTGCCCTTTATGCGAATGTTTTTCAATCCATTCATTAAATCTTATTTCATTATATTCTTTTCGCTCCATTTTATATTGCTCCATTAATTTTTTACGAGATTCTTCTCCTCTGCGTATTAGATAACATATCACGTCAGTGAGTTGCATTAAATAGTTGTTATTTGATTTAACAAAATGTACGGAGTCAATTATTCTATTAACCTGCACATTGTTATACCCAAAAGTAGTTCCATGTTGTTTAAAATGATCTAGATCATCAATCAGATTTTGTTCAATTTCATCCTGCTCGTCAGCAATTAGTAGGCAGTAAGAATTAAGATGACCTTGTAAACGTTCTTCTATTTTTTCTACTAGCAAAGAAAATGCTGTTTGTTGTATATGAAATTTTGCGTGATATTTTTCTTTTTCTATAGTAATATAGCCGATTTTTATGGACTCATATTTTAGTGCAACATCAACAATTTCATCCAGTATATTTATCCGCTGTTCTAATGAAAGTTTTTTAAAATATCGTCCCCTTTTATTGTAAATATCGTCCCCATGAAATTCAAAATCAGTATTTCTTGATTCTGCGGAAAAATATTTATAGCTTAATGTTCTGATATCATTCTCTATGTCTTTGATATTCTCTGGAGGAACTAAAAGAGCGGTTAAAACCAGATGTGGTTGATGAATGTCTTTTAGGTTATTGCCCGTATTTCCAGATTCATCAATATAACAAAGCAACATATTAAGTTCTCATTATAATTTTCATACGAATTTTATAGCCTCTTCTGCCGCTCGCATCAAGGCTCGGGATTTGTTGAGTGCTTCCTGATATTCATCTTCGGTTACGCTTTCTGCGACTATGCCGCCGCCAGCCTGTAGATGCAGTACACCGTCTTTTATGAGACCTGTGCGCAGGGTTATGCAGGTGTCCATATTGCCGTTGCCGGAAAAATAACCAATGCAGCCGGCATAAAAACTGCGGGCTTCGTTTTCCAGTTCATCAATTATTTCCATAGCGCGGATTTTGGGCGCGCCGCTTACCGTGCCTGCGGGAAAGCCGGCGATCAAAGCGGATAGCGCATCGTATTTCGGATCAAGCTCGCCAATGACATTGGAAACTATGTGCATTACGTGCGAATAGTTCTCGATGCTCATCTGCTGGGTAGTTTTTACGCTACCTATTTTTGCGACACGACCGACATCATTACGTCCCAAATCCAGCAACATCAAATGCTCAGAAACTTCTTTAGGATCAGCAAGTAAATCAGCAGCTAGATCGCTATCTTCCTGTTTATTTTTTCCACGTTTTCTAGTTCCTGCGATTGGGCGGATGGTTACTTCGCCATCGCGCAGCCTTACCAGAATTTCAGGGCTTGAACCAACCAGAGTATAGCTGCCAAGATGCAGATAAAATAGGAAAGGTGAGGGATTAAGCTGACGCAGGGCGCGGTACAGGGCAAATGGTGGCAGGGGAAATTTTGCTGAGAATCTCTGTGATAAAACTACCTGGAAAATATCACCGGCGCGGATATATTCGCGGGCTTTTTCCAGCATATTGTCATATTGTTCGCGAGTGGTATTGGAATTAAAATCAGCTATGGAAACCGCGCTATAGTTCTTTCCGGTATTTTCCGGTATAGGAGCTGAAAGCTTGTCAAGAACATAGCGGATGCGTGCGCTGGCGACAAGATATGCGTCCTTGGCATCAGCATATTCTTTCTTGTTTTGGTAGATGCTGGTGATAATAAAAATTTTATCGGTTACTGAATCGAAAATAACCATGACTCTCGGACGAATGAAGCAGGAATCAGGAACGCCAATGGAATCCGGCTTGGTAGAAGGCAATTTTTCCATGAGCTTTGCCATGTCGTAACCCATAGTGCCAACCAGACCGCAGGACATTGGTGGCAAACCTTCCGGAATTTCTATTTTTGAGTCTTCATATAATCTGCGTAACGAAGCAAGGCTGCTTTCTTCGCAAGGAGAAAATGAATCGCTGTTTTCTATATCAGGATAACAGATTTCGGCTTTGTCACCGCTACATCTCCAGATAATATCCGGCATGATGCCGATTATGGAATAACGCCCACGAATCTCACCTTTTTCCACTGATTCCAGAAGAAAAGACGGTTTTCCTTCTTTCATAAGGCGGAGCATGGCTGCAACCGGCGTGTCCAGATCCGCCGGACAGGTCGTCCATACTAGCTGCGGTTTGTTTTTATTGAACTGTGCAGAAAATTCATCTTCGGATGGATATAGCACCGGATTTTTTACGGGCAGCATTATTATTCGACCTTTTTGTATAGTGCCGATTCATTTATTGAAACAGGGTATCTTTTGGCAAGAGAATCAATATATTGATCAACGATTTCGCCCTTCATATCATTTCTGTATTCTGCTTCAATATTAGCAATTCTTCCGGAATATTTTGAATCTTTGTCGTTTAACTCTGCCGGTATTATACTCTTTACCACTGCAATGGCATAGCTGCCGTTTTCCTTAGGGAAATTCGCGCTTGCCTTGCCAACTGGTTTTGAGAATATATCTTTTATCATGATCTCCGGCAGCACTGTTTGAGGTTTATCGGAAGCTTCATTTTTCTGGGAAACAGTTATAGTTTCTGGTGCAGATAATGAATATTTCCTAACTGCTTCTTCAATAGGCACGGCAGACTGAAGATCGGCGGATATTTTACCAGCCAATTCAGAAAGGCGTTTTTTCTTCTCATGGTCTGTCCATAATGAAAGCAACTTGGTTTTAACATCATCCTGCTCCAGAACTTGTTCAGGAATAATTTTTTCGACGCGAACTATAAACCTGCTGTCATCCTTGGCCGGGATTAAAGAAGATTCTATTTTTTCTTCAGATTTAAAAGCTATTTCCAGAAATGCAGGTTCTTCAGGAAGGTTTTTTTCAACGCTTCCATCTGCGGTTTTTCCTTTATTATCAATCGGTGCCAGTGAGACAAGCTTTAAATTAAATTCCTTCGCAACTTCGGTCAGAGTGCTGCCGCCAGCTATTGAATCTTCAATTTTATTGGTAAACTTGGTCATTGCATTATCATGTTCTTGCAATGCTAGTTCTTTTTCCAATAGCTCGCGCACTTCCTCCAGAGGTTGTGTGGTTGGAGGAACTATCTCCGTAACTCGGAAAATATGCCAGCCGAAAGCACTTTTTATCGGGTCGCTTGCTGCTCCGATAGCTAGCGAGAATACCTGGTCAGCGGCGTTTCCTATGATTTTTGATTTCTCAATCAAGCCAAGTGATATTGCTTTTGGGTTTAAGATATTAGCATCCTTGCCAGTCTCTTCAAATGACTTGCCCCTTTTAATATCCTCAAGGGCTTTATTGGCGGCATCTTCTGTGCTGAAAAGTAGTTGCTCAACCTTGCGTCTTTCCGGTTTTTTGAATTCCTCAATACGCTCATGATATACTGTTTCTATATCATTGCTTTCCTTTGTTTCGCCGGATGCTTTAATCGATTCTTTAGCACGCTCGGGAGTTATCACAATGTAACTTAAGGTGCGGTATTCCGGCGCGGTAAACATTCTTATGTTTGCTTTGTAATATTCTTCCAGCTGTTCCGGCTTTGGTTGAGTCGTAGAAGTTATATGAGATTGCGGTATGGTGTAGACATCCACCACGCGCTTTTCTTCCCTGCTTGCATATAGAGTCTGCGTGGCATTTTCCGGAACATGGGCAAGGGATAAAACTGAAGATATCAGTAGATTAACTGCCATATTCTGTCTGGTTTTTTCAATATACATTTTTTCAGTCATACCGTTTGAACTGAGCAGATATTCAAAATTTTTCTTGCTGAACTGTCTTTTATCATCAAAAAGTGAAGGATTTCTGCGGATGCTATTCGCTACATCCTCATCGCTGACCTTAAGACCAATTCTTTTGCTTTCCAGCACTAAAAGCTTTTCATTTATCATATTTTTCAAAACGCTGGCACCTAAAGCAAGATTATTCAAAGCCTCAGGCGTTGCAGAATTGCCGAACATCTGGCGTAGTTTTTCTGTCTCATTGGCCAATGTTTTCTGATAATCCCTATATGAGATTTTTATGTCTCCGACAGTGGCAACGGTGACTTTGTCATCAGACATGCGCAACATATCCTCTATGCCCCACACCGCAAAGGTGAGGATTAGAAGAGCCATAAGGATTTTTGAACCAATATTACGAGCGACAGATCTGAATTGTTTAATCATACGATAATTTTTGCCAGTATTATAAGTTTTTGTCATTTATCAGTTTTGTACTATCTGCTTTACACTACACATCGTGATTGTAAAAGGTTTTTTGTTCAGATAATATCCCAGTTTATAACTAATGATTAAATTTATATGAAAAAATTTATAGTAGCAAACTGGAAAATGTGTGGGCGGGTCGAAAGCTCAAAAATCTGGGCACAAAAAATTATTGCTCGGCAAATTCCAGCCGAAAGGGAAGTTGTGGTTTGTCCACCGACGGCTTTGCTCTCTATATTAAAGGATGCTTTAGGGGAATCTGCAGTAAAACTTGGTGGGCAGGATTGTCACGCTAAAGATGAAGGTGCTTATACCGGTGAAACCAGCGCGCAATTGCTGAAAGATTTGGGATGCGAATATGTAATTGTCGGACATTCGGAACGCAGAAGTTACCAGATGGAAAACAATGAAATAGTGCGCGCCAAGGCCATTTGTGCTATAAAAACTGGTTTGATACCGGTGATTTGTATAGGAGAAACGGGAAAGCAACGCGAAAATGGTAAAACTTTAGAGGTAATCAAGCAACAAATAGCGGAGTCTGTACCTGATGAGGCCGGTTTGGGTAATTTTCTCCTTGCATATGAGCCGGTTTGGGCTATTGGTTCTGGCAAGTTGCCGACAATGGATGAAATAAAACAGGTTCACGAGGCAATAAAAACCAGTATTTCTGAGCGTAAAAAGATTGATGTGGCTGGGGTTTACGTGCTATATGGTGGTTCGGTGAAACCAGATAATGCAGCCGATATTCTTGGGCTTAGCAGTGTTTCCGGTGTGTTGGTCGGGGGGGCAAGTCTGAACGCTGATGATTTTTATAAAATAATTTTGGGGTAATAGAGGAAAAAAATGGGATTTTATACGATTTTGCTGGTGGCTCATACCATGATAGTTTTGTTTCTTATCGTTATGGTTCTTATCCAGCGTACTGAAAGTGATGGTCTCAGTGGTCTTGGTGGCGGTGGAGGTAACCAGTTTATGACTGGGCGTGGAGCTGCCAATTTCATGACACGAACCACTGCCATTCTGGCAGCGGTGTTTATGGTCACTAGTCTTACGCTTGCCGTTGTGGCAGGGCGTATGACAAATAGCTCTATTATAGATTCTGTGCCGGTGGAAAATTCTGCAACTACTCCTGTTGAGCAAACTCCGGTGGAAGCTGAGAAAATTCCAGAAAAACAGGCACAACCAATAGTGCCGAAACCAGAATAACAGGTTGATATGCCGACTCGTTTTATATTCATTACCGGTGGTGTGGTTTCTTCATTAGGGAAGGGACTGGCATCAGCCAGTCTTGGTGCGTTGTTGCAGGCGCGGGGCTATAAGGTTCGGTTGCGTAAACTTGATCCGTATCTCAATGTTGATCCGGGAACAATGAACCCGACGCAGCATGGCGAGGTTTTTGTTACTGATGATGGCGCGGAAACTGATTTGGATTTAGGGCATTACGAGCGTTTTACCGATGTCAGTGCAAGGCGTAGTGATTCCGTGAGTACTGGGCAGATTTATTCCACATTGCTTACCAAGGAACGGCGTGGTGACTATCTGGGTGGAACGGTGCAAGTCATTCCGCATGTTACGGATTTAATCAAAGAATTTATCCTGCGTGATACTGACGATGAAGATTTTATACTCTGCGAAATCGGTGGAACGGTTGGTGATATTGAAGGTCTGCCATTTCTGGAAGCGATAAGGCAGCTTGGCTGGGAGCTTGGGCGCGAGCGGGTAATGTATATCCACCTTACACTTGTGCCATATATTGCCGCTGCTAAAGAACTGAAAACCAAGCCAACGCAGCATAGCGTTAAGGAACTTCGGATGATCGGTATCCAGCCGGATATTTTACTGTGCCGTGCTGAGCGTGAAATTCCTCTGGCAGAGCGCAGGAAAATTGCGCTGTTCTGCAATATCCGTGAAGAAGCGGTGATTGCTGGGCTTGATGTCAATTCTATTTATGAAGTGCCACGTCGCTATAGTGAACAAGGGTTTGACAGGCAGGTGCTTAAAATTTTTGGCATTGATGATAAAGGAAAACCAGACCTTAAAAAATGGGATGATATACTGGAGCGAGTGCAGAATCCAAAGGGTGAAATTACCGTTGCAATTGTCGGGAAATATACCGGGATTGGCGATGCTTATAAATCGCTGTGCGAAGCACTGGATCATGCTGGAATAGCTAATAAAGTTAAAGTTAATATACGCTGGGTCGATGCTGCCGGTTTTGAGAATCAAGATGTTGGGAAAATGCTGGCGGATGTAGATGCCGTGCTGGTTCCTGGTGGGTTTGGTGAACGCGGGGTGAATGGAAAAATCGCGGCGATAAATTACGCAAGGACACATAATAAACCATATCTGGGAATCTGTTTTGGAATGCAGCTTGCAGTCATTGAATATGCCCGCAATGTTCTAGGTGTTAAAGATGCAGCTTCCACCGAGTTCGCGCCATATACTGATGAAAACGGCAAAGGTCCTCTGGTTGGGCTGATGACCGAATGGCAACGCGGAAGCGTAGTTGAAACTCGTTCGCGGGGTGGGGATCTTGGCGGTACTATGCGCCTTGGTGCTTATGAATGTGAGATTGCTTCCGGAAGTCTTGCTGAGAAAATATACGGCAATGCGCGGATAAGTGAGCGTCATCGCCATCGTTATGAAG
>JBEBHV010000306.1:0-1488 GCA_040080715.1 Rickettsiales bacterium | reverse complement strand
GTCCCCCGTTAAGATGTATTTAACATATTGGATAATATGTTAAATAAGTATATTTTTGTTGCGTTATTTTGCCAGATTTTATATATTTTTTGTATAAAAACTTGCAAAACTTTGGGGGGGGTTATGCCAGCAAAGAAGATTGAACCGAGTAAAATTGACGATTTATTTCGTTCTCGTTTGGACAATATTATCAACATGCGTCACGAGTTAGTGCTTGTTTCCAGGCTGATAAATTGGTCGCGGCTGGAGGAGCATTACGCTCCATTTTACAGTGCTGAAGGTCGCCCGGCGAATGCGATTCGCCTGATGGTTGGCTTGCATTTACTGAAGCATATCAAAGGTCTTTCGGATGAATCGGTGTGTGAGGAATGGCGTGAGAATCCTTATTTTCAGTTCTTTTGTGGCGAGGAATATTTTTGCCATGACTTTCCGATTGAACGCAGCGGCATGAGTCATTTTCGTGAACGTGTAGGCGAAGAGGCGTTGCAAACTCTGCTGCAAGAGAGTCTGGCTGTGGCACACAGGGCGGGTGCGATTTCGCCAAAAGACACGCAGAAAGTTGCGATTGATACGACGGTTCAGGAAAAATCTATCGCTCATCCGACTGAGCATGGCTTGCTTGTTACTGCGATAGAGCATCTTGGTGCAGTTGCAAAAGATGAAGGCATAATTTTGCGTCAGAGTTATTTGCGAGTTGCTAAACTGGCTTCCATCAAGGCTGGGCGGTATATTCATGCCAAACAAATGAAGCGAGCAAAAGGACAAAATAAATTTTTACGTGTGCGTTTGAAGCGAATTATTCGTGATATACGCCGTAAAATAGAAACCACTTCAGAGGTGCTGGAAGTGGCTCTCAGTAAGGCGATGCAGATAAGCAACCAGAAGCGTGGCGATAAAAATTATCTCTATTCATGGCACGCACCAGAGGTGGAATGTATCGGCAAAGGGAAAGCTCGCAAGCCCTATGAATTTGGCTGCAAAGCCTCACTGGCTACCAATCTTATGCCCGCAAAAGGAGGTCATTTTATTCTGCACGCGCAAGCTCTGCATGGCAATCCGTTTGATGGGCATACGCTGAAAAATGCACTGGATGATATAGCAAAAATTGTCGGAGCAAAACCAATGAAAGCCTTTGTGGATAAGGGTTATAAGGGGCATAAGCTGGACAAAACCAACTGCCCAACCGATATATTCATTACAGGTGCGAAACGAAATATCACGCCGCAAATCAAACGCGAAATGAAGCGTAGGGCAGCAATAGAACCAATCATCGGACACGCCAAAAATGACGGGTTGCTTGGGAAAAATTACCTAAAAGGCAGGCATGGTGACAAAATTAATACCACACTCGCCGCAACAGGATTCAACCTCCGTCAGATCCTGAGGTTCATCAGGATTCTTTGGCTCTATTTTATCTCACTGCTATTGCAAAAAATAATGCAAACATCACCAACTAAAAATCTAAAATTTGCTTCTTAACGGGGGACT
>JBEBHV010000101.1:0-7146 GCA_040080715.1 Rickettsiales bacterium | reverse complement strand
CAGATTTTGAACTTCGGTTGGATTGTTTGCTAAAATCCAAGCCGAGCCGTCATAGCTATAAATCAGATTCTCATCATTAACCCATAAAATCATACCTTCAATTGGGGTTATGAATCGCCATATTCCGTCAAAATAAGTGATTTTACCTGCCTGTCCTGCCCAACTTCCTGTAGGTGATGCTGCAACAATGTATAAATCACCGGCAGCGGGCGAACCAGGAGGGGTCGCGATAACACGACTTTTTGCGCCAGTGTTAAGCAGCGCATCAATCCGGGCAAACGCCTGATTTACTGTAACTTCTTTTTGCGCCTGCGCTTGCTCGACAAGGGTTATTCCTAGATGTGGGGTGGTTGCCATAGCAATTATTCTCCGTAAAGTTAAACTTTATTTATTGTGAATTTGATATTACAGTCCCGGAAGTGTGTTTTTATAACTAATTTGAGAAGTCATATATGCCGTCACTTGCCGAGATAGATCGCCAGATTGAAGCCTATGGTCATGGTTATGTTTTCTGGACGAGAAAAGAAATACGCGCCCTTCCCGGAATTCTTGAACATGACGAACCGGTTAAAGCCATTACTTCCGGCTTTATCAACAATTCGACATGGCTTGCGGTATGCACCGATCGCCGGATTGTTTTTATCAATCGCGGAATGTTTTATGGAGTACGCCAATTGCAGATTCCTCTGGAACGGATTCAAGCAATCGACCATGAAGCCACAATATTTTTTGGCTCGATTACTGTTTGGGATGGAGCAAGCGCGTTTAATGTCGGCATGGTACTGAAAAGCTCGATTTTACCATTTGTTAAGGTTACTCAGGAACAGATGCAGATAGTTAGAAAACAGACGCAAACAACTACTCCTCACCCGCAACCGGCAAATGATATAGCTTCCCAGCTGGAAAGGCTGGCCACGCTTAAGGAAAAAGGGCATCTGACCGAAGAAGAGTTCCAGGCACAGAAGAAGAAATTACTGGGTTAATTCACGAGATTAGCATTATATTTAAAGAGTTTTAACCTCTTCCCGGTACAATATTACTGTTCTATATTGCCTTAACAATTACCACATCTATAGCTATGCATAGTCACAATTATACTCTAAATTCTGACACACGCTTTATTAACCGCGAGACCTCGTGGCTGGCGTTTAACACAAGGGTGTTGGAGGAAGCAGAAAATCCTAACCATCCGCTGATGGAAAGGCTGAACTTTCTGGCAATCTCAGCCTCCAATCTTGATGAATTTTACATGGTGCGGGTAGCAGGTTTAAAAGATTACGTTCGCCAAGGCATCACCAAACAAAGCCATGATGGAATGACTCCGGCGCAAGAGCTGGAAATTATCAACCGCATGGTTAATCACATGGTCGAACGCCAGCATAAATGCTGGATAAATATCCGCGCTAGTCTGGAAAAACATGACATAAAAATATGTCGTCCGGAGAGCCTGAATAAAAAAGAATATTTCTGGCTGGAGCAGCATTTCATGGAAAATATTTTTCCGGTGCTGACACCGATAGCGATTGATCCGGCACACCCCTTCCCTTTCCTTGCCAATCTGAGCATGGCTTTGTTGTTTCAGTTAGCACATGAGGCAAGTGCATCAACAGAGTCGCAAAAAAATTCTGAGGCGAAAGAACAGATTGCAATTATTCCGCTTCCGGCACGATTACCCAGATTTATTTTACTTCCCGGAAAAAAACTGCGTTTTGTGATGCTTGAAGATGCAATAAAATTATTCCTTCCAATACTCATGCCAAAATTTTCGGCTATTGACAGCGCGTTGTTCCGGATAATCCGTGATAGTGAACTTGATATTGAAGATGAAGATAAAGATTTCGTGCGCAATTTTGAACTGGCAGTAAAACAGCGCAGGCGTGGCAGAGTTATTCAGATAAAATTTGCAAGCCCTGCCAGCCATCATCTTGTGCAGTTTGTGTCGGATCAGATGCATGTTGAATTGGAAGATGTTATTGATGTCGAAGGTCTGCTCGGACTTGCCAACCTTAAGGAACTTCTAGAACATGCGCCGGCAAACTTGCGCTTCCAACCATTCAATGTACGTTTTCCAGAACGCATTGATGATTTCGGCGGTGACTGTTTTGCCGCTATCGCCGCCAAGGATATTGTTATCCACCATCCTTTTGAAACATTCGATGTGGTTATCAGGTTCTTGCGCCAAGCTGCTGAAGATCCAGATGTGGTATCAATCAAACAAACCCTGTATCGCACCACTAAGGATTCGCCAATCGCCCGCGCGCTTATTGCCGCAGCGGAAGCCGGTAAATCCGTCACCGCACTTGTGGAACTTAAAGCTCGATTTGACGAGGAGACCAATTTGAAATGGGCGCGTGAGTTGGAAGCAGCCGGAGTTCAGGTGGTTTATGGTTTTGTCGGGCTTAAAACTCATGCAAAAATAACTCTGGTCACGCGCACCGAACACAACAAATTAGTTTCGTATGTACATTTTGGCACAGGGAATTACCACCCCACTACCGCAAAACTATATACCGACCTGTCATTTTTTACATCTGACCATGGGCTGTGCCGGGATGCAGCTTATCTGTTCAATTTTGTAACTGGTAACGCTCCGCCAACTAAATTCAACAAACTGATTATTGCCCCACGTGACATGCGCTCACGCCTTATTGCCATGATTGAAGAAGAAATAAATCATGTAAAAAATGGACGCAAAGGTACAATATGGGCAAAGATGAATTCACTGGTCGATGACCAGATTATCGACGCACTCTATAAAGCTTCGCAGGCTGGCGTTATCATCGAGCTGGTGATACGCGGCATCTGTTGCCTGCGTCCAGGCGTGGCAGGGCTTTCTGATAATATCCGCGTTAAAAGCATCATCGGAAGGTTTCTTGAGCATTCGCGGATTTATTGTTTCGGCAATGGTTATGAGATGCCATCACCCAATGCTAAAGTATTTATTGGTTCGGCGGACTGGATGCCACGTAATTTCGACAGGCGGGTTGAGATAATCATACCGATAGAAAACCCGACAGTGCATGAACAGATAATGGGGCAAATCATGATGGCAAACCTTAAAGATGAAAGCCAGAGTTGGATTCTGCATCAGGATGGAACTTATAAACGTTTGTCGTCATCAGGCAAAGCAATCTCGGCGCATGATTATTTTATAAAAAATCCGAGCTTGTCAGGACGCGGCACATCGCTTAAAAGAGCAAAATCAACACAGATGCTGAAATATAAAGTGGTGAAGTGATGAGTAACAATAAATATACTATATATAATTTGTCATTGCGAGGAGGCGCAGCCGACGTGGCAATCCAGACTGGATTGCTTCGCTACGCTCGCAATGACAATGAATAAACCTGATTTAAAAGATGCCCGCATCGGTATTATAGACATTGGTTCGAACTCGATCCGTCTGGTGGTGTATGACCGGAATAAGCGTTCGCCAATTCCGATCTATAACGAAAAAGTTTTATGCGCGCTCGGCAAGGGTCTTGCAACTAGTGGCATGCTTAACCCGGAAGGCGTGGTTATGGGCAAGGAAGCTTTGCGCCGTTTTGTTGCCATGGGGCGCAATATGGGAATTGCCGAGCTGCATGTTATCGCTACTGCTGCCATCCGTGATGCTAAGGATGGGCGTGATTTCACAAACTGGCTGGAAAAAACCTACAATGTAAAAGCCGATATTATTTCCGGCGATGAAGAAGCGAAGCTTGGTGCGTTTGCCGTATGTTCATCAATCTATAAACCCAAAGGGATAACTGCTGATTTAGGTGGTGGCAGTTTAGAGCTGGTGCGCGTGGATAATGGCGAAACCTATGGACATAACAGCATAGCTCTGGGAAGCTTGCGAATGCTGGATGAAAGCAAAGGCGACAGGAATAAGCTACGCAAACTGATTAACAAAAGATTTGCCGAAGTAAATTGGCTGGATGATGAAAAAACACCAAGCATCTATGCAATTGGCGGCAGTTTCCGCGCACTTGCCAAAATGCACATGGTGGCAAATGATTACCCGCTACAGATTCTCCATGAATACACAGTAGAAGCAAAAGAATTTTTATCTTTCGTTCGTGACATCGCTGCAATGTCACTGGAGAAATTAGAAAAATATCCTGGTGGCGCAGCAAAACGAGCAGCATCACTGCCAGGCGCAGCAATGGTGTTGGAAACTTTACTTACCACATGCAAAGCCGGCAATATAATATTCTCCGCCAGCGGTATCCGTGAAGGTTATGTCTATAAAAAATTATCAATACGCGAGCGTGATGAAGATGGTTTGTTGTTTTCCTGCCGTGAATTTGCTTCACGTAGTGGCAGGAGCTGTGATTATGCACATGAACTATTTGACTGGATGAAGCCATTATTGCCACAGGAATCAGAACGCATGAAAAGGTTGCATCTGGCATTTTGTCTGCTTTCCGATATCGCCATTCATATTCACCCGGAATATCGTGGTGAGTGGGCATTCCAGCGTATAATATATTCGGCATTTAACAGCATTACCCATGAAGACCGGGTTACTCTCGCCCTCGCGCTTTACCACCGCTATCAATTCAAAATAAAAGAATACTTCCCTGCTCTAAAACTGATAAGCAACGCTGATAATGCATGGGCAAAATTAGTTGGCACCAGTGCAAACCTTGCCTATCACCTATCAGGCAGCATCACTGGAAACTTACAAAAAACCAGTCTGGTGGTTAAGGATAAAAACATCGCTCTGCAACTTGTCGGCAACATGGCAGATTTAATGGGCGACTCCATCCAGAAACGCATTGATGGCGTTAATGAGGCTTATCGGGATTTTGTGGATTGAACTAGTACAAGCAGAAAGAAGTATATTGACAAGTGTAAGGCTACAGGCTACGGTTTTTTGATGAAGATACGGAACTTTGTGCATAAGGGTCTGAAACGTCTCTACATGGAAGATAGCGGGCGTGGCGTTCCACCCGACACCGTGGATAAGCTGCGCAAAATGTTTGCCTATATGGATGATATGCAAGATCCTGATGAGCTACGAATGCTTCCGGCATGGAAAGTCCATACTCTAACCGGCGACCGCAAAGGAGCATGGAGCCTGAGCGTTACCCGTAACCGGAGACTGACGTTCCGCATTGACGAGGCAGAAGAAGAAATATTTGACGTGAACTTAGAGGACTACCATTAGAGGAGGAGAACAAAATATGTCTATGAAGAACCCGCCACATCCCGGAGACTTTATCCGTACCGAGCTTGTAGAGCCTGCTGGTCTTTCAGTCACGGCGGCAGCCAAAGCTCTTTGCGTGTCGCGCCCAACCCTGTCCAGTTTACTCAATGGTAAAGCTGATTTGTCAGGAGAAATGGCGTTGCGCTTGGAAAAGGCATTCGGTGTGAAGATGGATACTCTCATGCGGATGCAGGTGTCTTATGATATCGCCAAAACCCGCAAGCTGGCGAAACACGTTCATGTGCGTCGGCTTACGCTAAGTACTGTTCACCCGTGAGGTCGCAGATAGTTGAACACGGTATACTGCGACACGTTCAGGGCATTGGCGATTACTGGAAACTTGCAAAAACCCAACCTGCTGATTAAGGATAAAAACATAGCTATGCAACTTGTCGGCAACATGGCGGATTTAATGGGCGACTCCATCCAGAAACGCATTGATGGGGTTAATGAGGCTTACCAAAATGTCATTCCGCTGAAGAGCGGAATCCATTCCTAACTTTAAAAAGCACCACCTATCGCTTGGCATGGATACCGATCTTCGTCGGTATGACAAGGATCTTCCTTAAGCAGATAATTCTGAACGTAATCTTTCACCCCATCCTGCACGCTGGTAAATGGTGCGCTGTAGCCAATAGCTTTTTTATTGCTAATACTCCTTACTTTATTTATAAATAACATCGTGTATTCATACTCAATATGAGATGCTCCATGACAATATTACCCCCCCCCTACAAAACTGCCACTTACAGAGCATCTGCGAGCAGCCTGTGAGCCAGAGAATATACCTAACTCACTTTCCCAAAACCAACCATAAATCCAAAAATGGATTTACGCTCGTGGAATTAAGTATAGTACTTGTCATAATCGGACTTGTTATAGGTGGTGTATTGGTTGGGAAAGATTTAATTGAAAGTGCTAAAATTAGAGCACAGATAAGCCAATTGGACGAAATAGAAACCCAAATGAACACCTTCAGGTTAAAATATAACTGTCTGCCTGGCGATTGTTCCAGCGCAACTGATTTTTTTGGCACAACCGTTGGCACCAGCACCGTTGTAAATGGTGATAATAATGGTTTTATACTTTCGCAATCGCAAGGTTATATTGCTGGTGATTGTCTATCTGCAAGGCTCGGGGGAGAAGTTACGCAGCTATTCCTGCATCTAAGACTGGCTGGATTATCAAAATTTGCCGCAACAGGACTCGGAGGAGCAATTGGCTCATCAACCAGTGTCGCGGTAGGTGTGGATATCCCAACCGCCAGCGTAGATGATTACGGCGGGGTATTTGTCACCTGTATGCGCGGAAGCCACGCCCCCGACACATTAGAAAACGGAAACAGCATAGCTATTGGCGCAGGGCATGATGTTCCTACAACCCGTTCCCAATATCGTTTAGGCTATACTGGAAATCCAACTTTTGGTATTGATCACGGCATATCACCACTGTCCGCAGGAGATATCGATAGAAAAACCGATGACGGGATAGGAACCTCAGGCAGGATAATTACTCTCTGGGATTGCAACGGCAATAGCGCGATAAGTAACTACCAGTCAGTCGCCACCGATTGCAAAATAACTTTTGCAAAGAATATTAAATAGAAAAGCTTGTTTTTTCTTTCTCCTCTCCCCCTGCGGGAGAGGATAGTTTTTGTTACCACGCATACTTAGCGTGGGTTACAAAAACTTGGTGAGGGGTTTTTTATTTCCACTTTTTACCCCTCACCAGATTTTCTAAGCTCGTTTGCGCTCGCTAATAAAATCTTGCCTCTCCCGCAGAGGGAGAGGCGAAGTAGGCTTGTCATTCCGCTGAAGAGCGGAATCCATTCCTAACTTTAAAAAGCACCACCTATCGCTTGGCATGGATACCGACCTTCGTCGGTATGACAACTACAAATAAGGATCTTCCTTAAGCAGATAATTCTGAATGTAGTCTTTTATCCCGTCCTG
>JBEBHV010000100.1:0-7170 GCA_040080715.1 Rickettsiales bacterium | reverse complement strand
ATTAATTTTATTTTTCCGCAAAATAAGCTATTGCCTTGTCTAACCCCCTGTCCAGCGAGGTTTTTGGCTGCCAACCCAACAGCTCCTTGGCAAGACGTATGTCCGGTTGCCTCTGCGCCGGATCATCCTGTGGCAGTGGCTTATAGATAATAGATGATTTACCACCGGTTTTCTCCAGTATTTTTTCCGCTAGTTCCTCAATCGTAAATTCATCGGGATTACCCAAATTAACAGGCCCCACAATGCCGGAAGCACTTTCCATCATCCGGATTATTCCCTCAACAATATCGTCTATATAGCAAAACGACCTTGTCTGGCTGCCATCGCCGTAAATAGTGATAGGTTCGCCAGCGAGTGCTTGACAAATAAAGTTAGAAACAACGCGACCATCATCACGACGCATGAAGGGACCGTAGGTATTAAAAATGCGTACAACTTTTATATCAGTTTTATATTGCCGGTGATAATCAAAACATAAGGTTTCAGCAGCGCGCTTGCCTTCATCGTAACAAGCACGAGGCCCAATAATTGTTACATTGCCTGAATAATCTTCTGATTGCGGATGAACTTTTGGATCTCCATATACTTCGCTAGTTGATGTTTGCAGAATTCGTGCATTATGCGTTTTTGCCAGATCCAGAAGATTTTTCATCCCTAGAATATTCACCATCATAGTGCGCACCGGATCCGGCTGGTAATGCACCGGTGAGGCAGGACAGGCAAGGTTATATATTTCATCAAAATTAGAACCATCCTTAGAAAGAAAGGCATAAGGTATGGTTATGTCATGTTCGATAACCGAAAAACGTCCGCTGGAAAATAGCGGTTCAATATTTTTGCTTGAGCCTGTAAAGAAATTATCAACAGCAACAACATTATGTCCCTGTGCAAGCAATCTGGAGCATAAATGAAAACCGATAAACCCCGCGCCACCAGCTACTAAAATATTTTTTACAGAACTTCCCATGCCACTTTATATATAAATATGGAAGGAAGATTCAAGCAATATATTAATAAGCGCGAATTGCCGGAGTACTAATCGGTAATTCTCAACTCCTGAATACTATCAGCAATGGTTTTGAATATTGCACTGAGCTGCGAAGCATCACCAGAATTTATAAAATAATACTTACCAAGATTAGTGTCAGGTGAACCACTGGCGCATTTACTCAGAAAATCATTAGCCAGCTTACCGTTTATGTGAAGAAAATCCCCGGAAGCATCTTTCTGGAATACGTCACCTACTGCAATAGTATATACAATTGTCGGAGTCGGACGGTTTTTAAATGCGTTACAAATATCAACACTCGCATTATCAATGTCCACATCATGAGTAGCAGGAGAAGATAAACCAGTATTAAGACCATCAGTTAATAAAACAACCGCATGCACCGCGTCAGAACTAAATTTAGCCGCAAATGTTTGTGCTTGCTGTAATCCGGCTGTGCTATTAGTCCCGCCTATTGCTGTCATATTTTTTATATAGCTTTTTACTGCTGTTATATTGTTAGCAAAATCCAGCCTGGATCTAAGAGCATGATTCCAGTTAACCAGAGCAATACGGTTATTCCCCAAAACCGCAGCATCCAGCAATTTGTCAGCAAAAATATTGGCAGCGGTTTTTAAACCGGCAAGTCGTGAATTAGCACCACAGGAATAATAGTTACTACTACTGCTGTAACAGTAATTAGTGCTAGGATCATTAACATCGCCATCGTTACAGGCAGGAGTAACTAGTCCATTGCTCCCACACTTCTCGCCACCAAATGTCCAGTCCATAGAGTCAGAAGTATCAAAAACTAAAATAACATCATACCTAGGATTACCACTAGCTATATTCACCCTACTGCGTGAAGAAACCTTGAGATTATTAAATTGGCTGCCCATAGTGCTTATAAAATTGGTATTCATGCTCGCGCCATTACCAACAGTAATACTTACAGCATTCGGATCATACTCCAAAGGTGGACGTTTTACACCGAGATAGGTCGCCGGGAAATTAAGGTTATAATACATCTCAGCCGCTTTTTTTCTGTCGTCAGCAGAAGGATTAAAGCCAGCAGGATTAGCTGCAGCCAACGCTGCAGCATCAGAAGCTTGCTGCGACTTCATCTTAAGAAGATAGGCACGACCAAAATCTATGCCCGCCCCACCAAGAGCAACCAGAACCACTATAAAGAAAGCGGCCATGATCAAAACGCCACCTTCGTTATTATCCCTAAAAGAACGGATTACACCTTTATTGCTCTTCATATTATACCCCATGTAAATTCATATTTTTCTATCACAATTCCTCAAATACTATGATGGAGGAAGAGAGTCTGGTATTGGATCTTCTGAACCGCCACCGCCACCGCCAGTACTGCAGGCTTTTTCAGTTTGAGAATCTGTACAATTTATAAGTTGGTTAGAATTTACAGCACAGGTTGTGCTACCATTAATCGGAGTTGTACAAGTCTTACAAATTCTTCTGGTAGTACAAGTACGACATTTAGTGATTACCGTACAATCCGAACCAACACCCTCCGTCTTAGAAGAGCAGATTTTTGAAACAGGCACCAATTTAATATTGGTACAGAAAGAATACTCATCACCAAACTCTTCTTCTCCTGGATCTGTATCCTTATCAGGACGCTTTAAAGTATCAATATCACCATTGCGTGGGCGGGTAAATACCACCGATTTCATTATATTTCCTTTAGCAGATGCCGAACCAAATGCACCGAGAATGTTGCTTAAAAACGGTTGGTAATTATAAAATGTCTCAGTTATGATCATGTTTTCACCCTGCTTCATATCAGACATGGCATTATGTATCAGCTGACCATTGGCACCAGGAAAACTTGGAGATGTTCCAGCAGTAGAGCCATTGGGATTGTCAGAGTTTATAGCAGCTGCATTAACTCCATTAAGCAAACTTACCGCCTCAGACGAAGACAAACTACCACCGCCAGACCTTTGCCAATTAATAGTTATGCTGCCATTGTTGTTACCTGGTCCTGTTTTAGTTATAGAAGAAATAATGGCTATGCGATCAGAAGCAGTATTATAAACATCCATGGTTCTGGAAAATTGCGCGAAAACTTCGCCATCCAGCGTTTTCGTGCTTGCTTCTGTTTTAATCTCCGTAACCTTTATCGGAGTAAACTGACTCATTATATTAGAGAGTGCATAAACAGAGCGTTCTGCCCTCTGAGTAATCATAACGTAACGGGTAAATTCGACTACACCGAAAAATACAAGAAGCAACAATGGCAGAAGCAGAGCGAACTCTATC
Source organism: Rickettsiales bacterium (assembly GCA_040080715.1). Classification (GTDB taxonomy): domain Bacteria; phylum Pseudomonadota; class Alphaproteobacteria; order Rickettsiales; family SXRF01; genus SXRF01. Next base: position 3,893 of record JBEBHV010000100.1, on the reverse strand, counting down.
AAAGCCAATCCTTGCTTGTTAGACCATAAAGATTTAATCGAATTTTTCATAATTTTACCCATAAGCTTATTTATATGTTGCAGCAGAAAAAATTAATTAAAATGGTTCGTTCCTTAAGACGGTTGATGCAGTAATCATAACCACATTTCTTTTATTTCCCTGATTGTCGGTCCTTTGAAAAAATTGCCCAACAAGTGGCATCAACACGCTCCATGGATATGATATACGCACTTCTACTAATTCTCTGGCTTCTCCAAGTTTACTGTCCTGCGCCCCTTGATAATTTCCTATATTATTTACCTCTTGATACACAACGCATTCTTTTGGATCACTGCTAGGAGGATCTGTATCAAAACAAATGTCAGGCACCTGCGTTTCACCATCTGCCAGCTTGGTAATCTGCACCTGAGCTTTATCACCATTAATCAGTACCGACGATCTGTTCTTAGCGATGCATTTTATATAGCCTATCCGATCGGGATAACCACTGCACTCAGTATCAGTAGTTTTACCAATGGAAGCAGTGCGCGAAATTTCCACGGCAATATTTTCGATTATCACTTTACTATACAGAAACAGTCCGAACTCCAGCATCCCAAAGACCAGCAGAAAAAACACAGGGGCAACAATGGCAAATTCTACGATCGCCGAACCATCATTTTTACGAAAGAAACCCGAAGAAAATATTTTCATATGTACTATTAATTCCATCAAATTACAGTTTGCCGAGCACTGATAGTAACACATATCAGGAAATTTATCATCAATAAACTCTAACATAAATTATATTAAAATTTAATTAATATTAATTATATTTCTATAATAAATTAATAATTATAGCTATTTTCTCAAGCTAAATTCTAATTAAATATTTATGAGAAAGCATCACCACATATACCCAAACCTCTGTAATGACTGATAAAATCAATTATTACAGATAAAAAGTGGCTGGCAGCCTAATGCACGTTAAGCTCACCCTTACAATATATAAACTTTGACGGGGTGATCAACTGGGTGCTGGCAACTTTCACAGAATGCAACTTACCATCAAGCTTTTGCTCCCAGAAACCTAGGAATTTATTGAGGACAGGAAATTTAGGAGCTATGTCCAGATCCTGCCATACATAGCTTTGCAGAAGCATGGGATGATCCGGAAGGTGATAAAGAATCTCGGCTGTCGTCAGCCTGTAATCTCTCAGCATCATGCTAAAATCGGACATATACACTCCTTACAAATTAATAACCAACAATCGTCAGTATAACAAAATTTACAAGTATTTTCAGCATATTATCGTGAAGTATGATAAATTAAATTTCTGGCATTTCTATAAAAATCTGATATAATTGCTGTCTCTTCATCAAATATATTTACATTCCCAGCAAATCGAATAAACATTCTGGAACTCGCCAGAGTGCTTTGCTTTGTTTCTGCTCTAGGAAGGTAAGACTAGGTGTACAACCAGTGCATGAGCCTAAGCCTGACTAAATAGGAATGAATGAAAATGCTCAGGATATGGACCGTTAGCTCAGTTGGTAGAGCAGCTGACTCTTAATCAGCTTGTCGCTGGTTCGATTCCAGCACGGTCCACCACGCTTCGCCCTGGCTGGCTACGCGTGGCACAGCCACGCAGGAGACAGACACCTTGGGCGAAGCAGTGTCCGGCATAGTCCTTGCGTAGCTCGAAGAGCGAAGCATGGACGACGACGGACTGGAGAAGTATATGTGGTACGTCTACATCCTAAAAAGTATAAACCATCCCGACCAAGAATATACTGCGTACGTCAGAGGATTTGAAATAACGCTTAGGTGAAGCAGTGTCCGGCAAAGCCATTGGCGAAGACGGACTGATTCGGTATTATTTCCTCACCACCCTGCTACTTCCAAATACCCCATCATTCTCATCATCAGGACCAGCAGCGAAATAGAGCGCGTCTTTATCGCCAAGGCTTTCGCCATTGCCAAATAATATTCCCCAAATTTTATCATTCTTGATCGGTTTGCCTTTTGCATCGCGGATATAATCAATAAATTCGCTAGTGTTGCTGTTATAGGCGGCGATAGTTCCATCACCCAGATTGCTAATCCCCCAGCCGTTCACAAAATCTTTCTCGACTATATCTGGCTTATAGATTGCCTTATTTGCGACAAAATTATGCTGCACGAAATGCAAAGGTTTTTCTGCTGCAAACACACTTGTGACTTGCAAGACTGCAAACACCGTAAGCATGGAAATAGCAGTAAATTTGATATGTTATCCTTACTTCTTAAAGTAAGACATTAACTTGACTGCTGCCGGTCTTAAAGAGTTTTTGTAAATGAGAATCACTCGCAAGCCAACGCTGATAAAATAAATTATGCTCTGTAGACCTTTTTGCTTTTGCTTGAATTTATGACATATTACAGGTAATCACTCGGTAAGTTATCTAAAGTAAATTGTCTATAATCGCCGCTTTAGCTCAGTTGGTAGAGCACTTCATTCGTAATGAAGGGGTCGGGTGTTCGAGTCACCTAAGCGGCACCATCCGCCTTCGTTTACATCTGGCGCAACCACTACGGATAATATCTTAGGAAAAGTAATGTACGTGTAATTTCTACATTAAGAAACCTGGAACAAGAAAAAGCACGCTCATAAACAATCTATGCAGCATCTATAGCAAAGCACAAACACCAGCCAGCCATTCTTTTTCGCTATCATCAAGCTGCGGTAATAACTGCTCGTGCACCCATTCATGATAATCATTCAGCCATTTTTTTTCTGCATCTGTGAGCATTCCAACATCAATCAGCCGTGTATCTATCGGGACGCAGGTCAGAGTCTCAAAACCTAAAAATTTTCTGCCTCCCTGTTGTTTATTATTTTCTCCAACCGATTTTTCTACGACAGTAACCAGATTTTCAATGCGGATTCCATATTCCCCATCTTTATAATAACCTGGTTCATTTGACACCACCATACCGACTTTGAGCGGTGCATCCCCTCCCCGCTTGCTAATGCGCTGCGGTCCTTCATGCACACCAAGGAAACAACCAACGCCATGCCCTGTGCCGTGATCATAATCAACCCCGTCCTGCCAGAGAAATTGTCGCGCCAGAGCATCAAGCTGCGAACCTGCCGTACCTTCAGGAAAAACTGCTGTCGCCAGTGCAATATGTCCTTTTAGTACTCTTGTGAAGCGATCTTTATGCTCAGGCGACGGCGTTCCAATCGCAACAGTACGGGTTATATCAGTCGTTCCATCAAAATACTGCCCACCGGAATCGAGCAAAAATAATTCGCCTTGCTGCAAAACGCGGTTGCTTTCCTGGGTCGCCCGATAATGCACAATCGCACCATGCACCCCGCTGCCCGCAATAGTGTCAAAACTCGGTTCAAGGAACAGCTCATTCTGCATCCGCATAAGCAGCAGCCTATCAACCACTTCCAGCTCACTCACATTCTCCTGTTTTTCCATCCAGAATAGAAGCTTTGCCACCGCTGCTCCATCGCGGATATGTGCCTTACGAATTCCAACAATCTCCACATGATTTTTAATTGCCTTAAACAGAAAGCATGGATCTGTGCCTTCCAGTAATTTTATTCCGCTTTCGGAACATAAATCAGTGATAAAAACGCTCGTTGTATGAGCATCAAACAACATGGTTTTTTGTGAGAATGCGCGTAATTTTTCGCCTAAAGAATCGGGAGTACATACTCTTACGCCATCACCTAAATGTTTCACTACCTTCTCATCAAGGCGCGCAGGATCAACATAAAGCTGAACATTTCCCTGCCCATCAATAATGGCACATGTCAAACATAATGGAGTATTTTCGGTGTCACGCGCGCGGATATTCAGCAGCCAGCATACACTCTCCGGCGCACTTATAAACAGCGCATCTGCCCCTGTTTTTT
>JBEBHV010000099.1:0-7177 GCA_040080715.1 Rickettsiales bacterium | reverse complement strand
TGATAACAGCTCACCTTACCCTTTTAACCATAGCGAAACATTTTTTAAAGAACCGTACTACCATGCTTACACTAAAAATTTTGATGAAATAATAACAGCAAACCAGCTTGCAACACTCACTGAGCTTGAAAGTTTACGTTCACAACTAGATCAGAAACTTATGCAATTCCAAACGGTCACTGCCCGCCTTGCCAACCGTTTGCAGCGTTTGCTTCTTGGCAAACAGGCACGTACATGGCTGTTTGATGAAGATGACGGGATGATTGATAGTCGCAAGCTCTCGCGCGTCATCACCCAACCTGATTATGATCAAGTATATAAGCGGGAAAAAGATACTGATTTCCGCGATACTGTTGTCACGCTGCTTATTGATAATTCCGGCTCCATGCGTGGTCGCCCAATTACTATAGCGGCATTATCTGCCGATATTATCAGCCGGACATTAGATCGTTGCGGTGTAAAAGTAGAAATTCTTGGATTTACCACCAAGGAATGGAAAGGTGGACTGGCTTATAAAAACTGGGTGAATGAAGGAAAGCCGGCGCATCCGGGAAGGCTCAATGATTTACGTCACATTATTTATAAACCGGCGGATGTAAGCTGGCGGAAATCTCGTAAGAATATTGGGCTGATGTTGAAAGACGGTTTGCTCAAAGAAAATATTGATGGTGAGGCTATATTATGGGCGTGTGACCGCTTGCTGGCACGACCGGAACAACGACGCATATTGATGGTGATATCCGATGGTGCGCCGGTTGATGACAGCACTCTTTCCAGCAATAATGGCGGATATCTCGATGCGCATTTGCGCGAAGTGATAGCGAAAGTGGAAAACAAGCTGCCGATTGAATTGGTGGCAATTGGAATCGGGCATGACGTAACCCGCTATTACAAACGCGCTGTTACCATTTCAGAAATTGACAAGCTCGGCGAAACAATGACCGAGCAGTTGGTGAGTCTGTTTAGCAAGCGTTAAATTGTCACCCCACCTTGCGCGGGGTGACAGATAAAATTATGCCGGTTGTTTCTTCTCACGCACGTTGACGCTATCAGAAATATCTTCACCAGTTTCCTGATTTACCATACGCATTGATAGGCGGATTTTGCCACGGTTATCAATATCGAGAACTTTTACCTTAACGCTATCGCCTTCTTTTATCACGTCTTCAACCTTGGCAACGCGATAATCAGCAAGTTCGCTGATGTGAACCAGACCGTCTTTTGCGCCAAAGAAATTGACGAAAGCCCCAAAATCAACCACACGCACAACTTTACCGTTGTGAATCTGACCAACTTCCGGTTCGGCAACAATTGAATAAATCCAATCATAGGCTTTTTTGCCGGCTTCTTCATTGGTAGCTGCGATACGAACTGTACCGTCATCTTCAATGTCAACCTTAGCTCCGGTAACTTCGCAGATCTCGCGGATAACCTTACCACCAGAACCGATTACTTCGCGGATCTTATCCTTCGGAATGTTCATAGTGGTGATGCGTGGCGCAGTTGTACCAACTGATTCACGCGGTGCAGACAGAGCTTTAGACATCTCGCCAAGGATATGTTTACGACCGGCGTGTGCCTGAGTCAGCGCAACTTTCATAATTTCTTCAGTGATACCGTCTATCTTAATGTCCATTTGCAGAGCTGTGATACCTTGATCAGTACCAGCCACCTTGAAATCCATATCACCAAGATGATCTTCATCACCAAGAATATCAGACAGAACTATGAAGCCGGATTTTTCTTTAATCAGACCCATCGCAATACCAGCAACCGGACGTTTCAGCGGAACACCGGCATCCATAAGTGCCAGTGAGCTGCCACAAACAGTTGCCATTGAAGATGAACCGTTAGATTCGGTTATTTCGGATACGCAACGAAGTGTGTATGGGAATTCATCCTTTGCTGGAAGCATTGGGCGAACAGCGCGCCAAGCCAGTTTGCCATGACCAATCTCACGGCGACCAGGGCTACCCATACGTCCAACTTCGCCAGTTGAATATGGCGGGAAGTTATAATGCAGCATAAAGTTTTCGCGGTATTCGCCTTCAAGCGCGTCAATAATCTGTTCATCCTGACTAGTGCCAAGAGTTGCGACGACAACAGCCTGTGTTTCACCACGGGTAAATAATGCTGAACCATGCGTCATTGGCAGGACACCAACTTCACCGATAATCTGGCGAATGTCGGCTGCACCGCGGCCATCAATACGAACCTTGTTCTGAACATAATCAGTGCGGACAATATCCTGTTCCAGCTTTTTAAGCTGGTTGCCAAGGGTTTTATCATCATAGCCATTTTCGCCGGAATCTTTGCCCAATTTTGCTTTTACATCGGCTTTAATTTCGTCAAGACGGTTGGAACGTTCCTGTTTGCCAGTCATCTTGTAAGCAGCGCGTAAGTCAGCTTCTGCCAAGGCGCGAACCTGCGCAGTAAGGGCTTCATTGGAAGGTTTCTGGAAATCCCATGGGTCTTTTGCTGCGTTTTCAGCAAGAGATATGATCAGATTTATAACTGCCTGCATTTCCTTATGACCATAAGAAACCGCACCAAGCATCACTTCTTCAGAAAGTTCCTGAGCTTCCGATTCTACCATAAGCACTGAACGAGCAGTTCCGGCTACGACTAAATCAAGCTTACTATCAAGCAATTCTGCGCGGGTTGGGTTAAGTAGATATTCGCCATTAACATAAGCAACACGGCAACCACCAACCGGACCCATGAACGGTACACCGGAAAGGGTAAGAGCTGCAGATGCGCCAACGAGTGCCACGATGTCAGGATCGTTCTGTAAATCATGCGATAAAAGAGTGCAGACAACCTGTGTTTCATTATAGAAACCATCTGGGAAAAGCGGACGGATAGGACGGTCAATAAGGCGGGAAGTAAGAACTTCTTTTTCGGTTGGACGACCTTCGCGTTTAAAAAAACCACCCGGTATTTTACCGGCGGCGAAGGCTTTTTCCTGATAGTTAACAGTAAGAGGGAAAAAATCAACATCAGCTTTAGGTTTTTTAGCTGCAACCACGGTGCAAAGCACTACTGTATTTCCGTAAGTCACCAGCACTGCGCCATCAGCCTGACGAGCAATTTTACCGGTTTCTAAAGTTAACGTTCTGCCACCCCATTCAATTGATTTTTTAGTTACGTTAAACATATTTGTATATCTCTCTTTCCTACTAATTTATTTGTTAAAGCGGTCTGTTGTCGGCGGTCAGCGGTCAGAATTTTATAAAAACTGATCGCTGGTCGCTGATCGCTAACAACTACTTTCTAATTCCTAATTTCTTAATCAGCGTATCATAACGTGAAAAATCACATTTCTTTAAATAATCAAGCAAGCGACGGCGACGACCAACCAATATCAATAATCCGCGACGGGAATGATGGTCGTTTTTATGCTCGGCAAAATGCTGTGTCAGGTGATTGATGCGCGCTGTAAGCAAAGCAACCTGAACTTCTGGTGAACCAGTGTCATCTTTCTTGGTTGCAAACTTTTTTATTGTATCCTGTTTTTCATTAATTACTTCTTTATTTACTGCTTTATTCGACATCGTAGCTTTCCTTTCAGTTGTCAGTTGCCAGTTGTCAGTTGCCAGAAGCAGTTCCTACTGACCGCTGACCACTGATTGCTGATAACTCATATATTAAACACACGCACCGGTTTCATCACTCCTTCGTTCCGCTTGCAAATCGCTACAGGTTTTCCATTATATCGTGCCAGCATGAAAATGCCCTCACCATCTCCTCCATCAATATTAGGGAGATTAACGGTCTGTCCGTGACGTAAGCGAACCGCTAAAGTAGAATCAATATCCCACGCCAAGATGTCGTCCAGCGCGGATTCCACAGGTTGCAAAAAATCAACCATGCCCTTATGCACCATATCAGATAAGTTTTCCAGCGAAATCGCATTATTTTCATTAAATTTTCCCACCTGCACTCGGCGAAGGCTGGAAACATAGCCGTAACAGCCTAAAACCCTGCCCATATCCCGTGCCAGCGAGCGGATATAAGTGCCTTTCCCGCAATGGCAGAGGAAATGTGTCATCCCCGCCTTTGAGCGGGGATCTAGAGACAAATCATCTGAAGAAGTTTGTTGCCCTAGACCCCCGAGTAAATCGGGGGTGACTATTTCCAAAGATTTTACAATAACTTCTCGTGGCTTTATATCTACTTCCTGCCCGCTTCTTGCCAGGTCATAAGCCCGTTTGCCGGCAAGCTTTATAGCGGAATAATTTGGTGGAATCTGTGATATATTACCAGTAAATTGCTGTAATATATTGTTAATATCATTTATTTCAGGGCGATTACCGGATTCATGCACCACCTCCCCTGCACTATCGTCAGTTGTCCTCTCCTGCCCCCATGTCACTGTAAAAGAATATGATTTAGCTGCATCCATCATATAGGAAACAGTTTTGGTGGCTTCGCCAACAGCCAGCGGCAATATGCCAGATGCCAGAGGATCAAGGGTTCCGGCGTGCCCTATGGCAATTTTTTTTCCTGCGCGGTATTCTGGCGGTAATTTATAAAGCAGGTGCTTTACTTTTGCTACCGCCTGGGCAGAACTGATGCCAAGTGGTTTATCAAGATTTATCCAGCCGTTTAGTTCGGATGACGGATGGCGGATTATAGATGACGAAGAAATAATACTTGTCATCCGTTATCTGTCATCCGTTATTTGCTTTTCAATATCCCGTATTACATCCGGTTGTTTTAATAGGTTATTTATGCGCTCGGCCTCCTCATAGGAATCATCCAGCGCGAAAAATATTTTAGGTACATGGCGCAGTTTAACCCGCTTGGAAACGAGATGACGTATTTCCGGTGATGATTTCTTTAAGGCTTCCAGTAAACCATCTTTGTTTTTACCGGCAAGTGGCATGACGAATGCTGTAGAATTTTTCAAATCTGGACTAACGCGTACTTCGGAAACAGTGATTGATGCACCAAAAAGTTCCATAGAATGCACCTCGCCACGCATGAATATATCAGCAAGGGCATGACGAATTTCCTCGCCTACACGTAAATTACGTTGTCCGCCACCGCTTTTTTTATCTGAGAATAAATCATGCATATTTGGGACTCGTGTTTAGAGATTCGGGATTCGGGATTTTTATGCCTAAACACGAATCCCTAATCCCGAACCACGATATTATACTGTTCTAGCTGTTTCTTCAATCTCGAAGGCTTCAATCTGGTCACCAACGCGGATATCTTCGTAATTTTCAAAAGCCATACCACATTCCAGACCGCTTTTAACCTCTTTTACTTCGTCTTTGAAACGTTTCAGGGTTTTAAGCGTACCTTCGTGAATAACCACGTTATCGCGCAACAAGCGCACCTTCGCGCCGCGTTTGATTATGCCGTCAGTAACCATACATCCGGCAATCTTACCGGCTTTGCTGATATTAAATACTTCGCGGATCTGGGCGTAGCCAAGGAAATTTTCACGAAGGCTAGGCGACAACATTCCGGAAAGTGCAGCCTTAACATCATCAACCACGTTATAAATAATCGAATAATAGCGGATATTGGTTTTTTCTTTGGCAGCCAGTTCCTTGGCTTTTGGAGCCGCGCGAACGTTAAAGGCAATAATCATAGCACCGGTCGCTTTGGCAAGTGTAACGTCAGATTCAGTGATCCCACCAACACCGCTATGTAGAACGCGCACCATTACTTCATCACCGGAATATTTTGCGAGAGAACCAGAAATAGCCTCAACAGAACCCTGCACGTCAGCCTTGATGATAACGGGCAATTCTTTGGCATTAGTGCCAGCAGCTTCACCAAATAAATTCTCCAGTGAACGGGTGGAAAGCACAACGTTTTTCTCACGTATCCGCCGTTCGCGGTATTCAGCAATATCACGCGCCGTTTTTTCATTTTCAACCACTGAGAAAACATCACCGGCTTCCGGTGCAAGGCTTAAACCCAGAATAACCACCGGCATTCCTGGAATAGCTTCTTTTATAGTGTTTCCTTTGTCATCAACCAGCGTACGCACACGACCATAAGCCGCACCGGCAACTACAATATCACCAACCTTCAAAGTGCCTTTTTGGATTAGTATGGTTGCAACCACACCCTTTCCCTGATCCAGTTTAGCTTCAACAACAACACCAGCAGCAGCACGGTTTGGATTGGCTTTTAACTCCAGTATTTCTGCCTGCAACAACAATGTTTCCACAAGCTTATCAAGATTCTGTCCGGTTTTTGCTGAAACTTCAACAACCATTATATCACCACCAAATTCTTCAGGAACAAGTTCATATTGCATCAGTTCCTGTTTTACACGGCTGGAATCAGCACCCGGCTTGTCAATTTTGTTAACCGCAACCACAATCGGCACGCCAGCAGCTTTAGCATGGCTAATAGCTTCTTTGGTTTGCTCCATGATGCCGTCATCAGCAGCAACCACCAGAACCACTATATCAGTTATTTTAGCACCACGCGCACGCATTGCTGTGAAGGCTTCGTGACCCGGAGTATCAAGAAATGTAACCTTTTGTCCGCCTTCAACCTCAACCTGATACGCGCCAATATGCTGGGTAATTCCACCAGCTTCTTTTGCAGCAACGTCAGTTTTGCGTAATGCGTCAAGGAGTGAAGTTTTTCCGTGATCCACATGCCCCATTATGGTGACTATCGGCGGACGTGGTAGCAAAATAGCACTATCTTCCTGCTCGTCATCTTTCAGGATATTTTCAACGTCACCTTCGGTTACACGTTTAAATTTATGACCAAACTCTCCAACAACCAGCTCGGCAGTATCGGCATCTATTGATTGCGATGCCGTAACCATGATGCCAAGTTTCATCAGGACTTTTATTACATCAACAGTGCGTTCCGCCATACGGTTAGCCAGTTCTGCCACGTCGATTGCTTCTGGGATAATAACGTCACGAATAACTTTTTCGCTTTCAACCGTTCCACCCATTGCTTTTTTAATAGCCTTCTCACGGGCGCGGCGAATCGATGCCATTGAGCGCATGCGCTGATCTTCAATGCTGGACAAAGCCTGATTAATAGTAATTTTACCGGAAGAACGCCTGTCTTCCAGGCCACGCAATTTCAATTTGCCGGTTTTTTCTTTTTGCTCGACTTCTTCAACAATCGGTGCGTGGTGAGAAGATTTGTTATTAGCTTTAGCAGGAGCTACTGCCTGTTGTTG
>JBEBHV010000305.1:0-1500 GCA_040080715.1 Rickettsiales bacterium | reverse complement strand
ATGACCAATGGTGTAGGTAATGGTGATGGTAATGGTATTATAGATTTTGGCGGCGGCGCATGGTGGCAATGCGAAAACGTTATGGCAATAAAAACCCTTGCTCTTTCCGGGCTTCTTCCTGCTGCCATTGTCAGTCCTTGCTGGAATAATGTGGTAGTGTTTAATGGCATTAACGATAGATGCGCTTATTTCTATAATGATGATTTATATAATCAGGTTACGGCAAGAAAAGCCAATACACTGAACTTTTCAGATTTAGCTACCTCTGGAAGCCTCGCCGCTCCAGCTACAAGCCCGACGCAAACTTGGCAAATAGATTTAAAGCTGGATGACGGCGTTCCTAACGCAGGAAAATTTCGTGGGCTTGATACCTCAGCAAAAAGTGGCGGGGCAATAATTGCGAACAGCTGCTCCACTGCCGGAGTTTATAACAATAGCGACACCATATCCTGCCGGATACTTTATTACCTGAAATGAATTTAGAAATAGAGAACACCAGAAGTCGAGAAGATAGAAATATTTCTATTAATATATATGAAGATAACAGCTCGTCTTCTCATTTCTAGACTTCTGCTGTTCTCGTCTTCTAACTTTTCCCCGTCTGCTTATAGATATGCGCATTATAAAGTTCGCCTAATCTCTTGGTTATTTCGCCAACATTGCCTTTTCCCACCAGCCTGTCATCAATCTTCACCACCGGCAGGACATTAATGCTGGTTGAGGTTATAAAAGCTTCCGCCGCATTTTTTGCTTCACTCACACTAAACGCCCTCTCCTCAATTTTTATTTGTGCTTTACTAGCTATTTTCAACAGCACATCGCGGGTGACTCCGCCCAGTATATTTTCATCTGCCGGATGCGTCACCAGCACTCCCGATTTCGTCACCATAAAAAAATTAGAAGCCGATCCTTCGTTGATCGTTCCGTCAGCTTCCACCAGCAAAGCTTCACGTACTTTTTGCCGTGCCGCTTCCTGTTTAGCTAAAATATTAGCCAGCAAGGATACAGATTTAATGTCACGCCTTGCCCAGCGTCTATCAGGCTGGGTAATAACTTTCACCCCATCACTAAATTCATGAGGTTTTGGGGTTTTCGCGCCGCAAACCGTCATCACCAATGCCGGACGCGCATTTTTGGGAAATACATGGTCGCGCTTCGCCGTCCCCCGCGTAACCTGAATATACAGCCCGCCATCATCGCGCCCATTACGTTCGATTAGTTCACGGACAATTATCCCCAGTGCCGAAGCAGCAACCGGAAATCCAATCTCCAGCTCATTCAGGCTGCGTTCCAGCCGCTTGAAATGTGCGTCCGCATCCAGCAACTTGCCGTTATAAAACGCGATATATTCATATATCCCGTCAGAAAACTGATAACCACGATCTTCAATATGCACGCTCGCCAGCGCGTGATCCACATACCTGCCGTTAACATAAGCAATCCGTGCCATTTTATATCACCTCAAAATTCTTTGAATTTAGATTTAATATCTAGTTTCTG
>JBEBHV010000098.1:0-7179 GCA_040080715.1 Rickettsiales bacterium | reverse complement strand
ATTCATTATTAATAATAAGGTAAATTGGCGTACCGGTAGTATTTCACTCAAATACACCGGAAAGTATCTTTACTTTATCACTTTCCTGACGTTGGGTAGTATAGCGCGATTGAGCCGGTTTACGTTTATCGAGCCATATTTGAATGTCATCCTCACATAAATCGATCAGGGATGGCACACCATCGACCACACAGCCAATAGCTTCGCCATGACTTTCTCCCCAGCTTGTAAAGCGAAATAAGTGACCGAATGTATTGAATGTCATAAGCTGATGTCTTGATTACAGGATTACTAGATAATCAGATGATTAATTGCACTCGTTCTTAATCATCCAATTATCTAATCATCCGAATATCTTTTATGCAGCTTCTTTTATTTCTTCATTTGCGGCAGCGATCTTAGAGCGCAACAACTTCATCAGCTTATCGGTTGCTGTTTTATAATCAGTTCCTTCGCACGCCGCCAGTTCACCAACCAGACGCGAAAGGGCTGATTCATAAATCATACGCTCGCTGTAAGATCTTTCGGATTGATCAACATTCTGATGCAGGTCACGAACAACTTCTGCGATAAAATGAATATTGCCGGAATTGATTTTTGTCTCATATTCCTGAGCACGGCGACTCCACATACCACGGCTGGTACGGGCGCGACTTTTCAAGGTAACGAAAACCTTTTTCATCTGTTCTACCGAACTTACAGGGCGCAGACCAGCAGCAGAAGCGCGCGACAGAGGAACACGCAGGGTCATTTTATCTTTTTCAAAAGAAATCACCAACATACGCAGCTCAATATCACCAATCATCTGTGTTTCTTCAGCCATGATCTTACCTACACCGTGTGTTGGGTAAACAACATAATTACCAACTTTATAAAGTGTTTTAAGTGGCATTACCTTTGCCGTAGTTGTTTTTGTCGTAGTAACTTTTGCCGCAGTCAGCTTTTTATCTGCACTCTTAGAAGCCAGAGCTTTAGGAGATTCCTTTTTAACAGCTACTGAAGATTTTGGCGCAGATAAAGTCTTAGCAGACACAGTCTTACCAGTATATTTTGGTGCAGAAGATTTTAGAACCTTACCAGTTCCAGATGTTTTTTTGGAAACTTGCTTTACCTTAGCGACTACTTTAACCAGTTTCTTTTTTGTTATTTCTTTTTTTAGGGTTTTCTGTGCCATAGATATTCCTAACGCATGTTGATGCAGATAACTGCATGGGTTAACTATATATTGTATATTTGTACACGGACAACCACTACAAGATGACTACCGGATAAAAATCAGAGCGAAACATAACACATAATTAATAAAAAAGAAAGCATTTATTATTAAATGCGATGATAAACATGAAATACTCAGTTATTTAGAGCTGTTAGCTGGGTTCGGGCTAAAAAATTCCTCAAACTTACCAGCCTTACCTTTAAAACTATCGGCATCCTCAGGTGGAGATTTTTTAGTGGTCAGGTTAGGCCATTTTGCGGCATATTCACGATTTACTTCCACCCATTTCAATAGCTCATCAGATTCTGGTAAAATGGCTTCAGCTGGGCACTCTGGCTCACATACCCCACAATCAATGCACTCATCTGGGTTAATAACAAGCATATTTTCGCCTTCATAAAAACAATCAACCGGACATACTTCAACGCAGTCGGTATATTTACATTTTATGCAGGCATCCGTAACAACGAATGTCATATAATCTCCTAATTTAATTGGATTTTAGTTTAATTTTGCCTCAACAATAGATTTAAACCCGCTATAAGCCATGCGTTTACAATCAAACGGAGAATTTTCTGGGGCACAAGCATCTTTTACTCGCGGATCTTCCATAACTTTGGCATTCACTGCGTCACGGTGAGCACGATCCTTATAAACTATATATGCAAATACTATAGTTTCCTCTTCCTTTGGCTGGGCAAGTTGGTTGAAGGTGATGCACCATTCAGATTCTGTCGGATCTTCTAATACGCACTCTTTATACTCCAATGCGCCGTGTTCGACCCATATCTTAGACATTTTTCCTGCTATTTCGGTGTAAGCACCAACATTTTCTTTTTTTATTGGTAAAACAAACCCATCAACGTAGCTCATAGCTTCCTCATAACTCAGTATAAAGTCTTTTTTCTGGCAAAATCAGGCGATGAAGATAGATACAAATTGGCATTTTGTCTAGCTGTTTATTCTACAGCACCGGAGTTCAATTGAATTGCAATCGCCTGATTTTCTGCTGAATCAGCATGGTTTTTATACTCATAATAAGCAGTATGGAATAAATCAGCATAAAAGAAATACCCATGGAAAACAATGGAACTAGCATGGAATTATCAATAGATACGCCACCGCTGCGTATTATGCTCGCCGGTTGGTGGAGAGTGTTCCACCATTCAACTGAAAAGCGGATTATAGGTATATTTACGAAGCCTATTAATGCCATTATGGCGCATATTTTTCTGCCATTTTCTTTATTATTATAGCTATCTGAAAGGGCTATATAACCTATATACATAAAAAACAGAATCAACACCGAAGTAAGGCGCGCGTCCCATACCCACCATGTTCCCCACATTGGCTTTCCCCACAAAGAGCCAGTTATCAATGTAATAAGTGTAAATCCGGCTCCAAGCGGTGCGCTTGCTCGTGCAATAATGTCAGCAAGCGGGTGTCGCCAAATTAGGAAACTGGCTGAAGAAACCGCCATTATCGTATACACCATGATTGACATCCATGCAGATGGAACATGTACATACATGATCCTCACACTATCACCTTGCTGATAGTCAGGTGGTGAAACAAACAAGGCCTGCCACAATCCAATTAATAACGTGGTGCAGGTCAGGAATACAATATATGGAAATAATTTATCAGAAAAATAAACGAATCTAGTTGGATTGGCAAAACGATGCATGTCAGTTTCTGGCTGCTAGTTGTTGGTTTTTAGAATTATATATTGATGGATAATACAAAGGTCAATATAACATAAACCAGCAACTAGCAACTGACAACTAATTATGCTCACCGACAAAACAATATTCATTACAGGTGCAACTGCCGGCTTTGGTCTTGCTTGTGCTAGGTTGTTCATAAAAAATGGCGCGAGGGTGATAGCTTGTGGCAGAAGGCAGGACAGGCTTGCTGAACTGCAAAAAGAATTGTCAGGCAATATTCACACAATAACTTTAGATGTGCGTGATAGAAAAGAAGTAAGACAAGCTATCGCAAATTTGCCAAAAAATTTTTCTGCTGTTGATGTGCTGGTTAATAACGCCGGTTTGGCTCTGGGATTATCTCCATTTCCCGAGCAATCAGAAGATGATCTGGAGCAGATGGTGCAGACTAATATAATGGGAATAATTCACTGCACTAAGGCACTGCTACCTATTATGATTTCTCGTAATAATGGGCATATAGTAAATCTAAGTTCCATAGCCGGTACTTATCCGTATCCGGGAGGCAATGTTTACGGTGCAACCAAAGCCTTTGCAACTCAGTTTTCTTTAAATTTGCGAGCAGATCTCCTCGGAAAAAATATACGCGTCAGTAATATTGAGCC
The DNA here is from genome assembly GCA_040080715.1 of Rickettsiales bacterium. Classification (GTDB taxonomy): domain Bacteria; phylum Pseudomonadota; class Alphaproteobacteria; order Rickettsiales; family SXRF01; genus SXRF01. Next base: position 3,631 of record JBEBHV010000098.1, on the reverse strand, counting down.
GGGAATGGCAGAAACCGAATTTTCAATAGTTCGTTTTGCTGGTGATAAAAGCAAAGCGGATAATGTTTATGCAGGAATGAGTCCGTTAACCGCCGATGACATAGCAGAAACTATTCTCTGGACTTTATGCCGTCCTGCGCATGTCAACATAAACCGTATAGAAATAATGCCAACACAGCAGGCGTTTTCTCCATTTGCGGTGAGTCGTAAAACTTAATTATATCTGATTTCCCCACATATCAATCTGCTGGTTGCCCCAGGAATCAGTTTGTGTTCTGCCCCATATATCCGCTTTTGGTCTACCCCATGCGTCTGTATTCGTTGACCTTCCCCATATATCTGTTGGTGTTCTGCTCCAAACGTTTAGATCACTGCTATTACCACCATTTACTAATGTCTCTAGAGATTCCTTCTGTTTCTGGGCTGCAGCCCGCTGTGCGATAAAATACGGACTGAGCTTGTTAATCGTAGCTTCAATTTTATTAACAACAGCTTGGGATTTTGGTTGATAAAGACCTATGTATTGTCCGGTTATATCGGACATAGCACCATTCTTTAAATTCACCTTAGCAACCACATTACCGGTAATGTCTTTGATTCTACCTTTGTCATCAATCTTTCCATTGATAAAACGCCTTACTTCTATCACTACTTCCTTGTTGGCTTTCCGAATGGCTTTTTCTTCACGCATCTTATTCACCATTTCAAGGGTTTCCTCGGCCTTTTTTGATTTCCTTTTATTCTGACCAATTTTTCCAAACATCGAAGGTCGGTCTTTCATCTTAGTTCCAAGATTTGCTCTGGCTTCGGCAAGTTTAGCGTCTACAATTTTCTTAAAAGTACCTTCATTGATACGACCACCTTTGCTAATGGTTTTGCGAATAATTTTAAAGGCAACCTGCGAACCACCGCTGCTGCGCGCTCCGACAAAGTTTCTTGACATAATTCATCCCCTTAAAATCAATCATATACTCATATCTTGTATTATAACCAATTTTAGAGATAATATCCAGAGCATTACTAAAAAATTCATCAAATCGTCATAATTGACTAATAAGCATGAAAAAGTCTTATATATATTATCCTGCAATCCTTATTTTTGGCTGGTTATTGCTGGGTTTAACCCCAATTTCCGGAAAATCTCCTGTTACATTTGAACGCGAAACAATAATAATAAAAACAAAAAATGGGAAACATTCCTTCAATGCTGAGATAGCCGAAACTAAAGAGCAATTGGAAACAGGGCTTATGTATCGTACGTCGCTTGCGGATGATGCAGCGATGTTTTTCATATTCAAAGATAATAGCAAAATAAATATGTGGATGAAAGATACTATGATTTCATTGGACATGCTATTTATCGACAAGCAAGGTAAAATTGTCTATATTGCAAAAAACACGAAGACTGATTCTCTGAATATAATTACCGCAGGCGATAAACCAGTTAAGGCAGTGCTTGAATTAAAAGGTGGTGTGTCAGAATCTAGAAATATAAATATTGGAGATGAAGTAATTTATAAGGGTATAATGAAATGAGAAATATTATTATTGCCACTGCGGTTAGCGGATTGCTTTTTTCTTTGGCGACAACAAGTTCTTTTGCCGCAGATAAGAAAGCTTCTTCTCTCAGGGCAAATGCAGCTAAAGAATATAATGCCTCAATAGATTTTGTCCGCACCAATATTGTTATATTACGTAAATCCATGCCTAAACCAAAAATGGATCCTGTTCCACCTATGCCTTTGCAGGATGATTCTATAATCAGGCCGGTACCAGAAAATATAGAACCGGAAGATCCGGCACTGGCTTTTGATGTAGAAATTCGTGATGGCATGTCTTTATACAATCAAAGTGGCTGGTTTAACCTGAGCAGCTATTCTGAGAAATCAGGGGTAATGATGGTTTTTGCCAGACCGGACACTAAACCTATTATTCGTTCAACGCAGTACGCTCCTGTAGATATACTTTTTATAGATAAACAAGGCACCATAACTCAGATAGCTCCTAGTATAAATCTATCTGAAATTGAAGAAGATATTTATCCAAGCGCGCCTATATTAGCTTATTTGTTTGTAAAAGGAGGAACATGTGCAAATATGCATATCAATGTTGGTGATGAGGTTCAGTATTCTTTATTCAAGAAATCTCCTTTAATATTAGATTCCCCTCCTCCCAAAGAACCTCCTCCTGCAAATGTAAAACCACCTGCAATACTCGAAAAATTTTAGACCTGACGGAGCATAAATGACTATAAATAAGGACTCCCTGCTTTCTGTTATATCTCCTTGTTACAATGAAGAGGAATCAATAGATGAATTCATAACGCGAACCACTGCGGTTTTAGAAGAGCATTTCCGGAACTATGAGTTGTTATTGGTTGATGACGGCTCAAAAGACAGAACTGTAGAAAAAATTGCACAACATCAACGTAATAATCCGAATATAAGGCTTATTCGTCTTTCGCGAAACTTTGGCAAGGAAGCGGCTGTAACTGCCGGACTTGAACACTCAACCGGTGAGGTAGTGGTTATGCTGGATTCTGATTTGCAGGATCCGCCTTCTCTCATTCCGCAGCTTATAGAAAAACTTGACACCGGCTATGACATTGTCTCCGCCCAGCATACTATCCGTAAAAAAGAAACATGGATTAAAAAATCGACTTCAAAATTATTTTATAAACTTGCCTCGCATATGACAGGTCTGCATATTCCCAACACGGTGGGTGACTACCGCGTAATGCGCAGAAAAGTGGTGAATGCTGTTACCAGCGTAAAGGATAACGTACGCTACATGAAAATGATTTATGCCTATGTCGGCTTCAGGAATGCTACGGTTTTATATGAGCGGGAACCACGTTTTGCCGGCGAAACAAAATATAATTACCCACGTTTAATAGCTGCTGCGTTTGATGCAATCATATCGTTTTCTGATCGTCCGTTACGTTATATTTCCATTATGTGTGTTGGTATATCAGCTTTTGCATTTTTACTCACAGTATATGTAATATTATATAAAATATTAGCCGGAAATACCTCAGAGATAGCCAATGGCTGGACATCATTGGTCGTATTAATAAACATGATGTTCTGCCTGCTTTTTGCTTTTCTTGCCATAATTTCTGAGTATATAAGCAGGATTCTACGTGAAAGTAAAAACCGCCCATTATATTTTGCTGAGGAAATTCGTGGAGGGCGCACGGAATATCCGGTTTTTCTAAGTAATAAACAGTAGGAGTAATTTATATGTTGGATATTGTAAAAAAGCCTGTTGTGTTTATTATGGCACTGCTAGTATTGCTGGAAGTTTCAGCCTGTTCTTCGCAAACACAACCGCCAGTACCATCTCTGAGTTTCAGCCAGTCTCCGGTAATCCGGATGGATGTTGCGAAGATTGAGACAATAGAAGCCTACAAATCTCCATTCAGATCTCCTAATATAGAGCATTTGATGCCTTACTCTCCGGCTGATGCCATGGTTATATGGATTAAAGACCGTTTGCGGACGGTTGGACAGAATAAATTATTACAAATTACGATAGTTGATGCCTCCGTAAAAGAAGTTAATTTGCCGACAACTAAAGGCATAAAGGGTTTGTTTACCGTAGACCAGAACAAGCGTTATGATGCCCGTAT
>JBEBHV010000097.1:0-7182 GCA_040080715.1 Rickettsiales bacterium | reverse complement strand
TTAATACCAAAAAATACCATAAAATAATATTAATGCCAAGTGGAAAAATAGTGGAAAAACATGATAATTCTATGACTAGGGTCTGGACTCATTAATTTTGTTTCACCTAACAAGAAGCAATGCTAGAATCAAAAAATGACCAATCCATTATCTCATTTTTCCAACGAACTAAAGCGCGTTATCCGCGCTTTTGGTTATTCGATAGAAGGAATAAAAGCCGGCTGGGGTGAAGCCGCCTTCCGCACCGAGATTATAATAACTGCTCTCGCCCTGCCCTTTGCTTTTATCATCACTCAAGACACGAGCGAGCGAACCATTCTAATTGGCAGCCTGTTTCTGGTTCTGATTGTCGAGTTGCTCAACACTGCGGTGGAAGTCGCAATAAACCGCATCTCAACTGAAATCCATCCTTTGTCCAAAAAAGCCAAGGATATCGCAAGCGCGGCGGTATTTCTCAGCCTTGCAAATGCCCTCATAATCTGGCTGGTGGTGCTATGGAATTAGACGGACTGGATCTTGAAAAAGCCCTGAAGTATAAATTATTTACTAACCGCCGTTTCCTGCCAATGTTCCTGTCCATTTGCCTTGGCATATTCAACGACAATCTGATTCGTTCCGGTCTTGTCGTACTCATCACCTACGCCTCTAAACATAATATTGAACTCACCATGCAGCCGGAAATTCTGGTAACAATCTGCTATGGCTTGCTGGTGCTTCCCATGGTTTTATTTTCATCAATCGCCGGAGAAATCGCCGATAAATACGAGAAAGCACGACTGATAGTCATAACCAAAATCGCCGAGATTTTTATTGTTATCGGCGCGAGCTATGGCTTTTATCATAACGACATCAACCTGCTCATGATAATTTTATTTGTAAGCGGAACCCACTCCGCCTTCAACATCCCCATCAAATTCAGCATCCTGCCCCAGCATCTGAAACGCGAAGAACTTCTGGTCGGCAACGGTTTCATCGCCAGTGGCAGTTATCTTGCCATTCTCATCGGCATGATAGTAGGCGGAATTATTGTGGAATCTTCCGGCAACCTTATTGGCATAGTCGCCATTGCAGTCGCCGTAATCGGCTTCATCGCCAGCCTTTTTGTTCCGCGCGCACCTTCCGCCCACCCGCACACACAAATCAGCTTCAATCTGTGGAAAGGCAGCCGCAACATAATGGCATATGCCTGGCGCGACGAAACCCTGATGCGCACCATTCTCGCCCTCTCCTGGTTCATCACCGTTGGCTCGATATATATCTCCCAGTTCGCCAATTATGCACGCGGCGTAATCCACGCCGATAATGAAGTATACATATTATTTCTGACTGTGTTTTCAGTAGGAATCGCGATAGGCTCGCTGCTTTGCGATAAATTGTTGAAAAGCCAGATCTCCACCCGCTTCACCTCCATATCGGCAATAGGAATCGCGCTGTTCACCGGGCTTATGATCTATTTCACTCCTGACGCTCCTGAAAGTGGCAAATTAATGAGCATAACTGAATTTTTCAGCGTCAGCAGCCACCTTCTTGTGGTTGGTTGCATGCTACTGGTAGCCATATGCGGCGGACTTTATATCGTCCCGCTTTACGCGCTATTGCAGTCACGCACAACCCCCAGCCATCGCTCGCAGATAATCGCTGCCAGCAACCTGAGTGATTCACTGGCAATGACGATAGCCGCCATAATTTCGGCAATATTAATATCATATGGACTAGGCGTGAAAGATTTGTTTATTATAGTCGCAATCGTAACAATAGGTGTAGCTTGGTATGTCCGAAAAATCGTTGCATAATATAACTGTCATTCCCGCGCAGGCGGGGATCTCAAGCCAAACAATCCCTGCACATGTAGTATTTCCAGTACTAACAGATGATGTAAAACGCCCTGCAACTATACTTCGCGGGCTGCGTTACCGTGAGAATTTGACACAAAAACAACTTGCCGAAAAACTAGGAATACATCAACATCATCTTTCAGAAATGGAAAATGGTAAGCGTTCCATAGGCAAAGAAATGGCAAAAAAACTTGCGGAAGCACTTCGCACCAACTGGAAAATATTCTTATAGGAACTAAAAAATATGAAAAAATTTGAAGAATCATTTCTCCGCCCCACCCTCACCTTCATTCTGAAAACCCTGTACCGTGTTGAAATTCACGGGCTGGAGCATTACCATGCAGCCGGTGATAAGGTGGTGATTGCCTCTAATCACCAGTCATTCCTCGACCCTCTCTTGCTCTCGGTTTTCATCCCTGAAAAACCAGCCTTCGCCATGAATGTCCACCAGGCTAATAAATGGTATTTCCGCTGGGTAGATTTATTGCTAAAAACCTATAAAATTGACCCTCTCGCCCCGATGTCGATGAAAACAATGATGACCGATGTCAAGAAGGGTGCGAAGCTGGTTATTTTTCCGGAAGGTCGTATCACCACCACCGGTGGCATAATGAAAATTTATGACGGCACTGGGCGTATCATCGAAAAGACTGGAGCAACTCTTCTTCCGGTACATATCGACGGCGCGCAATATTCTAAATTCGGCAAGCTTGGGAAGAAACTCCGCACTCGTTTTTTTCCTAAAATAACCATCACCTTCCTGCCACCCAAAAAATATGCGGAAGGCGAAGAAATTTCCGCGCTTGCTATTTATGAAGTGATGACCAATGCCGCCTTTACTTCCTCCAATTATCGTCGTCCTCTGCTTTCAGCGATTCTGGAAGCTTCCGCAAAATATGGTGACACCCATAAAATCGCAACCGATATAACCCGCACTAGCATTAGCTATCACAAGCTTTTCACCCGTGCCTTTATTCTGCAGGAAAAATTAAAACCACAACTTGCAGAACAATATTTTGTAGGTGTCCTGCTTCCTAATTCTCTCGGCACGCTGGTCACTTTTGTTACGCTGCAAATTATGGGTAAAGTCCCTGCCATGCTTAATTTTTCCGCTGGTGAAAAAAATATCCTGAGTGCCATGAACATGGCAACGGCAAAGACTGTCCTCACTTCGCGGGCTTTTATTGAGAAAGGGAAACTGGAGCATATCGCCGCCGCACTCGAGAAAAATTACAAAGTGATTTATCTGGAAGATATTCGTCCGACCGTTACTATTTCTGATAAATTGAAAGGTTGGCTCCAAGCAACATTTGCCAAAGAAACCTTGAATGAAATTATCAGCAAAACCGATGCGCAATCTCCGGCCGTGATCTTATTCACCTCAGGCTCGGAAGGCACTCCCAAAGGTGTTGCCCTGTCACACAGCAACATCCTCGCCAACATCAACCAGTCCTGTTCGGTTCTTGATTTAACTCCGTCTGACATATTGTTCAACGCCATGCCGGTTTTCCATTCCTTTGGCCTTACCATCGGCATGTTGCTGCCACTGATGCGCGGAATAAATATGTTTTTATATCCAAGCCCGGTGCATTACCGCGTTATTCCGGAATTGATCTATGACATTGATGCAACGGTAATGCTCGGCACTGATACGTTTTTCAACGGCTATGCCCGCTATGCTCACCCTTATGATTTCCGTTCAGTCCGCCTTGCGGTGGCTGGCGCAGAAAAACTCAAGGAATCAACCAAACATCTTTACGCTGATAAATTCGATGTGAATATTTTGCAAGGCTACGGCGTAACTGAAGCCAGCCCGGTTATTTCCTTCAACACTCTGATTGAACATAAAACTGGCAGTGTCGGACGCGCTTTTCCCGGCATTGAATGTAAATTAGAGCCGATAACAGGCATGGAGCGTGGTGGCAGATTATTTATCAAAGGACCAAACGTTATGCTTGGTTATATCAAAGCCGATAAACCCGGTGTAGTCCAATCACAGGGCGAATGGTATGATACAGGAGATATTGTTGAAATTGATGAAAATGGATTTATCACCATTGCTGGACGAGCCAAGCGTTTTGCCAAAATCGCTGGCGAAATGGTATCGCTGATGATTCCTGAAGAATTAGCTCTCCACCTCTTCCCTGATTGCGCCCATGCTGCAATCGCGGTTGCTGATGACAAAAAAGGCGAGCATATAATTTTATGCAGCGAATGTTCAACCTTAACCCGCGAATCGCTGCAAACCATCGCCAAAGAAAAAGGTATCCCCGAAATCGCCATGCCTAAACATATCGTTCATATCCCCGAAATCCCCCGCCTCGGCACCGGCAAAATTGATTATCCGGAATTGGGAAGAAGGATAGTGACCAGTGGTTAGTGGTGTCATCCTGAGCGCAGCGTAAGCGGAGTCGAAGGATCTTATCAATTTTATAAAGTAACGATTCCTCATTTCATTCGGAATGACAATTCCATCCCCCCACGAATCCTGACCTCTGCCCCCTCACAACATAAATTACCTAAACGGATAGCTTAAATATCCCCATAGGCTTTGAGTGACTGGTGTTTCATCTGGTCGTTGATAAATTCCGTATTCTTTGGGAAGCTTTCCTTTTGGGTGATAAAAGCTACCGAAGGCGAGGTCAATAAACGGAAAGATAACAGAGAAATTCCTATTAAATGCTTCTTTTTCCAGCTTAGCATGATGCCAGCGGTGAAAGTTCGGGCTGCCAATAAGATAGCGCAGAAAACCAGGATATTCCAAATTTAAATTCAAATGCGTAAGTAAATTGAAAAAAAACATCGCCATTGAAGCATAGACTATCCCCTCACCGCTGAAACCCAGTATATGCATAACAGGCACAGTAAACATTATATCGACAAGAAGTTCGCTGGGATGAAGCCTGGAACCGGTAAGCCAGTTCACATCATTCGCGCTATGATGCACCGCGTGGGTTTTCCACATAAAATTATGGGTAAAGCGATGCCTGATATATACTTTAATATCCAGCAACAGCAACCCGATAAAAACCTGTAGAAAAAACGGCAATGCTTGAATTTCACTGCCTAATATCTGATATGGGATAAACTCTTTCGCCGTACGCGTAAAAAATAATACTACCACGAAATAAATAAACGGCTGGAAAAATATTCCGTTCGCCAGCATAAGCCAGAGTTCCGCTCTTTTTTCCTGATTAAACGGCTGAATATTCTGGATAGGTCGTACGCGCTCAACAGCAAGGAATATAAGCATGCACAATACTATTTGTATTACAAATAATAGTATTTTCGTTGCCCATTCGGCACTCATTACTGAAATATCTAACTGCATAGTTACTATATTATATCAAATTCTCTTGTTATTAAAGATAATGCTATTAAATTGCTACCACAGTGGTGAGGTGCTACAACAACACATCAACATCACAACGCAAAGCCTGTGCTATCATTTTGAACAGCATTATATCACCTTTGCGCTTTCCGCTTTCTATCATGCTGATATATGAGCCGGTGACTCCAACTTTTTCCGCCAGCTGATCACGTTTAATAGCGCGGTATTTCCGCCAAATCGCAATCCTCTGCCCGGAATGCTCCGCATCAACCAAAGCCTTGACAAGCTCAAAAGGCAGCGTTTCTTCAATACCGGCAGCAATATTTTTTTTAGCTGAGCGCACGGTATGAATGTCGCGCAATTCCTCCAATTCCTCCAAAAGATTATTAAATTCAATCTCAGGAAGCTTTATGTAGGTTTTGCGCCCCTCTTTAAAAGTTTCTATATGCATCATTGATAAATATCCTTCCTATGCCCAACCTTTACAACCGTAATCACCAAACACTTATTTTCTATGTAATATACAACTCTATAATCACCAACCCTAAGCCTGAAACCTGCATCTTCACCCTTTAATGCTTTAACTTGCGAATTATCGAAAGGATTTTTTGCTAAAACAGCCAATTTATTACTAATCTGCTTTTGAATATGCACTGGCAGCTTAAACAAATCCTTCAAAGCCTTGTGTGTATATTCAATTTTGTACATGCTGTTAATAGTAACATAATGTTACTTTATATACAATCTAAAAATTTAGGAAAAATCGTGTAGAGATTTGTGCCTTGTCATACCGCTATTGTTACGGTATCTAGGAGTAAACATAAGGACGTAAATAGATGACAACACTCAGGCACGACTGGCAAAAAGACGAAATAATTTCTTTATTTAATCTGCCGTTTAATGATTTGCTGTTTCGCGCCCATAGCGTCCACCGTGATAATTTCGCGCCTAATGAGGTGCAGATTAGCACCTTGCTTTCCATAAAAACTGGTGGCTGCGCGGAAGATTGCGCTTACTGCCCGCAAAGTGTTTCTGCTGATTCTGGCGTTAAAGCCGAAAAACTGATGAAAAAAGAAGCGGTGCTTATAGAAGCGCGGAAAGCCAAAGAAGCCGGCGCGTCACGTTTTTGCATGGGTGCTGCGTGGCGTTCTCCCAAAGACCGCGATATTGAAAATGTCGCCGACATCATAAAAGGCGTGAAGGACTTAGGCATGGAAACCTGCGCCACGCTGGGAATGCTCGATGCTGGGCAAGCGCATAAACTAAAAGACGCAGGACTGGATTACTACAACCACAATCTCGACACTTCCGAAGAATTTTACGGTGAAATAATCACCACCCGCACCTATCAGGACAGGCTGGATACCCTCGCCAATGTTCGTGATGCGGGAATGAATGTTTGCTGCGGTGGCATTGTGGGAATGGGTGAAGGTTTAAGCGACCGCGCTGGGCTGCTGCAAACCCTTGCCAACCTGCCAAAACACCCTGAAAGCGTGCCTATCAACCTGCTGGTGCAAGTTGAAGGAACAAAGCTCGCGGGACGCAAAGAATTAGATGCTTTCGAGTTTGTCAGAACAATCGCCGTTGCGCGCATCATCATGCCGCGATCTTTCGTGCGCCTTTCCGCCGGACGTGAAGAAATGAACGAACAGACTCAGGCTTTATGTTTCTTCGCGGGCGCAAATTCCATTTTCTACGGCGAAAAACTCCTCACCACCGCCAACCCTGAAGCTGAAAGCGACCGCGCCCTGTTTGCCAAGCTTGGGCTGGAGCCGATGCAGCTAGAGTGTAAACATGAGGCTGAGGCGGCATAAATTAATATGTTCCTATGCCTGATACAGAAACAAAAATTCTGGATATTTTTTCTACCGTAAGAGAGGATAATTCCCTTCCCTATGAAAATGAGAATTTCATGGAATTTCTGATAAAACCGAATGGCAAAAATTTAGACAATTCCCTAAAAGGAAAAATTTATAAAAACAGGTTTTTGGAACGAATACAGGAAGAATTCTGCGT
>JBEBHV010000304.1:0-1506 GCA_040080715.1 Rickettsiales bacterium | reverse complement strand
ACCGAACCTCAGGGGATAATAATGTGCCAGACATGCTGGACACTTACGCACAATTACGTTAAAAAACTCTCAACGCTTCACACGATAGGGGTATATATATAAATCCCTTTGCCCACCACCCCAATTTTTCTTAGTATAATTACCGATTTCTAATATATCAGCACGGGCAGCCTTAGAAAAACTTAGTTTTTTCATTGTTTGGCATCTAATTCGTCAATTATATCCTGCATGGTGAATTCTATAACATCACCATTTTTTACCTGTTGAATTCCCTCTGCCAAAGCAGATTTGAGGCGGTCAAGTTTCATTTGATAAATAAGTTGAGCGTGCAAATCTGCTTGGCGCAGTGCATCACAAACCACGTCGCTTACATCATTATAAAATCCAGAGGCAACCTTACCTTCAACTATTTTTACCAGTTCAGGTGGCATAGAAATATTCATAGATGGCATATATTCTCCAATTTTCTAAGAAAATATAACAAAAATCACCGCAATATGTCAATCAATAACCCTAAAATCTGCCATCACCAACCCTCTCCACCAATCATCCAGCACATGCTCAACTACTGAGCGTGCCGGTACGTAAGCGTGGATTATATAGCAAGTAACATTTAATTAGCGAGTTAACGAGATGCGACTCCTTCTCCCTTTGGGAGAAGGATGGGATGAGGGCTTTTTTATTCCAGCAGGATTAACCCTCACCCTAGCCCTCTCCCAGAGGGAGAGGGAATTCGAGAATGACACTATTAACTGCTATAGCTAAACTCTTGCCCCATCTGGCAGGTAACGCTTTACCTTTATATTTTTGCTATTTTCACGTGTTTTTGCTGCATCATAACCAGCTTGCATCTTAAGTAACAAATCCATACTGACTCCGAAAGCTTTTTCTAATCGTAATGCCATTTCTGAAGATATTGAAGATTTACAGCGTGTAACATCAGAAAGTGTGGCACGACGAACACCAAGTATTTCTGCAGCTTTGGTTATAGTAAGTCCCAATGCTTCTATAATATCTTCTTTAATTATTTCCCCAGGATGAACTGGATTCTTCATACTCATAATATAATTCCTTTAGTGATAATCTTCAAAATCTAAATTTATTATAGAATTTTCTTCTATACTAAAAGTAATACGCCAATTTCCAGTTATTGTAATGCTATATTCCCCACATCTGCTTCCTTTTAGCTGATGTAATTTCCAGCCGGGTAAAGTTGCCACTTGTTCTATATTATCTGCATATTCTAAAGCTGAAAGAACACGCTTAATTTTTGCTGATGATGCGGCTGGTACTCCCCTCGCATCATCAGCTTGATATATTAATCGCAAACCTTTATGGCGAATTTTTCTAATAATCATAGCTAACTGTACGGTATAAGAGTACGGTTGTCAATATAAATTATATTATCCTCACGGCAAAATCATAAATTATTAACAAGCCAATAGATTTGCACGAAACTCTTTGTCCATCAAGGCTTTCAGGCGTTTTCGTTTTATTGATATTTTA
>JBEBHV010000096.1:0-7218 GCA_040080715.1 Rickettsiales bacterium | reverse complement strand
GCTGCCCAATTAACAGCATCTAATAATAGTAATTTTGTAAGTATTCCTGGCAAACAACAAAATGATAATAAAGCCTTCTTGGGTTAAAAATTGGAGATAAAAATGGCTGAACAAATTAAAATAGATACTAAATCTATAGCAATATCTGGAAATCCTAGCTTTATCACTGGAAACCACAATGAAGTTATAAAAGGTAGTGTTGATAAAACACGTCCTTCGCCTGAAAAAGAATCTTATCTTTTTGTTATTACTGCAAAAACCTCTGATGGAAAAGATTTTGTAGCTACAGGAAACACTTCTAAAGATGAGATAAAAACAGCCAAAATCACCAATTATAAAGTTGGTAATGAGGAACGCAAACTTCTAGAACCTCTAGAAGTTAAAATTGAAAATGGTAAATTAGCTGCAGAGAGTTTAGAAAATTTTGAACAATTGATAAATACAGGCAGTATCACTATTGGTAGATTTGGTTCTAGAAAAACTATTAAAAGCGAAGATATTAACTTACCTAAAGATAGCAATCTAAAAGCTGCTTTAGAACAGGCAAATCAACCTGCCTCTGAATTCAAATCAGCTTATAGTAACGTTCCCAATGCTAAACCGACTGGCAAAGAAGTGGGAATAGCATAGTTTTTTCACTTATTTGTTGCGTTGCACCATATAATTCGGTTAATTAACTATTCTAATTAATTGAATTCAGCAGCAATAAACCATGAAACAGCTACCAAAAGAATACGACCATAAAAAGAGCGAGAAATACTGGCAGGAACAGTGGGTAGAAAAAGGCACTTACCACTGGCAGGATGATTTGCCACGTGAGCAGACTTTCGTAATCGACACACCGCCGCCGACTGTCTCTGGCGTTCTGCATATGGGGCATATTTTCAGCTACACACAGGCAGATTTCATCGCCCGCTACCAGCGCATGGCTGGTAAGGATGTTTTTTACCCGATGGGTTTTGATGATAACGGTTTGCCCACTGAACGCTTGGTAGAAAAAACTAAAAACGTGCGTGGAAACTCTATGCCTCGTGCTGATTTCGTGTCACTCTGCCGTGAAGTGGTGAAAGACGCTGAAGAAGAATTCCGTACATTGTTTAAAAGTGCTGCACTCAGCGTTGACTGGCGACAGGAATATCAAACTATCAGCGATGATGTGCGTAAAATCTCGCAAGCATCATTTATTGATTTGCTGCAGAAGAATGAAGCCTACCGCGATTTTCGCCCGACCTATTGGGATTGGGTAGATCAAACCGCCATAGCTCAGGCGGAAATTGAAAATAAAGAAATGCCAGGGGTGATGAATGAAATAGAGTTTGGGCTTGTGGCTTGTGGCTTAGGGCTTAAGGAAGAAAATACTTCACCTAAAGCCTTAAGCCTTAAGCCTGAAGCCATAGTAATCATGACTACCCGCCCTGAGCTGCTTGGTGCATGCGTGGCGGTGATGTATCACCCTGAAGACACCAATGCTGCAAAATATGCGGGCAAGCACGCCATTACGCCACTGTTTGGCGTTAAAGTGCCGATGATTGCCGACGAAGCTGTCGAGCGCGAAAAAGGCACAGGGCTGGTGATGTGCTGCACCTTTGGCGATGATACCGATAAAGAGTGGTGGCGGAAATATAAATTGCCAACCATTCATTTGCTGGGCAAGGATGGAAAGCTTGATCTTAATACGGTGGACGGTGGGCGGTGGATGGTGAATGGTGAAGAAAATACAAATACCACCACTCACCATTCACTATCCACTATCCACGGTCTCAAACTCAAGCAAGCCAACGCTAAAATTATAGAGCTTCTTCAAGCAGAAGGTAAGCTGCTAAAACAAACGCCAATGACGCATACTGTGAAATGTGCCGAGCGCAGCGGAACACCAATAGAAATTATCCCGACTCATCAATGGTTCATTCGTGTTGCTGATAAAAAAGAGGCATTGTTGGCGAAAGGTGCAGAAGTTAAGTGGTATCCTGAATATATGAAAATCCGCCTCAATCAATGGATTGAAGGTTTGAAGGAAGATTGGTGCATTAGTCGCCAGCGTTTTTTTGGTGTGCCTATTCCAGTTTGGTATTCCAAGCGGGCAGGGGAGGAAGGAAAGTTGTTATTTGCTGATATGGCGCAATTGCCGATTGATCCGACTATTGATTTACCAAAAGGTTATTCGCGCGAAGAAGTAACCGCTGATGTTGACGTTCTCGACACATGGGCGACATCTAGTATTTCGCCACAGATTGCTAGATTTTGTAGCCCACAAAACACTGAAAAAGATCCTGTGCTACTGCTTCGCAGTCCACAGGATTGGCAAGCCGACATGCGCCCGCAAGCGCATGAGATTATCCGCACTTGGGCGTTTTATACGATAGCGAAAGCGCATTTGCACGCGAACACAATTCCGTGGAAAAATATCATAATTTCTGGTTGGTGCTTGGCAGCTGATAAAACCAAGATGAGTAAATCCAAGGGAAATGTGGTTACTCCAGTTGCACTCATTGAAGAAAAAGGTACAGACGCGGTGCGCTATTGGGCATCGACTTCGCGTCTGGGTTCAGACACAGCATTTTCTGAAGATTTGCTGAAAATCGGCCGCAAGCTGGTCAATAAAATCTGGAACGCCAGCCAGTTTGCTGCACTTAATTTAGACAAAATTGCGGGTACACCAACCACCGCCGCGCAAGATGCAAAAAATGGAAAAATTAGCGAAGCCTTGGATTTATGGATTCTTTCGCGCCTGAATATGTGCGTTATCAAGGCAACAAAAGGCTTTGAGGAATTTGAATATTGCGATGCCCGCGTGGCAATTGAAGATTTCTTCTGGAATGATTTTTGTGATAATTATTTAGAACTGGTCAAAGCTCGGGCTTATAATGAAAGTGGTGAAAGAAGTGGCGGACAACAATCTGCCCTTTATACGCTTTATCATTGCCTTGATGCAATACTCCGCCTGTTTGCACCGTTTGTTCCGCATATCACCGAGGAATTATACAGCCATATATTTGAGGAAAAATACGCAAAGCTTGGCTCTATCCACGCGCGCGGAAATTGGGTAATGGCAAGTGATTATCCTTATGATGCAGCAGCAGAAAAAAGCGGTATGGCAGCGGTTGATGTGCTGAATGTCATCCGCAAAACTAAATCAGAAGCCAATGTTTCTATCAAGTTTCCTGTTGCTGAAGTTCAAGTTTCAGCGGTTGGTGATGGCGCAGCGTGGGCAGATTTAGCAGGCATTATTGATGATCTTAAAGCGGCTGGCAATGCCCAGTCTATAATAGAATCAAATGGCGGTGATTTACTCTATTTGTCGGAGCAGGGCTGGTTTCGCGTAGGTGTTAAGCTGGCAGAGACTGCTTAACTGTCGGCACCTCATTGATTGATTTATACATCAGCATAAACAATATGCCACTCGCTACTGCCTGCACCAGACCATAGGCAATCAGCAGGTAAGACACTTCCCACGCATAAGCATACCCCAAAAAAAGCACAAATATAACAACCAACAATCGGCAAATATCATAGATAACAGCCAATTTCTGCTTTTCCAGAATTTGCAACGTATGCGTCACTGCGTGCATGGTCATTTGCGGCAGATAGGCAATGCTGAGAATATAAATATATTGCACAGAATCCCGCCACTCCTCACCAAATACAAACGGTATCAGATAATAAGCGGTGGCATTGATAAGAAACAACCATCCAGATACAATTATAAGCTGAAAACGCAGAACATTGAGGAATCTATCGCGCATTGCCTCGCGGTCATGGTTTTGGGTTTTGTAGGCATCGCCCATATAAACCTGTAATATCGAGGTGCTGAGCATGAGCAGAGGTCGTTCAACTATGCGGTTTATCAGGAAAATAAAGCCGGTTATGACTGTGGAATGATAAATCATGGGTATGGCTAAAAACAGGATGTTATTACCGCCAAGCATATTTATCATTGAGGAAAAACTCGAAATCAGCGGGAAATTACGGAATCTATACGCCATTGCTTTTATACCGGAAACAGACATGGATTTAATTATCAATTTCGGGTTCGGAATTAATTTTTTAAATAGAACGCTTGCGCCCATCGACTGTCCAATCACAAAACCGGTTATCATTCCCCAGACATTTGTTCCGGCAAGTCCTAGGATAATCTGGCTTATTGGCCCACCATATCCTTGATAAATCTTGGTTTGTGAGATGACTTTGAAGGTTTGTTTATGGGTGGCGTATGACACAAGTATCTGATACGCGCCGATTGCAAACATGCCAACAGGAACCATCAAGCGATATTCCCAGAGCAAGCCAAACGACGATTCAAGATATTCCGGAACCGAATTTATTGAGTATAAAACTATGCCAATAAGCAAATTAACAAAAAATAGCGATAACAGACACACGCCCAGCATATTTGCGGTTTCTTCTTCGGTTTTTGTCAGGGGAATAGCAAGTTCATAACGCAGCGAAGCAATCAGCGACAGCACGCTTATAACCATCATATATATTCCAAGAACGCCAAACTCCTCAGGGGAATAGATGCGGGTCAGGGCAGGGGAAAGAATCACCGAACCCATCTGCCCTATGGCAGTACCAATAAACATCAGTAATACGTTATGGGAAAAGCTGCCTTTTGCAATCTTTGAAGATAATCTTGAATTTTGTCGCTGAATAAAATTCTTAAATAATTTCATATAAATCCCATCTAAACCAGTCACCCTACGCTAAAGCTTAGGATAAAACTCTTAGCTCTGATGGCTTCGAGTATCTTACTGGCGTAAGCAACATGAAGCTCAAAGAACGTAGGGTGGCGGACCCGGAGCGATTCGAACGCCCGACCTTTTGATTCGTAGTCAAATGCTCTATCCAGCTGAGCTACGGGTCCTTGCACAGTGCAAATAAGCAGAATTTGCAGTAAAAGAGGCGGAAATGTAGCTAATCCATTATAAAATACAAGAGCTTTCTTTGACTGTCTATAACAGGCCATATAAAACCTTATAAAATATGGCTCTAAGTATAGAAATTATTTTGTTTTATTCGTTCCTTGACTTGCTGCCTAGCCTCTTTTAAATTCACAGGTGTATTTGCTGTTTTTTATTTAGGAGAATGAATATGATACGTAATGTGAATGGCGTTAAATCTGGTTTCCTTGCTGTATCTATCGCACTGACGGTTTTATTGCTATCTTCTTATTATTCTGTGGTAAAAGCCGAGGGCAGAACAAACATCACATCTTCCCCTTCGCAAAAGGATGCGGTTTTGATAATTCGCTTTAACCAGAAATATGTATATTTTGAAAATGCCCTAAAGAAGGTAGTTGACAAAGTTTATGGAATAAAGCCAAACGCAGGATATGAGATCCAGTCGGTTATTCCAAATGATGGAAATGATGCAAATGCTAAGAAATATTTAGAGAATTTACGCAGCGTTGTTGCTGAATTTAATCGTCTGGGCATACCTAAAGAAAGAATATCCATACGCACTGATACAACTGACCTGGTACAGAGTCAGGAAATTAATATTTTTGTTCGCTGATTCTGCTATTATCGCTTGCAGCCACTTGCTGCTTGTTACATAATGCAAAGGCTGGTGGCGGGCGGCGCGCCTGCGAACCCGGTCAGGTCCGAGAGGAAGCAGCCGTAGCAGATCCGTTCTGGGTCGCTGCCAGCGTTGTGTTTAAGTTATTCACACGTTTATCATGGTGTTAAATGGAAACCATCATTTTTGCTCTTGGTGAAGATGGAGTACTCTCCGTTTTCAATGATTTACATGAGGTTCGCCTAGAATGTGAGGGTATAGATGTTGAAAGTGGTGTGTGGGATTTTTTTAACTATCAGGGAAAGTATGTTAGACCTTATTTTAATAGCCCTAATATCATCAGAAAGCACCTGTTTGGTATGCTTAAAAGCGTAGAATCCTCTCAAAATTTTTCTTTTGTTTTGAATGATAGTGAACCTGATTTAGGATTACTTCTGGATGATATATCTTACTTGGAAAATAACAAACATTTTAACAGGATTGCAGAAGTAAAAAGTTATTTAGAAAAAATTGATTATTAAAAGTTTTGTATCATGGAATATCGCGTTCTCGCCCGTAAATACCGTCCAACCAACTTCCATGATCTAATCGGACAAGAAGTTCTGGTGAGAACTTTATCCAATGCTATTAAATCCAATCGTATCGCCCATGCTTTCCTGCTAACTGGTATACGCGGTATAGGAAAAACCACAACAGCACGCATTATAGCACGCGCACTCAACTGTATAGGTGCCGATGGAAAAGGTGGAGCGACCATAAACCCATGTGGTGTCTGCCCACATTGCCTAATGATTTCCGAAGATCGCCATGTTGATGTGCTGGAGATGGATGCTGCCAGCCACACTGGCGTTGGCGACATACGTGATTTAATTGACACGGTGCGCTATCTGCCAACCACTGCCCGTTATAAAATATATATCATCGACGAAGTACACATGCTTTCAAACAATGCCTTCAACGCTTTGCTTAAAACGCTGGAAGAGCCACCGCCACATGTCAAATTCATTTTTGCAACAACTGAATCACGCAAAATTCCCGTCACCATTCTTTCACGTTGTCAGCGTTTTGATTTAAAGAGAATTGATTCGGAAATGCTTGCTGCCCACCTTTCTAATATCGCTACTAAAGAACAGGTGCAGGCCGAGGAAGAGGCGATAAAACTGATTTCAATTGCAGCGGAAGGTTCGGTGCGTGATTCTTTATCATTATTAGATCAGGCAATTGCTCGTGGAATAGAGGAAAACGGTGACTTTAAAGTTACGGCGGCAGCCGTACGCCAGATGCTGGGAGCTGCGGATCACAGCTCTACATTCCGTTTACTCGATATATTATTGCAAGGAAAAGTGGCAGAGGCATTGGAAGACATCGAAAAACAATATGGCGCAGGTTCAGACCCACTCATGATAGTACAGGACGCGCTGGAAATGGTACATTTAATAACACGGGTAAAGGTTGCGCCATTGGCTCTTTCTGACATTTCCCTTTCCGAACATGACCGAGCTTCTGCAAAAAAACTAGCTGATGCATTATCAATGCCGGTTCTCACACGCCTATGGCAAATGCTGCTTAAAGGTATAAGCGAAGTTAAAATCGCACCTTCGCCGCTTTCCGCTTTAGAAATGCTGTTGGTGCGGATTGCTTACAGCGCGCAACTGCCAACACCAATTGAAATTATCCGCAGTATTTCCGATAATCAGGCAACAC
>JBEBHV010000095.1:0-7222 GCA_040080715.1 Rickettsiales bacterium | reverse complement strand
ATATTCTACATTAAAAATGCCGAAGAAATGTGACAGTTTTGTGAAAGTTATAATATATTTTTGAAGATACGCTGCCTACGGCGCGGAAAATCGGTCTTTCGGACTCGATTTTCATAGTCAATATGTATAATTTTTATACATATTGACTATATTATTACGATAAATTCATAGCCAGATATTCGCGGGCATGCTTGACATAATTTTCTGCCGAAATTTGGATAAACCTTTGTTCTTCCTCAGTTAAATCCCGAAAATACTTGGCCGGACTGCCCGCCCATAATTGCCCCTTTGGCACACGTTTACCCGGGGTTACCAAAGCTCCGGCCGCCACCTGCGCCCCGGATTCCACCACCACCCCATCCATTAATGTCGCCCGCATACCAATAAAACAGCCATCTTCGAGGGTGCAGGCATGAAGCAGCGCGCTATGCCCGATGGTTACATTCGAGCCGATTATGGTTGGTCCGGTGCGGCGGGTAACGTGGATTACCGTTCCATCCTGAATATTGGTGCGGTTTCCGATGCGGATATAGTTCACATCACCACGAACTACGCAACCAAACCAGATTCCGCAGTCTTCGCCAATCTCAACATCTCCGATAACTGATGCGCCGGGCGCAATAAAAGCTTTTTCAGAAATTTTTGGAAATATTCCATCAGGTGCATATTCGCCACGGTAAGGCAGGATTATGGAGGATTGTTTTGTCATGGAAACACCGCCGTTAGTTCAAGTCCGGTTTTTTCAGGGAAGCCGAACATTACATTCATATTCTGTACTGCTTGACCAGACGCGCCTTTAACCAGATTATCGATAACTGAAACTATTATTGCCCTTCCTGATATCCTGTCGGCGAACACATTCATCACACAATCATTAGTACCGCGCACCTGACTGGTAGTTGGTGCAATTCCGGCTGGGAGAAGATGCACGAACTGCTCATTTTCATAAGCTAAACCAAGCCTTGCGCGCAAATCATCAATGGTTTTTCCGGAAGTCAATTGCACATAAATGGTGGATAAAATGCCACGATTCATGGGAATCAGATGGGGTGTAAACGTCACCATAATTTCCTTGTCAGAAGCAAAGCTTAGATTCTGCTCAATCTCCGGAGCGTGGCGGTGAGCGGCTATTCCATAAGCTTTTAATCCATCATTTATTTCGGTAAAGAGGTTGGCTTGCGAAGCTGCCCTTCCCGCTCCGGTCACTCCGGATTTTGCATCAATTATGATATTTTCCGAACTGATTAAACCTGCGGAAAGCAATGGTATAAGCGGCATGCTGGCGGAAGTTGGATAGCACCCCGGATTGGCGACAAGGCTGGCGTTTCTGATTTTTTCACGAGCATGTTCGGTAAGTCCATATATTGCTGTTTTTTGTAGGTGGGCAGCCTGATGGGCGTGACCATACCACTTGGCATAGGTTTCCACGTTATAAAGACGGAAATCAGCAGATAGGTCGATGATACGCACATGCTGTGGGAGTTCAGCTATAACCTTCTGCGTCGTACCATGCGGCAGGCAGCAGAACACCAGGTCAATTTTCGAGAAATCGGCTTCTTCAAGAGTTACAAGTTTTGGCAGATTTTTGAAGCGCAGATGCGGGTAAACATCGCCAATTTCCTTGCCTGCCTGCGAGTCGCCGGTAAGGATGGAAATATTGGCATTAGGATGGGTAAGCAGCAGTCGCATAAGCTCCGCGCCGGTGTATCCGCTTGCACCAATTATCGCGATATTTAATGGGTTTTGTTTCACAAAAAGTTACCTGTTACTAGTTGCTAGTTACCAGAATTGAAATCAATCACTAGTAACTGGTAACCTGTAACTAGTAACCGATCATTAGCGTTTTGAGAACTGGAAGCTGCGACGAGCTTTTTTATGACCATATTTTTTGCGTTCCACAACGCGGCTGTCGCGGGTTAGGAAGCCACCCTGACGCAGTTGCTTGTGGAAAATAGCATCATATTGATCCAGCGCACGGCTGATTCCATGACGCACCGCTCCAGCCTGACCAGAAAGGCCACCACCAACTACTGTGCAATTAACATCGAAATTACCAACACGGTCAATTGCCCCAAATGGCTGATTAATGATCATACGCAGAACCGGACGGGCAAAATATACAGCAAGTTCTTTACCATTAACAGTAATCTTACCAGTGCCACGCTTCAGGAAAACACGAGCAACCGCATCTTTACGACGACCAGTGCCATAACAGATGAGTTCTTTGTCATTACTGCCAAATGATTCTTTTTTTGCAGCCTCAGGAGCAGCTGGTTTAGCAGCGACTTTAGCACCGGTTTTAGGGGCAATAGTTGTTTTTGTTACTGTTTTAGCCACGTCTGTTACCTCTTATTTTTAGGATTCTTTGATGCAAAATCATATATCTCTGGTTTTTGCGCTTCATGTGGATGTTCTTTCCCACCGTAAACACGCAGCTTTCCAAGCTGATCACGTGCTAGTGGGCTTTCTTTAGGCATCATACGCTCAACCGCTTTTTCAATAACACGCTCAGGATATGGGCTATTAAGAATAAACTCAGGAGTTACAGTTTTAACACCGCCCGGATGTCCAGTATGGCGGTGATAAAGCTTATTGGTACGTTTTTTACCAGTTAACTTTACTTTTCCTGCATTAATAACAACGACATGATCGCCAGTATCAATATGCGGTGTAAAAATAGTTTTGTGCTTACCGCGCAGAATTTTTGCTATATTCGAGGCCAAACGCCCAAGAACCACGCCTTCTGCGTCAATAATAAGCCACTTTTTCGTTACTTCAGACGGTTTTGCCGAATAGGTCTGCATAAAAACCAATACCTTAACTTAAATTTTCTATATATTTCAACGACACAAACCCACAATTGCGAGATTCGCATAGATTAAAAAGGAGCTGGAATTTATTGCAAGGCAAAAGCCAAGTCAATAGCTAAATTGAACATTTATTTAGGTTTTTGTAAAAACTTTGAAACGCATTCCACCAAATATGGCATCTACCTTATCTCCTGAACCCAGCGGAAGCAGGCATTGCCGGTATTTAACCACATCATTATGGAGATTCAAGAATTCCCCCTCTTCCAACAATGGTGAGCGGGTTTCTATTACTCTCGTATAGCTATTGGCTAATTTGCCAGCATTTGGCGAGGCAATGCCAGCCCCTTCATCCCCGGCAAGATCAGCACTATAGGCTTCCTGTATGGCTTTTCCAAGATAAGTATAATTATAATCCGGTTTATTCAGATCTTTTACATGTATTAAAAAGCAATAATCCCATAAATCCTGAAGATCATCAGGATCTATGTCAGCCTCTACAGGCATAGGATTATTCTTACGCAGCTTTTCCCAATACGCCATTAACCTAAGTGTGATACGACGCTCAATTACTGATGGATCTGTCATTTAAATAACCTTATGATTTATAATGGGTACTAACCACCGATTGTAACATACCAAAACATATAAAAATAGCAATTTATAATGTCAATTTATAACAATTTTTATCAAAATTTTCATAATATAATCTCATTAACACCACTCAAGTCAGCAAGACTTGATATTTGCTTGGTTAAAGTGCCGTTTTTTAAACGCAAGGTTGGATAATTAAATAAGGAAATAAGACTCTCATCATGAGTGGCAACCAGAACAGTGGTTCCGGTCTGATTAAGAGCTTCAAACAGATACATGAAACGATGCGCCAAATTATTATCAAGATTGCCGGTAGGCTCATCAGCCAGTAATATATCAGGTTTGGTTATAACCGCGCGGGCAATCGCTGTGCGCTGTTTCTGCCCACCTGACAATGTTGCCGGTTTTGCATTATGATGTTCAGACAACCCCACCCAGTCCAACAATTCCATTGCCTTTGTGACTACCTGCTCGTCCGGCTCACCTGCAACTTTCAGAGGCAGTGAAACATTTTCCAAAACCGTTAAATGATCAAGCAGGCGATAATCCTGTAGCACAATGCCAATCCTGCGCCGAAGCCTTGGTAGCTCCTCACGCTTCAGATTGATAACATTTTCACCAAACATGTGAAACTTACCCTGCGTTGCCCTACCCTGCAAAGACAGAAGCGAAAGCAATGTGCTCTTGCCCGCACCACTGGCTCCGGTCAAGAAATGGAACGAGCCACGCTCCAATGTAAACGATACATCTTTTAATATTGGTTGCCCAACTGTATATTCCATTGCAATATGTTCTAACGTAATCATCTTTTCCTGCTTTTTTTTAGTGCAAAATTTATCTGCAAAGATTATACAACTATAACGAATCTACAAGCAGGATATTTGTCTTAACAAGAATAATATAGTATGATTTTACAATGTAGAAAATGCAACGCTCGCTATCTTGTTCCTGAAAATTCTATTGGAACCAAGGGAAGAACGGTGCGCTGTGCTCGCTGCAACGAAAGCTGGTATGAACCTCCTGTAGATTCCCCTTTTGATGAAGCGTTGCCAAATCCGCTGCCCACCTCTGAAGCTGAGACTACTGAAGATTTTGACAAAATGCTAGGCAGCATAAATGCAGCTGCCAATAGATCCATGTCTTCCAACTCTAACCTTCCAGTACGCAGAGCTACTACTTCCACCGCCTTAAAAATGGTGGTTGCAGCTTTATTCATTACTACCGTTGGTTTGTCATTATATATGACCATGCCGAATTTATTCGGGATATTACCCAGCAAAGGTCTTGTTCTGGCCGATGTGAAAGTAAATAAGAATACCGATGAAAAGGCTAACACAGTTGAAATAAGTGGCAATATTTTGAATGAAAGTGAAGAGCCGCGCATCATTCCTAAAATAAGGATAATATTGCTTGATGGTGCTAATAATCCTCTGCAATCATGGGAATTCAAGAGTAACGACGCAACTCTTAAGCCAAAAGAAATAATGCCATTTACCAGCGGTGATTTGAATATGAAATTCTCTATCGCCAAGCGTTTTGTAGTTGATATGGGAACACCATTAGAACTGGCACTCAGGCGCAAACCGCAATGAAAAAGCAATATGTCATACCGAGCGTAGCCGAGGTATCTTATATTTATTATCGCAAAGATCTCTCACATACGTTCGAGATGACAAATAAGGTAGCTTTACAATGAAGAAACCGGAAAAAATTGAGGTTCTAGTAACTGCTGAAGAAATTACCAATCGTGTGCAAACTATTGCCAAGGAAATTGCTGGCGGGATGAGTTCGGATATAATGATTGTATCGCTACTGCGTGGCAGCTTTGTGTTCACCGCCGATTTAATCCGCGCCCTGCATTTTTCCGGTGTCAACCCGCAGGTGGATTTTATGACACTCGCCAGTTATGGCAGCGGCACCAGTTCCAGTGGCGATGTCCAGATTATCCGCGATATAGTTGAGGATGTTCGCGGTCGCGAGATTCTTATAGTCGATGATATTCTGGAATCTGGGCGCACACTTTCTTTTGCCAGGGATTTAATCAGGCAGCGTGGAGCATCCAGCATAAAAATTGCGGTGATGCTGGAAAAACCCGGCAAGCGCAAAGTGGAAATCGAGGCCGATTTTGTAGGGATTAAAATCCCCGATAAATTCGTGGTCGGTTATGGCCTTGATTACGCCAATTACTACCGCGAACTACCGTTTATCGGGGCTATAGTTATTTAAGCAAACCACTCCGGCAGTTTATCGCGGGCGAGCAATTCCTCATAAGTCTGGCGCGGGCGCACTACTGAGAATTTATTGCCCTTCACCATAACTTCCGGAACAAGCGGGCGGGCGTTATAAGTTCCCGCCATCACTGCACCATAAGCACCTGCTGAACGGAAGGCAATTAAATCACCGGATTTCGGCACTTTCATCAGGCGTTGTTCAGCAAAAATATCGCCGGTTTCGCAAACCGGTCCTACCACATCCACCATTTCCGTTGGTGCATCGCCAGATGGTGGAACTATTGACACAATCTCATGATAAGCATCATAAAGTGTGGGGCGGATAAGATCATTCATAGCTGCGTCGGCTATGACGAACATCCGGTTTTCACCATGCTTCACATATAACACTTTTGACACCAGTATTCCAGCATTGCCAACCAGCACCCTGCCCGGTTCAAACAATAATTTTACGCCTAAATCTTTGGTTTCGCGCTTGGCAATTTCTGCATAAAACTCCGGCAGCGGTGGCTGCTCTTTGCCGTAAGGAATCCCAAGCCCACCGCCTAAATCAAGTGTAGTAATGGCAATATCCTGTGCGCGCAATTCATTCACAAAATCGCGCAGCCTGGCAAATGCCTGAGCGAATGGTTCAAGCGTGGTAAGCTGCGAACCGATATGCACGGAAACGCCCTGCACATCTATTCCCGCCAGTGAATTTGCCAATTTGTAAACATCCATGGCATGCGTCATGGAAATTCCAAACTTGCTTTCCTTCTGACCAGTGGAAATTTTTGCATGGGTTTTCGGATCAACATCCGGATTCACGCGAATTGCTACCCGCGCTTTTTTTCCCTTGGAAATTGCCACGTCATTCAGCAGTAATAATTCCGGCTCCGACTCAACATTAAATTGAAATATTCCCTTATCGATAGCGAACGCCATTTCTTCCGTGGTTTTGCCAACTCCGGAAAAAACTATATTCTCCGCCTTGATTCCGGCTTTCAGCACCTTGCGGATTTCACCACCAGACACCACATCTGCCCATGCTCCAAGCCGGGCAAATGTGGCTAATACTGCAAGATTATCATTAGATTTTACTGCAAAACAAATTTTTGCATCAACATCGGAAAATGCTCCAGAAAACACCTTATAATGATGCTCAAGCGTTGCCGATGAATAGCAATAAAACGGCGTGCCTACTGCCTTTGCTATGTCGGCTATAGCGACATCTTCTGCATAATAAGAACCATCTTTATAAGAAAAATGATCCATTACTCCTGCTCCGCTGACTCGGCAGCTTTATCCTTGGCATTTTCTTCAAGAATTTTTTTCTTTTTTTCCTCTGCATCCTGCA
Source organism: Rickettsiales bacterium (assembly GCA_040080715.1). Lineage (GTDB taxonomy): Bacteria > Pseudomonadota > Alphaproteobacteria > Rickettsiales > SXRF01 > SXRF01. Next base: position 254 of record JBEBHV010000095.1, on the reverse strand, counting down.
ATTTTTTTTCCTTTTCGCGGGCTTCTTTTGCTTCAAGCTTTTCAATCTGGTCAGGAGTTTTAAGCTTGCCTTTTACCCCGCAGGCAGAGAGTGAGAGCAATAGTGCTGATAGTATAACGAAGCTTGTCACCCCGTAGTTTGTGGGTTGGGTGTGCATTATTTCATTCCTTTCTTTGCTTCAGTTACGGCTTTTTTTACATTGTCAGGCGCGGTTCCGCCATAACTTGTGCGGGTTTTAACCGAATTCTCCACGC
>JBEBHV010000094.1:0-7236 GCA_040080715.1 Rickettsiales bacterium | reverse complement strand
GGATTGCGGGCAATACCTTCTAAAAGAGCTGCAAAGATTTTACCTACCCCGAGTGCTGCACCGAGAAAGCCAAAAGCGGTAAGACCGACACCTATGAATTTTAGACCTTCAGCAAGATATTTATATGATTCAGCATCCATTTTATATTTCCTTTTTAGTTGGTTAAGTTAATTAATAGTATAATAGTTTGTATTCCAGAATTAGTGCAAATGAAGCGCATCATTAAGATAAACGCAAGTGAGAATTGTAAAAATATATGCCTGTATAATGGCGATAGCAATTTCGAAGCCAGTTAAGAACAACAGCAAAGGAAACATGCTGGATATTCCGATAACCATTCCAAATGTTATGATAAGACCAGCTATAACTTTCATGGTAACGTGTCCAGCCACCATGTTTGCAGCAAGACGTATGGAGAGGCTGACAGGGCGGGAAAGATAGGAAAAAAATTCAATTATGAAAAGCAGTGGTGCCATAATGATTGGCGTTCCCTCTGGTAAAAAGAAATGCAGGAATTTTCCGATACCATGTTTGAATATGGCGATCAGGGTTACCCCTATAAACACAAATGCAGCAAGGGCAAAAGTCACTATAATATGGCTGGTTACGGTAAAAGCCCCAGGCACCATACCTAATAAATTACAGGTCAGGATAAAGACAAATAAGCTGAAGATTATTGGAAAATACTTAAGCCCTTCTTTTCCTGCAGCATCAAGAATAGTGGAATTGATAAATTCTATAAGCATTTCTGCTGAACTTTGCAGGCGACCGGGAATCACCGCTCGTTTACGAGAAGCAGGAAGCAGCAAAGCTATAATGGCAGCAACCGCCAGCACCATCCATAGTGATGAATTGGTAAAACTCACATCATACCCTGCGATATTGATTGGATGGATCGGCACAATAGCAAATTGCTCTAGTGGACTGTGGCTTCCGTGTTCTGCACTCATATTTCTTCGTTATCTTTTTGTTGCTCGTTTAGCTTCTTATCTATCACTTTTGCACTTATTATCATATTCTTAATACCAGCCGCCATACCTACAAATAGCCCAATAATCATAAATAGTGGTAATGTATCAAGCCATCTATCAAGTAAATAACCAAACCCAACCCCCATTATTACACCAGCCATCAGGTCAATTATAAGACGCACAGCCTGTGACATGTCCGTCTTGTCAGAAGAGTTAGAACCTGCCTGCTCCGGTTTTTTTATTTTATCAATTTTCGCCTGCAACTTATCCAGTGACGGCAGACGACCATTGTTTTTCATAAAAACACCATACTATACAACAGCTTCAAAGCAGGTAAACAACTATGACCGCCGGCAATCTATGAATATATACAACTTATGTCAAGAATAGATTAGAGCATTTTTCATTTAGTCCTACACTTCGTTAGGCATCGGCTCATGTATTAGTTATACACATCGCCTTGCCTGCCTAGTGTGTGACTAAAGCAAAAACGCTCTATAAAGTTATTTTTTCTCAAGCTTGGAATCAATAAATTTAGAAAGAGCATTAAGTGTGATTTCACCATTATAAGCTTCACCAGCAATGAAGAAATAAGGGGTATGCGGTATTTTAAGGTCATTAACAGCTTGCATTTTGCCTTTCAGAACCTTTGTTTCGCGGGTTGTATCGCTCAGGCAAGCACTGAATTGCTCTTTGCTGACACCGCCAACACTAGCTATTGTTTCCAGAGCGGATTGCCAGTTGCCGTCAAACGCCCACTTAGTCTGAGCATCAAATAACACCTTGTTAAACAAATAATATTTCTCTGTGCCTTGTTCACCCATGCAATCTACCAACATAGCACCCCTTAGAGCTGGCTCATTGAGCGGATATTGCCGTAATATATAACGTATCTTACCGTTATCTATATATTTTTTATGTATATCCGGCATTATCGAGTTGTAAAAATGTGCGCAATGCGGGCAGGAAAGTGAAGCATACTCAATCATTATAACCTTAGCATCCTTATTGCCCAGAACATAGTCAGAAGGAAGTGGCGCATCACTGATGATTGGGTTTGCTATAATTCCTTCCGGACGTGCAGGGTTTTTATTCATTCCGTCAGCAATAGCAGTGGTAGGAACAGCTGGTGTTGCCGAACTTTCAGCGGAAAAAACAACTCCGGGAAATAGTAATGAAATTGCAATAACAGAAGAAACAAATGTTTTTTTCATAAAACCTCCAATATAAAATAATAAAATTAATAACGGCATTATCATTTTATTTTATACCTTGTGCAACAGTAAAAATGTTAAATATATTTTAGTAGTTAACTAACAAAATGATTGCATCATTTTGACGCTACCTAAGGCGCGAACCCGAAGGGCGACGAAGCCAGTATCGCGCTTTCGGCTTGCGATTTTCAAGAGGATTAAGCAATTACATGCTTAATCAGCTATAATCCAGACAGAGTTTTAGCTATATTTGTTAATGCAGCTCTAAGTTCACTATCCTCTATTTCTTCAACTATTTCACAGCATTCCGCTGGAAGAGTATTTTGCCTTATAACTGGTGATTCTTTTTTTAACTCCACCGTATAGCTATGGGTTATGGCAATTCTGGTTACTGCTTTATAACCAAAATAAATTGCTATCCGGTCAATAATTACCGGTTGTAGATGTTGAAGTTCGGTAGCAAATCCGTTTTCCACGGCAATACTCAGAGTGCCATCGGTCTTTTTATTAGCAGGGAATGACAGTTTTTCAGCTATGCAATGGTCGGCGAGTTTTTTGCCAACAATGGATTCCCATTCGCTCACAATTTTTGTACCAGCCAGCCCTTGCTTTTTAAAAACAGGTCTTGTAATCGGCTCGATACATTGCGACAGAGTTTTGGGAAACATTGAATGTCGTCTGTAACCAGGATGTTTTACATCTTTACTCATGCACCTACACTTTCGCTGGATAATACGCGTTCCAGCAATTCCCGGATTGGTCTGTAACTTTTTCTGTGATACGGAGTAACTCCATATTTCATTAGTGCGTCCTGATGCTGTTTTGTACCATATCCGGCATTTCTTTCCCAGCCATATTCGCTGTGAATTTCCGCCAGCTCACACATCATCCGGTCGCGGGTTACTTTGGCGATTATACTGGCAGCAGCGATAGAAAGGCTTTTTGAGTCACCGCCAATAACAGCCCGCGCTCTAAATGGAAGGACGGGCGGTTGATTTCCATCAACCAGCACAAGATCTATTTCATTTTTACCGAGCATTGTCACTGCGCGCTGCATTGCCAGTTTCGTTGCTCCAAGGATATTAAACTCATCAATTTCTTCCACGCTGCTTATGCCAATGCCGACAATCGAATTTTCCAGAATTTTCTCGTATAAATATTCGCGTTTCGCACCGGTAAGTTTTTTTGAATCGTGAATGCCAGCAGGAATAGATTTCTGGTTAAGTATAACGGCACTGGCTACGACCGCTCCTGCCCATGGGCCTCTGCCGGCTTCATCAACTCCGGCTACAATACCGCCAGCCTCTATTTCCAACGATAGATCTGGCAGGTTACCAGGCACGCAGGCGTTTCCCTGAATCAGCAACAGAAGTTGCGACAGGCTGATAGGTTGGCCATTTGCCTTGCAGCAGGGCTGTCACGGACCTGCTTTGCTTTCCATTCAGCTCTAAATAAATCCAATAGTTTGTCATAACCTGCAAAATATGAGTTCTGGTTTCAGAGTAAGGAATGCTTTCTATAAATAGCAGCGGGTCATCGTTATAATCAATATTTTTCTGCCATTCTTTGAGTCTTTTTGGGCCGGCATTATAAGCAGCAAGCATATATAGCAGATTGCCATCCACCAGATTATTATTGAGTAGATGCTCAACATAGCGTTCACCGAGCGTCAGGTTTAGGATAGGTTCTCTAAAATTCTCAGGGTTGTTTGCGATATTCGATATTTGCACATGCATCTTTTTTGCAGTTTGTGGCATTAATTGCATTAGACCGAGTGCGCCGACAGGGCTGGTAGCAGAAGAATGAAATCCTGATTCCTGACGGATAAGTGCATAAAGAAGGTCTGGCTCAAGATTAAAGCCGCCATTTGGCTGCCATTTCGGGATTGGATATTTCAGGAAATCCAACTTGCGATCCGCAGTTTCCAGTTGCTTTGCCATGCTTATCTGTACAGAAGCCAGACCAAGCTTATCTGCTAACGAAAGGAGAAACCATTTTTCCTGCTTGCTTGCCGATGGGAAGAGCATTCGTATTTGTGTTTCTGCCCGTTCATTCAGTCCGTATTCTGCTAATGCTACAATTCTTTGTATCTTTTCCTTGTCCAGGTATTTATTTATTTCAGAAGTATTCTGGGTAATATTTTCTGTATCAAGTTCCAGTGATTTATTTAATTTTTTGCGCGCAAGTATTCCATAAAACACACGCGGATTGCTTGCAGCTCTGGAAAGATAATTGTCAGCTTTATCCTTATCTCCTGATTCAAGAAAAGCGCGGTAAGCCCAGAAATTAGCTGCGGAATATTGCCAATCTGAGAGGTTCTTTTGTTTATCTGCCAGAGCAGAAAAATAATTGGTTGCTTCATGTTTTTTATTTGCTCGCCATGCTTCTATTCCAGCAATCCATAATTTCCTGGCAGCAACATTGTCATCGAAACGAATATCTTCTGAATTGCCATCGCCGTACCCTTGTAGCTTTGATGGTTTTTGTGTTTCCGGGATGTTAGAAAAAACGTCAGGGTATTTGCTTCTTGCCAGTTCAATAATCTCATTGCTTGCTAAATGATCTGAATAGTTTTTCAGCCATACTATTATTTCTGCTGATGAGGTGTTATAAGCAGGATCAAGATAGCGTTCTGCCAGCACATCGCCCAATAATATTCTGTTGGAAAGTTTGGTTATATTGGCATTTGCCAGATCCCAATTCGCCGATTTTTGTGCGCGGAATATCTGTTTATATAATTCTTTGTCTGATTCAAAAAATGTCTGTTTAGATGTAGCACCACCATTACCGGCTACAGCGTGTGTAGTCGATTGGGCTTGCCCATGAATTTCCTGCGGTGTGGTATTTATCAAAAATCCCGCAATCAAAAACAAGGTAATGCACAGTGTTGTGATAAAAAATACGAACTGGTTTTTTTTATCAAGCCACAGGCAATATTTTCCATTTCCAGCCATAGGGGCGCAGACCATATAGGAAAATTTTTTGAATTGCAAGTTTCTGTGGATTATTTATAAAATATATATGAAATATAATATGTTATATGATGTATTATCTGGAATTATTCTGCCAGAAAATGTTTGATCATGAGCAAATCCTGCCATGCTTGTTTTTTATATAAAGGTTGGCGAAGTAGATAGGACGGATGATATATAATGGCAGTTTTTAGCGGTGAGTCGATATAAGAGTTGCTATATTCATATAACTTTCCCCTGAGTCGTGAAATGGAGAGGTCTTTTTTAAGCAGCACATTAGTTGCCGTTCCTCCTGACAAAATCAATAGCTTAGGGGCAACCAGAGCGATATGTTTTTCAACAAAAGGCAGGCAGGTATTTACCTCCACCTCATTTGGCTGGCGGTTGCCGGGAGGTCTCCAGAAAATAGTGTTGGAGATGTAAACATTAGTCCGGTCAAGCCCTATGCTTAACAGCATTTTATCGAGTAATTGCCCGCTCGCACCGCAAAATGGAATGCCTTGAATATCCTCCTGCGCATCCGGAGCTTCACCAATCAACATTATTTTTGCCTGCGAATTACCATCGGCAAATACAGTTTTTGTTGCAGTTTTCTTGAGTGCGCAACCATCAAATTTTCTTACGGCTTCTTCCAATTCGGCGATGGTTTTGCAGGCATCGGCAAGTTCCCTTGCAACCATATTTGCCGATGATGGTGAGAGGTGCAAGGGTGTTTTTTCCGGGGTTTTTATTACGGTAGTGACTTTTGCATTACCAGAAACGGTTATATCATGGACAGGCGAGGGGGCTACAATGCTGAGGCTAGGTTTGAGCGCGAAATAATTGGTTGGGCTTTCATCTATAGCCTCATCGACCCCGGCAGCTAACTGCCATTCCAGAAGTGCTTTATTGCTCATTTTTCTATCTTATGTGATTGGCACAGTATTTGCTACCATATTTGACAACATATTTGACAACATATTTGTTATTTAACTTATTTATTAATTATATTCGGTAATAAATGGTATAGTTTATGACTTTGAACAGCACATTCAGCATAGGTGTAAGCGGGTTACTCGCGCAAAGCACTAAGATCGGCTCGATTTCTGATAACATAGCTAATGTGAATACGGTTGGCTATAAAGGCTTCACTACGGATTTTCTGGCGTTGGTGCAAAATGCATCGACGCAGGTTTCTGACTATTATTATGGTGCAAGATCAAGCACTCGCCAGAATAATACACAGCAGGGTGAAATTTCCGGAAGTGATAGGGGGACAGATGTCGCGATTAATGGCAATGGGTTCTTTATTGTGACTCCCAATACTGTTGCCGGAAGTGATCTTATGTACACTCGCGCCGGCACTTTCTCTCCGGATAAAGATGGTAACCTGCGTAACAGTGCTGGTTTTTACCTGCAGGGCTGGCCACTCGATTCTACAGGTGCTTTGCCAGCGGCATTACAGGGCGGAAATCATGGAATTGATACCGCAATCTCCAGTTTGCAGCTGGTGAATGTAGCCACCACTGATAGCACTTCTGTTCCTACGGGCAATATTACAGTAAAGGCAAATCTTGATGCCGATCAAACCCTCTATAATCCAACCGGGCAGATTGCTTTTACCGCTAACCCAACCGCCGGTGATACAGTTACCATTAATGGCGTAACCTGGACATTCGTCGCCGCTGGAGCGACTGGTACACAAGTCAATATAGGCACTAACCTTGATTTTACGCTGAGGAATCTTGTTGATAGCCTGAATGTTTCCACTAATCCGGCGATAACTCCCGGGACATATTCCAATTATAACGGTCATACTCTCAAGGTGGTTTATGATAGTATGAATGGAAATGCAGCGACTTTCACGCTTGCTTCGAGCAGCGTAAATGGTACGCCGACACAACTGCTTTTATATGATCCGGCGGTCGCTGCCAGCAATATGACCAGCGGGGCTATACAGTCGCATTTTAACCGCTCTGTAGATATTGTTGATAATAATGGATTAAAGCATTCGGTAAATATGAATTTTCTGAAAACTTCGGTAAATACCTGGGCAGTAGAGCTTAGTGCTATCCCTGCCACGGATGTTACCATAGCAGG
>JBEBHV010000093.1:0-7249 GCA_040080715.1 Rickettsiales bacterium | reverse complement strand
CGTAAAGGATCACTCAAAACCAAACGCCTCAAAGCCGCACTCCACAATGATTACAGAGCCGAGTTAATCAACTCTTCATAATATATGCGGTTGCCCTGATGAATTATCTGGTTTTATGTGATATAAAACGAAATTAAACAACCCTTTGGGGCGGTTGCAGATATGCAGGCATATTAAAATTTTCCTCATAATTAACCACATATTTATGATATTGCCTTATACTAAATCTGTTATTTGGGTTGTATTTATGTTATAATCACAGAAATGACACAGGGAAAGTATTGAATATCATGAAAACTTTATCTATGTTTTTGAAAGATGAAAGTGCGGCTACTGCCATAGAATATGCGCTGATAGTTGCTTTGGTGTCGATAGTTGGGGTTATTGCTTCAAATATGGCAGGTCAGCAGATTGTTACTTCCTTCAGCAATGTTTCCAGCACGCTTACTTCCAGCAATAACCGCTAGCATTACGTTGGTTTTCTTAATTATTGGAGGTTAGTTAAGCTATGGTTAGTTATTTTTTGAAAAATATTCTGTTTGCATTTTTTTTGTTGCTTCCCACAACCGTTTATGCTGCTGATAATGCTGCCATAACCAAAACATTAGAAGCACTAACGGATGGTGAATTAATAGCAGGAAAACCTGTAACCGGAACCGTAATAGTACGTGATATAACAAGCGGAGATGCAGTTACGCTGGACAACTTGGTATCTCGCAATAAACAGAGAATTCATTTGTGGCTGGTTGACCCAACATTTACAGACATACAGCATTTGCATCCTGAAACAAGCATTACACCCTACACCTTTAATTTTACATTTACTCCTAAAATAACCGGCAGCTATATGGCTTGGGCAGATATAACCACCTATGCAACGAATAAACAGGAATTACTTGTAGGCTGGCTAGGAGAAAAAGACGCTGCATTTATTGAACGTATAGAATCTCATACAAAGGCAATGAATGGGTATAATTTTACCTTATCATTTGATGTTCCGCCGCAAGCTGGTCAAACATCTGTTGTAAACCTGAATATTACCGATTCTCAAAATAACCCGGTAAAATGGTCTATGGAATCAATTGCAAAGCAATATTCTTCGGCTGAATATTTCAGCCTGATTGGGTTTTATGATGACAATATTCACGCAATAACAGCAATGCAGGAAATTGACCCACGTTTACCATTATTCGAAGGACCGGATGTCAAATTTAAAATAACTCCAACACAGGCAGGTTATGTAAAAATGTTTGCACATATGACAATTGCTGGAAAAGAAATGTTTGTCCCATTTGGGGTTATGATTCAAAAGTGATTTTACCGCATCAGGCCATAATTTGTTTTTGTGGAGTAGCAAAAAGTGTAAGTTTGCTATGGGCATGGGCTATATTCTGCCATTCACCTTCAAAATTAATTACAACCAGCGCGCAAGTCGGAAACTGCATTTGCAACTCATTATGCATTTGCTTATCCCCTCCTTTTGCCAGAGCCAGAGCCAATTGATATAATCCTGGGTTATGGCCTATCAGCAGTAATTTGTTAGTATTTTCTGGAATAGTTACCACTTGATTTATTAAATCAATCTCTGAGGCGTTATAAATTTTCTGGCTATAAGTAACTGATAGCGGTTCAGGAAAAGAATTTTGTAATTCGGCAAGGGTTTCGCGGGTGCGAGTTGCCGTAGAACATAAAACATAATCGGGAATAAAGCCATTATCCGCCATTGTTTCTCCAACCTCCATAGCTTCTTCCCTGCCTTTTGCGGTAAGAGCGCGGTTATGATCGTGTTCACTAATCCCCGCGTTTTTTGCCTGCCCATGCCTTAGGATTATAATGGTTTTTGCTGACAAAATTTACACCTGTATAAAATGCTGTTATTTAACGGTTAACAGCATAACATGAAAAATAATATACGGCAATAGCCCCAGCAATGCTTATTTCTGGCATTTGGGGCAATAAAATGTCGCCCTTCCCGCCTGACGTATCGATATTATGGCGGTTTTGCATTTGCTGCAGGCCTTTCCTTCACGTCCGTAAACATGGAAATTATGTTGAAAATATCCTGACTCACCAGATACATGCGCGAAATCCTTCAAGGTGGAACCGCCAGCCTTAATCGCATCATTCAGCACGGAGTGGATGCAGCTAATAAGTTCCGGTATTTTTTTACCTATTGTATTTGCCGGTTTTAGTGGAGATATTCCAGCCATAAACAACGCTTCATTAGCGTAGATATTACCAACTCCCACCACTATCTTCTGATCCATTATTGTTGGTTTAATAGGAGTTTCGCGTTTGCTTAATGATTTTTGCAGATAGGCTGGCGTAAATTTTTCTTCAAGTGGCTCCGGTGCTAAATGCACGAATAATTTATGTTGTTCAAGTTCTTGGCGTTTGCATAATTCCATCAACCCAAAACGGCGCGGATCATTATAGATAAGCTGCCTTCCATCGTTAAAATCGAATATCACATGGTCATGGACACCAAGCTCGTCATTGCGACTGCGAACCGTAGGCGTGGCAGGAAGCAATCCATCTTTCTTTAACCTAGATTTTTTCTGGATTGCTTTGTCGGCTACGCCTCCTCGCAATGACGGAGACTTTACGGAAAAACGTCCGGTCATTCCCAGATGAGCAATTAAAACAATATCTGGTAAAGACTTGGCATTATCAAAATAAAACAGCAGGTACTTAGCGCGACGCTTAATAGCGGTGATTTTCCGTCCGGTCAGAGTTTTTTCAAAATTCTTAGGAAATGGCGTGCGCAAATTACTGCGTCTTAAGGTTACACCAGATATTACTGCTCCAATAAGAGCAGATTCAAGACCATTTTTTACGGTTTCAACCTCTGGTAATTCAGGCATAGCCCCCCTTTTTGTTATTTTTCAATGCATTTAAGCATTTTTGGTAATATTCGGGCAATAAAATAAATAAAAAATAAATATAGCACTTGAAACATAGTGACGTTTACTTATATCACCTACACAACAGGTACATAACTGACAATTTTGCAGTTATGATTATGTTCCAGTATTTTTAACCAATTAGTTTAGGAGAATCTCATGAAGATTAAACCGTTAGCTGACCGTCTCGTTGTTGAGAGGATTGAACAGGAATCTAAAACTGCCGGGGGCATTATTATTCCTGACAACGCCAAGGAAAAACCAAAGCAGGGTAAAGTTATTGCTGTTGGTGCGGGTGCAAAAGATGAAAACGGTAAACGTATTCCGGTTGATGTTGCTGTGGGCGATATCGTCCTGTTTACCCAGTGGGCTGGCAGTGAGATCAAGCTTGATGGCAAAGAATATCTGGTTCTGAAAGAATCGGATGTTATCGGCATCATTGAAGACGAAGGCAAAGCTAAGAAAGCAGCTTAATGCTAAAATCCTGTGGAACGCGAAGCGTTAGCACAGGATCTCTAACAATTTAGTTTCTAATATTAACAGATCCTGTGCTGCTACTTCGTAGCCCACAGGATTACAACAAACGGAGAGATAAATATGTCTGCAAAAGAACTTAGATATGGCTCAGAAGCACGTGAGCAAATTTTAATCGGTGCTGGAAAATTGGCCAATGCGGTAAAGGTAACTCTTGGACCGCGTGGACGTAACGTTGTTATTGAAAAAGCTTATGGCGCGCCACGTATCACCAAAGACGGTGTGACCGTAGCCAAAGAAGTTTCACTATCTAACAAATTCCAGAATATGGGCGCGCAGATGCTGCGTGAAGTGGCTACCAAATCAGCGGATCTAGCTGGTGACGGCACAACCACTGCAACAGTGTTAGCGCAAGCAATTTTCACTGAAGGCAGCAAAGCAGTTGCGGCTGGCTTGAATCCTATGGATTTAAAACGTGGCATTGAAGCTGCGGTTGAAGCGGTTATCAAAGAAATCAAATCGAAAAGCAAACCAGTAGGCTCTAAAGCTGAGTGGGCGCAGGTTGCGACTATTTCTGCCAATGGCGACAAGGAAGTTGGTGAAAAAATCGCCGACGCAATGGAAAAAGTTGGTCGTGAAGGCGTTATCACCGTTGAAGAAGCAAAAGGTTTGGAATTTGAGCTTGATGTGGTTGAAGGTATGCAGTTTGACCGTGGCTACCTCTCTCCATATTTCGTGACCAATGCTGAGAAAATGGTGGTTGAGCTTGATAATCCATATATCCTGATTTTCGAGAAAAAACTTTCTGGCTTACAGCCAATGCTGCCATTGCTTGAAGCTGTTGTGCAATCTCAACGTCCACTTTTGATCATCGCAGAAGATGTTGAAGGCGAAGCTCTTGCAACTCTTGTTGTGAATAAATTGCGTGGCGGTTTGAAAGTTGCTGCGGTTAAAGCTCCTGGCTTTGGCGATCGTCGCAAGGCAATGCTTGATGATATTGCTTCTCTTACCGCTGGCGAAGTTATCAGCGAAGACCTCGGAACTAAGCTTGAAACCGTTACTGTTGCAAGCCTGGGACGTGCAAAGAAAGTTGTTATCACTAAGGATGACACCACGATCGTTGATGGTGCTGGCGATAAGAAAAATATCGAAGCCCGTTGCGCTCAGTTGCGTTCTCAGATTGCTGAAACCACTTCTGATTATGACCGCGAAAAACTGCAGGAACGTCTGGCAAAACTTTCCGGTGGCGTTGCTATCCTTAAAGTTGGCGGTTCAAGTGAAATCGAAGTTAAAGAACGCAAAGACCGCGTTGACGATGCACTACATGCAACCCGCGCTGCTGTTGAAGAAGGTATCGTACCGGGTGGTGGCTCTACCCTGCTTTATGCTTCCCGAGTTCTTGACAAATTGAAAGCTGAAAATGACGACCAGAAAGCTGGTATCAACATTATCCGCCGCGCGCTTCAGGCTCCGCTGCGCCAGATTGTTGAAAACGCTGGTCTTGATGGTGCGGTTGTTGCCGGAAAGCTGCTTGAAAGCACCGAAACCAATTTTGGTTTTGATGCCCAGAAACTTGAATATGTTGACCTCATCAAAGCTGGTATCATCGACCCAACCAAGGTTGTACGTGCTGCTCTGCAAGGTGCGGCTTCTGTTGCCAGCCTGCTTATCACCACTGAAGCTATCATTGCTGATGCTCCAGAAGATAAAAAATCTGGCGGTGCTGGTGCTGCCGGAATGGGTGGTATGGGCGGTATGGGTGGAATGGACATGGACTACTAATTCATTTCATAAAAAACACTGATTGCTTTAAAAGGGTGGTAAGAAATTGCCACCCTTTTTTATTTGTGCCTATTATGCTTAAATTCCCCAGAAATCAGTAAAGCAAATAAATCACCGTAACTTATGAATAAAAGTTATGAATAAAAGATGACATTTCAGTCGATTTGCTATAAAACTTCACCATGAAAATAGAACCACACACATTGCCTGATATTTCCTACAATGCCGTCCATGCATTAATGCAGGATATGGGAAAACGTGCGCGCCTTGCTTGCCGGTTGCTTGCTGAAGCCAGAAACGAACAGAAGGATATGGCTTTAGCGCAAGCAGCAATAGCCTTACGCGAACGCAGTGAATACATAATATCGGAAAACAAAAAAGACCTGGAATTCGGGAAAGAAAAAGGTCTGAATACCGCCATGCTGGACAGGCTAAGGCTTGATGAAAAACGTATTGAAGCTATGGCAGCAGGTCTGGAAACCATCTGCACCATCCCCGACCCGGTTAACAGGATTATGGAAGAATGGGATCGCCCTAATGGGTTGGTTCTGCAGCGGGTCAGTGTTCCTATCGGAGTTATCGGGATGATTTATGAATCACGCCCGAATGTGACGGCGGATGCTGCTGCTTTGTGCATTAAATCGGGAAACGCAGTTATACTCCGTGCTGGCTCAGAATGCCTGCAATCGGCACAAGCTATTGTGCAATGCCTGCATCACGGGCTTGAAATTGCCAAAATCCCTGTTGACTCAGTGCAGGTTGTGCCTACCCGTGAACGGGAAGCTGTTACTGAAATGCTATCTATGAATGGCATGATTGACGTGATTATTCCACGTGGCGGTCATTCCCTGACTAAACTGATTCAAGAACAGAGTAAGATACCTACCATTTTACATCTTGATGGAAATTGTCATACCTACATTCATAAATCAGCAGATATAAATATGGCAAAGGATGTTTTGCTGAACGCCAAGATGCGGAGGGTAGGAATTTGCGGGGCGACTGAATCATTGCTGATTGATGAAGAGATAGCCGATAAGGCGTTGCCAATCCTTGTAGATGAACTGATTAAATCCGACTGTGAGATACGGGGTGATGCAGCTTCGCAAAACATAGACAAACGCATTAAACCAGCCAGCGAGGATGACTGGTATACTGAATATCTGGCAGCAATCATTTCGGTAAAAATTGTAAAAAATGAAATGGAAGCTATATATCATATCAACCATTATGGTTCGCACCATACTGATGCAATCATTACCTCGGAAACTGCAGTGGCGCGGCAATTTTTGCGTGAAGTTGACAGCGCGATCGTGATGCATAACACATCAACACAATTCGCAGATGGTGGTGAATTTGGTTTTGGCGCGGAAATTGGAATTTCCACTGGCAAGTTACACGCACGCGGACCCGTAGGCGCGCAACAACTTACAACTTACAAATATGTTGTGCATGGTAATGGGCAGCTTCGGGCATAGAAAAGAATTGAAAACTTGAAACCAATTTATACCAAAAACCGTGTTATAGGCTTGCTTGGCGGCTCTTTTAACCCTGCACATCTTGGGCATCTGCACATAAGCAAGTATGCTCTTAATGCGCTCGGAATTGACGAGGTATGGTGGCTGGTAAGCCCGCAAAATCCTTTAAAGCCAGTCGGTGGCATGGCGGATTACAAGGAGCGTTTTGAGTTTGCAAAAAAAATAACCAAGGGTAATAGACGTATTTTTGTATCAGATATAGAGCAGAAAATGAATACGCAATATTCCTATGAAACCCTTTCAAAACTGCAGAAACGCTATCAAGGAACAAATTTCGTGTGGATGATGGGAGCTGATAATTTAGCCACATTTCACCACTGGCAACACTGGCAATCAATTTTAAAGCTCATGCCTGTGGTGGTATTTGACCGCTCCCCCTATTCATTCACGAGCTTATCCAGTAAAACATACCAGAGAATGTGGCGTTTCCTGCTTAACAACGGCAATTATAGCTGTAATAATAGAACACCATCGCTGCGTTTTATCCATCTGAAGAGAGACCATAACTCCTCTACTAATATACGCAAAAAACTTGGAAATAAGGTCTTTACC
>JBEBHV010000303.1:0-1521 GCA_040080715.1 Rickettsiales bacterium | reverse complement strand
CCCTAACCCTCCCCCGCAAGGGGGGAGGGAGAAGTAAGAGATGCCCCATACTCAAGCAATTGCTTATGGCGTTTTTCAAAAGCCTCGCCTTCGCCAATCAGCAGAATAGGAATTTTTGTGAGGTCAAGGGCGATGGGGAACATTTTATTTCGCCCAATCAACATTTAGTTGTTCCACAGCATATTTTTTTACTTCATTAATGCCATAGCGGGTGCAGAAATCACCAAATTCTTCACCTGAATTTCGCTTATCTTTCCACAGGGCGAACATTGGAGAAAGTGCTGCTGGGATATTATCATAATGCACTTTATCAAAGATTTTTTCATTAAGACGTGTGCCAGCGAAGTCGCCACCAATATGGATTGCATAATGGTCGGGCATTCTGCCGACAATGCCAATATCACCGACTGTCGGACGCGAACAACCGTTAGGGCAACCAGCAATGCGGATAGAAATTTTTTCATTAAGTACTCCTTGTTGCTGCATAACTTTTTCAATCTCGGCAACAAGAGGAAGCTTTACGCGTTCGGCTTCAGCAAGAGCTTTGCCGCAAGTCGGATAAGCAACACATGCCAGCATATTGCGATAAACAGGCGTTATATCGCTGCCCAGTTTTACTCCATGGTCATGCAAGATTTTTTCAATGCGGGGTTTTTCACCTTCTTCAATATCACAAAGGATAATATTCTGGTCAGCGGTGAGGGCTAGATTCATGCCATATTCAAGAATCACAGCGCGCAGTCCTGTACGAATCTGCTCATTTTCTCTATCAACAATCCTCCCGCTGGAAATCGGCACGCCCAAGAACCATTTACCATCTAGTTGCTCGTGCCATCCGATATGGTCTTCCACCGCGAATTTTCCCATAGGTTTTGGCGCATCCATTTCGCGCCCGATATATTTTTCCAGCTCTGATTTTGCCCACGCCTCACCTTTTTCAGCTATTACATATTTCAGGCGCGCATGTTGTCTGTCTGTACGGTCGCCATGGTCACGTTGGAGTTTTATCACCGCCTCTGTCGCTGGAATAAACAGCTCATTCGGCACATACATAATTGGCGTGGCGAGGCGGGCAAAAGTTTTTGCATTACCGTGCTTCATTCCTAGCCCACCACCAAGCGCGAAATTATAACCAGCATGCTCCTGCCCATTAAATAGCGATATAATAGCAAGGTCATTGGTTAGAACATCAACGCAGTTATCTTCAGGAGTGGAAAGAGCAATTTTAAATTTGCGCGGCATGTAGGTATCGCCGTAAAGAGGCTCAGCTACACTCCCCCCACCTAACCTCCCCCCGCTTGCGGGGGGAGGAAGGAGGGGGGTAGGGTTGAATTTATAATCATGCAGCTTTTCACCATCCAACCACACCTCATAATAGCTGCTGGTTTTTGGCGCGCAGTGCGAAGCAAGCTTATAGCCATCAGTTTCCAGTTTAGCGTGGATTTTGTCTTTAATCGGCGCAGGACACATCATGATATTACGCACCACATCACCACAACCGCCGAGAGTCGAAAGGAGCAA